>NZ_CP021404.1:2400000-2702923 GCF_002504165.1 Pacificitalea manganoxidans
CCACCAGTTTCACCACCGCTTCGACGGCGATGGCGGTGACGACGCCGTAGTGCCGCTCATTTGCGTCTAGGTTGCGGGTGCCGAACAACACGGTGAACAGCGCCAGTCCCGCCGCGACCCAAAGCGCGGTCGCGGTCGGGTCTTGGCGCGCCCAATCCGACACGCCGGGCTGTGCCATCGCGCCGAAGGCCAGCACCACCGATTGCAGTTGCAGCGCGATATAGGGGGTGGTGCCCACCACGGCGAGCAGGGTGACGATCACGCCGAGCAGGTTGGATTTGCCGAACCGCGATGAAATCAGGTCCGCGACCGAGGTGATCCGCTGCGTCCGGCCCACCCGCACCAATTTGCGCAGCACCACCCACCAGCCGATCAGCACGACGGTCGGGCCAAGGTAGATGGTCAGGTATTCCAGCCCCGAGCGCGCCGCGTAGCCCACCGCGCCATAGAACGTCCAACCGGTGCAATAGATCGACAGCGACAGGGTGTAGACCAAAGGTGAGCGCAGGAATTCGCGCTGCCCCCGGCGGGCCCGCCGTTCGGCCAGAAAAGCGATGCCAAACAAAAACAGGACGTAGATCAGCGACACGCCAACGAGCAGGTCGAAGGCCATCGGTCAGTCCCGGCCCGGCGTGGCAGTGCTAAGGTCGACCGGCGTGCGGGCAGCGGACGGCGGCATTGAGGGTGGGGGCGGCGGCGTTGGGGGCGACAGGGTTTCGCTGCCCACGCGCGGCTCGTCGAGCGAGCCCACAAGCCGCCGCGCAATCCAGAATGCAGCCGCGATCAACACGCACCACAACACAAAGAGATAGATCACCCCGGCCCGCGTCGCGCCCTCCTCGCCCGCCTCAGGGATCAGCACCGGCGCCAGCACCAGCGCGGTGCCGACAAAGGGCAGCGTGCGTGCGGCATCCATCACCCGGCGGCGGCGATAGCTTTGCCGGGCAAGGAACACCGGCCCGGTGCGGCTGCGTTCCAGCGGATCGTCGGGGGCGCTCAACGGGTCCGCGCCGCGCGGACGGCTCACGACGGCACCAGATCGCGCAGCGCAGCAAGCACTTCCGCATTCGAAAAGGGCTTTGTCATAAAGCGGTTGGCGCCAAGCCGCTCCGCCAATTCGCGATCCTTGCCCTGACCTTTGGCCGTCAGCATCAACACCGGCAAATTTTCGGTATCGGGGGCCGCGCGTAGGTCGCGCAGGATGTCGAAACCGGAGCGGTTGGGCAGCATCACATCGAGGATCACCACATCCGGCAGCCGCCGCGCCACGGCCTCCAGCGCGGTGGAGCCGTCGGCATGGGTTTCCACCCGCCAGCCATCGCGTGACAGGATGAAGCGGATCGCCTCGATGATATTCGGCTCGTCCTCCACGAGCAGAACCGTTCTTGTCATGTCCGGTCTCCTCCCCGGGCTGGCGGTTGCCCCGCCTTGCCTTGGCGGCCCGGTCCCGAATTCTGGACAGGGGTTTTCGGCGGTCCGCACGGGGCGCACTATCGGCGGAAACATGCCGCGCTGTCAAAACCTCTCGCGTCAGGGGTGATCGGACACGATGGACAGTTCCCGGCGGGCCGGACAAGACCGGCGCGGACAGATGCGGCAGGAGGGCCCAACGGGGCGGAAAGCGTCCGCACCGGGGGTGCCTTCGGCCAGTTCGGCGGGCAGGATCAGCATCGCCGCCTGCGCCACCTGCGGCCCGTCGAAGCCTGCGGGACGCTCCAGCGTCGCGGTGGCGTAGGTCAGAAAACGCGGCCCGCCGCTGCCGGCCATTTCGACCAGATCGCGGCGCGAGGTGCCGGGGCGCGACAGCGCTGCGTAGAGCGGCCAGAGCGGACAGGCCGCCGAGAAGCGCGGCACCGCAAAGCCCTCCACCGGCTTGCGGAAGGTCAGCGCCCCGGCCCCGTCGCAGATCACCAGCCCGGCCACCTGCGCGCCAAACTGCGCAGGCGGCAGGCTGGCCATGCGCACGAACACCGACACCAGCGGCTGATCGAACTGCCAGGCCAGCGCGAGCGGGTCGTAACGCAACTCCACGCAGGCCCGCGCGAAAGGCTCCAGCGGCATCGCCCGTGCGGCAGCGGCATAGCGCGCGGCCCAGCGCGTCGCGAGGTCACGGGCAGCGGCGCTTTGCAGATGCGGACTGTCCCCGGGCTGCGTCGCGCCCTGTTCCATGGCGGGCAGATGATAGCCCTGCGCGCCAAGCCAGCGGTCGAACTCCTCCTGCGGGGTGGCGGTGCTGGCCGCTGCGCCCTCGCTTGCGTCCAGATAGCTTACCAACTCCCCCGCGCCTTCGGCCAACCGCCGCGCGTCATCGTCGAGGTTGCGGTGAAACCGCATTTGCCATTCAGGGTCGATATCGCCCGTCTCGTTCAGGATCGCCGCCGTCGCCCGGATCGAAGTGACAGCCGAGATCACCTCATGCAGCGAGGCCGACAGAAACGGATCATGGGTCAGCCGATCCGACAGCATTTCGACGGTGCGGGCCCGGGCCCGTGCGCGGCGGGCGGTTTCGGCGGTCAGCGCAGCCCAGCCCGGAAAACGGCCAATGAATTCCTCTAACCGGTCCAGTTCCGCCCCCGTCGTCGCGGGGTCCGGGGATAGGTCCGCGCCGACGTCATTTGCCGCTTCGCGCAGGGCTTCGATTAGCGCGACGCCCGCACCTTCGGTCAGGTGCGCAGGCTCAACCGTCAGTTCGCGGGCAATGTCGTTCAGCAGCTTCCCCCCGATCCGGCGGCGGTTGTGCTCGATCAGGTTCAAATAGGACGGCGAAATTCCGACCTGCCGCGCCAGATCCGCCTGCCGCAGCCCAAGCAACACGCGGCGGGCCCGGATGCGGTTGCCGGTCAGCCCGGCGCGCCCCCTATCGGGCAGGTCGGCTTGCGCGGCGCGGCGTCGGGTGGGCATGACATTTCTCCTTTCGCACCAATGGCTTTCTGCACCTGCGTGACAATTAATTTACAGAATTGCTGGAATACCTGTTCACGAATTTACAAAAAAATCCTTTGCCGTAAAGCATTTGTTGCGTGATTTGCGGTGCGCGCTGTTTACTGGATCTGCTCAGAAATGGGCAGTTGCCCGCCGGGGAGGAGACTGGCGGTGCGGCAATTCACACATGGGAGGACTTCATGTCGAAAAGTAATTTCACGCGCCGCGGCGTGCTCAAGACGGGTGCCGTCGCGGGGGCTGGCCTTGCCACGCCGACGCTGTTTACCGGCAATGTCTGGGCCGAGGCGCATTCCGGCTTTACCAACGCGCCCACCGGGGACACGGTGACGCTGGGCTTCAACGTGCCGCAGACCGGTCCCTATGCCGACGAAGGCGCGGATGAGCTGCGCGCCTTTGAACTGGCGGTCGAGCATCTCAATGGCGGCGGCGATGGCGGGTTGCTCAATACCTTCTCGTCGCAGGCTCTCGAAGGCAACGGCATCATGGGCAAGAAGGTCGCCTATGTGACCGGCGACACCCAGACCAAATCCGACGCCGCCCGCGCCAGCGCCAAATCGATGATCGAGAAGGACGGCGCGATCATGATCTCCGGCGGCTCGTCCTCGGGCGTTGCGGTCGCTGTGCAGGGTCTGTGCCAAGAGGCGGGCGTGATTTTCATGGCCGGGCTTACCCATTCCAACGACACCACCGGCAAGGATAAGAAAGCCAACGGCTTCCGCCATTTCTTCAACGCCTACATGTCCGGGGCCGCGCTCGCACCAGTGCTGGCCAAAATGTATGGCAATGACCGCAAGGCCTATCACCTGACCGCCGATTACACTTGGGGCTGGACGCAGGAAGAATCGATCATCGCCGCGACCGAGGCGCTTGGCTGGGAGACCGTCAACACCGTCAAGACGCCGCTCGCACAGACTGACTTCAGCTCCTATATCGCGCCGGTTCTGAACTCCGGTGCCGATGTGCTGGTGCTCAACCACTACGGCGGCAACATGGTCAACTCCCTGACCAACGCGGTTCAGTTCGGCCTGCGCGAAAAGCAGGTGAACGGCAAGAACTTCGAAATCGTCGTGCCGCTCTACTCCCGCCTGATGGCGCGGGGCGCGGGCGAGAACGTGAAGGGCATCTTCGGCTCCACCAACTGGCACTGGTCGCTGCAGGACGAAGGCAGCAAGGCTTTCGTGCAGAGCTTCGGCACCAAGTATGGCTTCCCGCCGAGCCAGGCCGCGCATACCTGCTACGTTCAGACGCTGCTCTATGCCGATGCCGTGGCGCGCGCCGGCTCGTTCAACCCCTGCGCGGTGGCAGAAGCTCTCGAAGGTTTCGAATTCGACGGCATGGGCAACGGCAAGACGCTTTACCGCGCCGAAGATCACCAGTGCTTCAAGGACGTGCTGGTCGTGAAGGGGAAGGAAAACCCGACCTCCGAATTCGACCTTCTGGAAGTGGTCGAAGTGACCCCCGTCGATCAGGTGACCTACGAGCCGGACCACCCGATGTTTGCGGGCGGCGCATTGGGTGAGTGCAACCCGGGCGCCTGAGGCGATCCCATCGGCGCGGCGGGCTTCCCTTTCTCCGTCGCGCATCCCTCCGGTCGCACCGCCCTGCCCCTCCCGCCCGTTCAACGGCGGGCGGCGCGGGGCGGTGCCATCACATAGCAACACCGACAGGCAGGCGCAGGAACGGCATCCATGGACGCGATATTGCTGCAAATTCTCAACGGTCTGGACAAGGGCAGCGCCTATGCGCTCATCGCACTTGGCCTGACCCTGATCTTCGGCACCCTGGGGGTGGTCAACTTCGCGCATGGGGCGCTGTTCATGATCGGCGCGTTCTGCGCGGTGACCCTGAACAAGCTTTTGAACCTGAGCGTGACCACGATCGATCCGGAGCGGACCGATTTCCTCGGCCAGCCGCTAAAGGTGCAGACCCCCTATATCGAAAATTGGTTCGGGCCTGAGATCGGCGCCGCCATCATCGATTGGTCCGTGCCGCTGGCGATCCTGTTCTCGATCCCGGTGATGCTGATCGTGGGCTATGTCATGGAACGCGGGCTCATCAAACATTTCTACAAGCGGCCCCATGCCGACCAGATCCTTGTGACCTTTGGTCTGGCGATCGTGCTGCAGGAAATCGTGAAGCATTACTACGGGGCCAACCCGATCCCGACGCCCGCGCCCGACATGTTCCGCGGCTCGCTCGATTTCGGGGTGCTGCTGGGGTTCGATCCGAATGCCATCATCTACCCCTACTGGCGGCTCGTCTATTTCCTGTTCTCGGCCCTGATCATCGGCGCCGTGTTCTGTTTCCTGCAATTCACCACCTTCGGCATGGTGGTGCGCGCGGGCATGGCAGATCGCCAGACCGTGGGCCTGCTGGGCATCGATATCGACCGCCGGTTCACCATCATGTTCGGGCTGGCGGCGGCCGTCGCCGGGCTGGCGGGCGTGATGTATACGCCGATCAATTCGCCCAACTACCACATGGGCATGGATTTTCTGGTGCTGAGCTTCGTCGTCGTCGTCGTGGGCGGCATGGGCTCGCTCCCCGGGGCGGTGGCGGCGGGCTTCTTGCTGGGCATCCTTGAAAGCTTCGCATCGATGAACGCGGTGAAAGACCTGCTGCCCGGCATCGACCAGATCATCATCTATCTGGTGGCAATTGTAATCCTGCTGACCCGGCCGCGCGGCCTGATGGGGCGCAAAGGCGTGATGGAGACCTGATCCATGGGACTGGACAAGAAAGACATTACCGTTCTGCTGATCGTGGCGGCGCTGGCGCTGTTCGCCCCCTTCCTGCTGAACCCGTTTCCCGCAGGCTCCGAGATGGCGCAGTTCAACGCGGGCTATCCTGACCTGATGCAGCGGTTCGTGATCTTCGGGATCTTCGCGGTGGGGTTCAACATCCTCTTCGGGTTGACCGGCTACCTGTCCTTTGGGCACGCGGCGTTTCTGGGGGTGGGCAGCTATTCGGCGGTCTGGATGTTCAAACTGCTGAGCATGAACGTGATCCCGGCCATCATCCTGTCGGTCGTCGTGGCGGGGCTGTTTGCGCTGCTGATCGGGTTCATCTCGCTGCGGCGGTCGGGGATCTACTTCTCGATCCTGACGCTGGCCTTCGCGCAGATGTCGTTCAACCTCGCCTATTCGGTGCTGACGCCGATCACCAATGGTGAAACCGGGCTGCAACTGGCGCTGAGCGATCCGCGCATTCTGGACGGCGGCGGGGCTGCCACGTCGCTGCCGGTGACGGAGCTGTTCGGGATGGAAATGCGCTCGACCTGGGTGATGGACGCAGGCGCGTGGAGCTTCCAGTTCAACGCGGGCTACTACCTCTGCGCGGTGATCCTGCTGGTGGCGTTCTACATCTCGATGCGGATCTTCCGGTCGCCCTTCGGGCTGATGCTGCGTGCGGTGAAGTCGAACCAGCAGCGGATGAATTACACAGGCCTCAACACCCGGCCCTACACGCTGGCGGCCTTTGTGATCTCGGGCATGTATGCCGGTCTTGCGGGCGGGCTTCTCGCCTCGATGGACCCGCTGGCGGGCGCGGAGCGGATGCAGTGGACGGCTTCGGGCGAGGTGGTGCTGATGACCATCCTCGGCGGCGCGGGCACGCTCATCGGGCCGATCCTTGGCGCAGGCTTCATCAAATATTTCGAGAACATCTTCTCGAAGATCAACGAAGCGACGCTGCACCAGTGGGTCAGCGCCCTGCCCGACGGGCTGGAAAACGGCGTCGTGTTCGTGGCCGAACATTTCGTCGGCCCCGGCTGGCACCTGACGCTGGGCCTGCTGTTCATGCTGATCGTGATCTTTCTGCCCGGCGGGCTGGTCGAAGGCGGGCAGCGGGTGGGACGTATGTTCCGCCGTCGCGACGGCAACGCCACCGGCCCCGAAGCGGACGCAGCGCAGCAGCGCGGCGCCTCCCAGAACCCCGCAGAATAAGGAGAGACCGCTATGGGCATCCTCGAAGTCAAAGGCGTCAACAAGCGCTTCGGCGGGTTGCAGGCACTGGGAGACGTGAACCTGAGCGTCGCCGAACAGTCCGTGCATGCGATCATCGGCCCCAACGGCGCGGGTAAATCCACCCTGCTCAACTGTCTGGTGGGCAAGCTGATCCCCGATACCGGCTCGGTCATGTTCGACGGGCAGTCGGTTCTGGGACGCAGCCCGCATCAGATCAATCAGATGGGCATTAGCCGCGTGTTCCAGACGCCCGAGATCTTTGGCGATCTGACGGTGTTCGAAAACGTGCTGATCCCCTGCTTTGCCCGCCGCGACGGGGCGTTCGAACTGAACGCAATCCGTTCGGTGCGCAGCCAGCGGGACATGGCGGAGAAGGCCGAGCAGATCCTGATGGACGTCAACATGGTCGACAAACGGCACATGCACGCCGCCTCGCTCAGCCGGGGCGACAAGCGGCGGCTGGAAATGGCGATGTGTCTGGTGCAGGAGCCACGTCTGCTGCTGCTGGACGAGCCGACAGCGGGCATGGCGCGCGCCGACACCAACAACACCATCGACCTGCTGCGGGAAATCAAGGAAAGCCGCGACATCACAATGGCGATCATCGAACACGACATGCATGTGGTGTTCAGCCTAGCCGACCGGATCACGGTGCTGGCCCAAGGCACGCCGCTGGTCGAAGACACCCCCGAAAACATCAAGGGCCATCCCAAGGTCCAAGAAGCCTATCTTGGCACCACCCAGCACGCCACGGCCGCGCATTGAGCGCCTGCGCGCGACAGGGAGCACCGACATGAACACCCGACCCGACTTCTCGAAGCATGCAAACCACGCGGCCACGGCCCCGGCCTATTTCTCGGTCTGGGATCTGCATGCCTATTACGGCGAAAGCTACATCGTGCAGGGCGTCAACTTTAACGTCCATGAAGGCGAAATCCTCGCGCTGCTGGGCCGCAACGGAGCGGGCAAGACCTCCACCCTGCGGGCGATCGCGCGGATGGACAGCCCGCAGGTGAACCACGGCGAAATCTGGCTCGATCATCAGCCGCTGCACACTATGCGTGCGCATCAGGCGGCGATGGCGGGGATCGGGCTGGTCCCCGAAGACCGCTGCATCATCCCCGGCCTGACCGTCGAGGAAAACCTGCAACTGGCGCAGATCGCGCCGCCTGTGGGCTGGTCGATCCAGCGGCTCTATGAGCTGTTCCCGCGTCTGGGCGAACGGCGCAAACAGGAGGGCGTGACCCTGTCGGGCGGCGAGCAGCAGATGCTTGCCATTGCCCGCGCGCTGGCCCGCGACATCAAGGTGCTGCTGCTGGACGAACCCTACGAAGGTCTGGCCCCGGTGATCGTGGACGAGATCGAGAAAACCCTGATCCACATCAAAGAACTGGGCATCACCACGGTGATCGTGGAACAAAACGCCATTCGCGCACTGGAACTTGCCGATCGCGCGGTGATCCTCGACACCGGACAGATCGTGTTCGACGGGCTGGCGAGCGAGGTGCTCGACGATGCCGCCCTGCGCGCCGAATATCTGGCGATCTAGGCCCGCCACCCGTTCCGCCGGGGGAGGATTGAACCCTCCGGCGGACTGGACCAATGTCCTGTTGCCGGCCCGCCCCCGTAGGGCCAGAGTGCCGGCAACGCGAAAGACCGCCGGGGGAGGCGGTCAGCCATCCGGAGGAAACCCATGCTCGACACCGAGAAATCGTCTCATCCCGCTCCCGACAGTTTCGTCGCCAAGGCGCATGTGGATGCCGCCCGCTACGAGCAGATGTATCAGGCATCCGTCGACGACCCGGATGCGTTCTGGGCCAAAGAGGGCAAGCGTCTCGACTGGATCGAACCCTTTACCAAGGTGAAGAACGCGAATTTCACGCTGGGTGAGGTGTCGATCAAATGGTTCGAGGACGGCGTTCTGAACGTCGCCGCCAATTGCATCGACCGCCATCTGGCCACCCGCGCCGACCAGACCGCGATCATCTGGGAGCCGGACGAGCCCACCGACCCGGCGCTGCACATCACCTATCGCGAATTACACGAAAACGTCTGCCGGTTCGCCAATGTGCTGCTGAGCCAAGGCGTCATGCGCGGCGACCGGGTGGTGATCTACATGCCCATGATCCCGGAGGCCGCCTATGCGATGCTGGCCTGCGCGCGGATCGGCGCCATTCATTCGATCGTCTTCGCCGGCTTCTCGCCGGATGCGCTGGCCAACCGGATCAACGATTGCGGCGCGAAGCTTGTCGTCACCGCCGATACCGCGCCGCGGGGCGGTAAGCGCACGGCGCTGAAGTCCAACACCGATGCCGCGCTGCTGCACTGCTCCGACAAGGTGCGCTGTCTGGTGGTCAAGCATACCGGCGATCAGATCAGCTGGATCGACGGGCGCGATGTCGATGTGAAGGCGATGATGAAAACCGTCGCCCCCGATTGCCCGCCGCGCCCGATGGGGGCCGAGGATCCGCTGTTCATCCTCTACACCTCGGGCTCCACCGGCAAACCGAAGGGCGTGGTGCATAGCTCTGGCGGCTATCTCGCTTACGCGGCGATGACCCATCAGCTGACCTTCGATTACCATGATGGCGACGTGTTCTGGTGTTCGGCGGATGTGGGCTGGGTCACGGGCCACAGCTACATCGTCTACGGGCCGCTGGCGAATGGCGCGACGACGCTCATGTTCGAGGGCGTGCCGACCTATCCCGATGCCGGACGCTTCTGGGAGGTCTGCGCCAAGCATGGCGTCAACCAGTTCTACACCGCCCCCACCGCGATCCGCGCACTGATGGGGCAAGGCAGCGAATGGGTTGAAAAGCACGATCTGTCGAGCCTGCGCCTGCTGGGCACCGTGGGCGAGCCCATCAACCCCGAAGCCTGGGAGTGGTATAACGAGACGGTCGGCAAGGGCCGCTGTCCCATTGTGGACACATGGTGGCAGACCGAAACCGGCGGGCATATGATTACCCCCCTGCCCGGCGCGATCCCGACGAAGCCCGGCTCCGCGACCAAGCCGTTCTTCGGCGTGCAGCCGGTGCTTCTGGAACCCAACACCGGGGAAGTCATCGACGACACCGCCGCCGAAGGTGTTCTGGCCATCGCCGATAGCTGGCCCGGTCAAATGCGCACCGTCTGGGGCGATCACGCGCGGTTCGAGGAAACCTATTTCCAGCAATATCCCGGCTATTACTTCTCCGGCGATGGCTGTCGCCGCGATGCGGATGGCTATTACTGGATCACGGGCCGGGTCGATGACGTGCTAAACGTGTCGGGTCACCGCATGGGCACGGCCGAGGTCGAAAGCGCGCTCGTCGCTCATAAGGCGGTGGCCGAAGCCGCCGTCGTTGGCTACCCGCATGACGTGAAGGGTCAGGGCATCTATGCCTATGTCACGCTCATGAATAACGAGACGCCCTCGGATGAGCTGCGCAAGGATCTGGAAACGTGGGTTCGCACGGAAATCGGCCCCATCGCGAAACCTGATCTGATCCAGTGGGCCCCCGGACTGCCGAAAACCCGCTCGGGCAAGATCATGCGCCGCATCCTGCGCAAGATCGCCGAAAACGACTACGGCGCGCTTGGCGACACCTCCACCCTCGCCGATCCGTCGGTTGTCGATGATCTGATCGAGAACCGCATGAACAAGGGCTGACGGCGCCTCCTCACGCCACGCCCTGTCAAGCCGCCGTTTCCCTCCCGAAACGGCGGCTTTTTGCATGAGGCGGGCAATTTTTTGCCCATCGTCGGATTCTCCACCGCAAACCTTCCCTAACCGGGAACCATAGTGGAACCGCATCACCGGGGCGGGGTTGAACAGGCAGACGTCACAGACGGACAAAATGGAGTTCTCGCAATGTTTGCTATGAAAACAGCCCTTCTTTCCGGCGCCGCCGCTATCGCCCTTACCTCGGGCGCGTTCGCGCAGGATGCCAACACCACCGATCCCCTCATCACCGATGGCACGGGTGCCTCCGTGGGCGGCGATGCCGCCGTCAGCGCGGGCACTGAACTGGACGCCACAGTGGCGCCCGGCGATGACGCCGAGATTGTCACCGATACCGAAGCTGAAACCGACGCGGATGTCGATGTCGCGGCCCCCGGCGCCGATAGCGGCGTTGACGCCGACGCTGACGCGGAAACCGACATGGCCGCTGATCCGATGATGGATGACGCGACCGGCGCCGAAGCGGATGCCGAAACCGACACGGCGGTCGACAGCGAAGCCGATGTTGACGCCACCGGCGACATGGCCGCAAGCGGCGAAGCCGAAACGGACGCTGATGTGGGCGGCGTGATTGGCACCGATACCGCATCCAGTGCGTTCGACTTCGAGCAGGCCTATTCCGGCGCCGCAGGCATGCAGATTGCAGAGCTGATCGGTGCCGACGTGATTGATGCCGAAGGCAAGTCTGTCGGTGAAATCGACGGCTTTGCCCGTCTGAACAACGACATCGTCGCCGTGGTCGGCATCGGTGGGTTCCTTGGTCTGGGCGAAGACGACATCGCCCTGTCGCTCGATCAGATGAACTACGCCGCCGAAGAAGGCCAGTTCAAGCTGAGCGGCTACACCGAGGCCGATCTGGAAGGCATGCCTGAATACGATGCCGCCGCCGCGACGGAACTCGAAAGCGAAGCGACGCTGGAAGAAAGCTGGAACGGGCTATAATCGCCCCCCGGCAGTCGACACGGATAATTGAGTGACGGAAAGCGGGCCTGCGGGTCCGCTTTCTGCGTTGGGGGGCGGCCTCATCCGGGCAAGGGCCATGCGTATTCTGCGATGGTCGCGCACTGGACGTTGCCGCCCTCATTTCTTATATGATTAGTCGGAAAACATCCGAGGCAGCCATGACCGCAGACAGCACCCCGCTCGAAGGAGCGCCGCTCATCCGTCCGTCTTCGACAGAGCACCCGCTTTACGACAATATCGTCGAGGCCTGCCGCACCGTGTATGACCCGGAAATCCCGGTGAATATTTACGATCTGGGGCTGGTCTATACGATCGACATTTCCGACCAGAACGAAGTTGGCATCCTGATGACCCTGACCGCGCCGGGATGTCCGGTAGCGGGTGAGATGCCTGGCTGGTTGGCCGAGGCGATCGAGCCGCTGGACGGCGTGAAGCAGGTCGATGTGGACATCACGTGGGATCCGCCCTGGGGCATGGAAATGATGTCCGACGAAGCCCGGCTAGAGCTCGGCTTCATGTGATATACCGGTCACCCGCAAAACATTCTGATTTTGCGGATGACGCCACTGCCCCTGCCCCCCTTGGAACCGGCAGATGCGGTGATTAGATTCAGTATCGAGAACGATCGGAGTTCGAGATGTTCGGTATCCCCGGCAAACAAGCCGTCACCATGACCCCCCGCGCTGCGGCGCAGATTTCCCGCCTGATGCTGAAGGACGGCCATGAAGGGCTGCGGATCGGCGTTAAGAAGGGCGGCTGTGCTGGCATGGAATACACCATGGACTACGCCGCCGAAATCGACCCCCATGACGAGGTGGTCGAACAGGATGGCGCGCGGGTGATGATTGCCCCCATGGCGCAGATGTTCCTGTTCGGCACTGAGATCGATTATGAGACCTCGCTGCTGGAATCGGGCTTCAAGTTCAACAATCCCAACGTGACCGAAGCCTGCGGCTGCGGCGAGTCGATCAAATTCGCTGATATGTGATCGCGGCTTGATCCATTGATCTGCCCCGGCTGTGCCCCCACAGCCGGGTTCTTCATGCCATAGGGCGAAAACGGTGGGGTTCCGCTGATCCCTGTCACAGGCAGGAACGATCCCGGCGGCGCGGTGTTGGCCCTTGAGCAATCGCTCAAGGAAAGGACCGCATCATGCAAACCCATACCGCGCGCGTCGAAGATATCACCATGCGTTGGGAAGAGACGGGCTCCGGCGACCCCGTTATTCTGATCCACGGCATCCCCACTTGCCCCGCCCTGTGGCGCGACGTCGCCCCGCTGATCCGGAACCGGCGCGTGCTGGCGTGGGAAATGCCCGGCTACGGCGCCTCTATCCCCGAAGGACGGGACCGGGATATCTCGGTCGGAACGCAGGCTGATTATCTTGTCGCGTGGATGCGCGCTCAGGGTATCCACCGTGCGATCCTTGCCGGGCATGACCTTGGCGGGGGCGTGGCGCAGATCGCCGCCGTGCGCCATCCTGAAATGGTCAGCGGCCTCTTTCTGACCAACGCCATCTGCTACGACTCGTGGCCCGTGCCGCTGGTCAGCGCTGTCGCCGCGACGGGCTCGATCACCCAGCACGCCCCCGACGGGGCCCTGCGCCAGTTGCTGAAGATGATGTTCTCCAAGGGTCACGAGACCGAGGCCGCTGCCGACGCGGCGCTGGCCGCGCATATGCCCCATTATGAGGCGCATGACGGGGCCGAGGCATTTGTGCGCCAAACCCAATCTCTGAACGTCGAGGATACGAAGGCGATCTCGGACCGCCTGTCCACGTTGAACATCCCGGCCCGCGTGGCTTGGGGGGCCGCCGATGAATTCCAGAAGATCGAGTATGGCGAGCGGCTGGCGCGTGACCTGAACGCGCCGCTGCGCCGGATCGAAGGCGGACTGCATTTCACGCCCGAAGATCACCCTCAGATTATCGCGGAGGAAATCAACGCATTGGCGGAAACGGTCGCCGGGGCGTGAGCCTGCGCTGAGGGGCCGGTGCGTCCGGCCCCTTACAGCACCATGTCATCGCGGTGGATCAGCGCCGCGCGTCCGGGATAGCCGAGCAGCGTTTCGATCTCATCACTGCGGTGCCCCTTGATCGCGCGGGCCTCTGCCGCGGTATAGCGGGTCAGCCCTACGCCAAGCCCCGCACCGTCAGGGCCTTCGATCCGCACCGGATCGCCGCGACCGAAGCTGCCGCTCACCGCGCGCACCCCAGCGGGCAGCAGGGATTTTCCGCGGCTCAAGGCATCGACAGCACCGGCGTCCAGCACCACGGTGCCCCGCGGCTTCATCGCGCCGATCCAGCGTTTCCGTGCGATCTGCGGATCTTCTCCGGCGGTGAACCATGTGCAATTCGCGCCCTGCTCCAACGCGCTGAGCGGACGCAGTGCCGAACCTTCGGTGATGGCGAGGGCGCATCCCCCTGCGGTGGCGGTGCGCGCGGCCATCAGCTTCGTCTTCATCCCGCCTTTGGACAGGCCAGAGCCGGCATCACCCGCCATCGCTTCGATCTCCGGCGTGATCCGGTCGATCACATCATAACGCGTCGCGGTGGGGTCGTCCTTGGGGTTGCCGGAATAGAACCCGTCCACATCCGACAACAAAACCAGCCGATCCGCGCCCACCGTCACAGCCACCTGCGCAGCCAGCCGGTCGTTATCCCCGAACCGGATCTCATCCGTGGCAATGGTGTCGTTTTCGTTGACGATCGGCACCACGCCGAGGCTGAGCAGCTGTGCCAAGGTCGCCCGGGTGTTCAGGTAACGGCGGCGGTCGGCGCTGTCCTCTAGCGTCAGAAGCACCTGCGCCGTGGTAATGCCATGGGGGCCCAACACCTGCTCATAGGCGCGGGCCAACTGGATCTGACCGACCGCCGCGGCGGCCTGGCTTTGCTCCAGTGCAAGCGCGCCGTAGCCCAAACCCAGAACCCCGCGCCCCAGCGCGATGGAGCCTGATGAGACGAGGATCACGCCCGTGCCCCGTGCCTTCAGCATGGCGACATCTTCTGCCAGGGCCGTTAGCCAGTCCTCGCGCAGCCCCCCCCCAGCCCGGTCCACCAGAAGCGCCGAGCCGATTTTGATCACCACGAGCCGCGCGCTTGCCAAATCGGGCGCGACGCCGCTGCTGGTTGTTTGCTCCGTCGCCGTCAGGGACGCCACGGTGCGTCCTCCTCCTCGCCATCCTCGGCCCGCTTGCGACGCAGACGGTCTTCGGAGATCTGCGCACGCACCGCGCGCAGCACGTCCGTCACACCCTCGCGCGAGACACCTGACATCAGCATGGGCGCATGGCCGAGCGCTTCGGTCAGCTCCGCGACCCGCTCCTCGCGCTCTTCGTCGGACAGGGCGTCGATCTTGTTGAGGGCTGTGACACGCGGTTTGTCGGCCAATTCGCCGCCATAGGCCTCCAACTCCCCGATAATGGTGCGATAATCCTCGGCCACCGTCTCGGACGTGCCATCGACCAGATGCAGCAGCACAGCACAGCGCTCCACATGGCCAAGGAACATATCGCCCAGCCCCCGGCCTTCATGCGCGCCTTCAATCAGACCCGGAATATCGGCGATGACAAATTCAGCATTGTCCACGCCCACGACGCCCAGATTGGGGTGCAGCGTAGTAAAGGGATAGTCCGCGATCTTGGGCCGCGCATTGGACGTGGCGGCGAGAAATGTCGATTTGCCCGCATTGGGCAGACCCAGCAGACCGGCATCGGCGATCAGCTTCAGCCGCAGCCACAGAGTGCGTTCGACCCCCGGCTGGCCCGGATTGGCGCGGCGTGGGGCTTGGTTGGTAGAGGTCTTGAAATGCAGGTTGCCGAAGCCGCCATTGCCGCCGCGCGCCAGAACGACCCGCTGGCCCACTTCGGTCAGGTCCGCGATGACGGTCTCTTCGTCTTCGTCGAGGATCTCGGTGCCGACGGGAACGCGCAGCACCACATCGGGCCCATCGCGCCCGGTGCGCTGGGACCCCTGACCGGGCTGGCCGTTCTTGGCAAAGAAATGCTGCTGATAGCGAAAGTCGATCAGCGTGTTGAGACCGTCCACGGCCTCAGCCACCACATCGCCGCCATCGCCGCCATCACCCCCATCGGGACCGCCGTATTCGATGAACTTCTCCCGCCGGAACGAGATGCAGCCCCCGCCGCCGCCGCCGGAACGGATATAGACCTTGGCCAGATCGAGAAATTTCATCGCGCACGCCCTTGCTGGTAAGTGGTCGCGGCGTAGACCGGATCAGCCCGCACCGCAAGAGAGGCCCGCACGGCGCGCGGACCTCAAAGCTTCTTGAGATAGGTCCAGGTCGGCACCTTTGCATTGCGGGCCACGGACCACGCTTCCGCATCGCCGATATATTCGAACCCTGCATTGGTCAGCACCCGCGCCGACGGAAGGCTATCCTGAAACACGGCTGCAAAAATCGTGTCGGCCTGATGGGGATTGGCGTCTAGCAGGGCCCGCACGGCCTCTGACGCGAGGCCGGTGTTCCACATCGCCGGAGCCACCCAATAGCTGATTTCGGACTGCACGCCGCGCACCGGCTCCATCCGCTTCAGCTTGATAATCCCGACCAGTTCACCCAGTTCGGTCGCGCTGCCATCCATGGCCCAGACATCTTCGGTCCGGTCAGGGGCCAGTGCGCGATCAATGACACCTTCCACGGTGCCCGGCGGCAACGGATGCGGCACGGTCTGCGTGTAGCGCGCCACACGTTCGTCGCCCGCGTAATGCTGCATCAGGCCCTTGTCGGACTTCCGCAGGGGGCGCAGCGTGATCCGGTCGGCCACGATGGTAGGCTGGGGGTCCAGCATGATGGTCGGTGTCCCTGTCAAGGCTCCCTCCTCCGCAAGGTGCGTTACGGCGACGACCCGCAGAGGCCGCCCATACTCGTCAATTTCATACATAGGATACAGGCCGATAACCTCCGCCCTGATCTGGCGTCATTGCCGCGCCGTGCTCTCCTCCGAGCGGGACGGGGCAGGAACTGTCGCGATTGAAAACGCGAAAGGGGACCGGCGCTGGCCGATCCCCCGAATGTTATCCATCGACCTGGTCGAGGGTTTCGGTTACTCGGCAGCCTCCGCTGCGGGCAGGACCGAAATAAAGGTGCGGCCCTTGAGACCTTTGTGGAAGGTCACGGCACCATCGGCGACTGCAAAGATCGTGTGATCCTTGCCCATGCCGACGCCCTGACCCGGCCACCACTTGGTGCCGCGCTGACGGGCAATGATGTTGCCGGGGATGACGGCTTCGCCACCGAATTTCTTGATGCCGAGGCGGCGACCCGCAGAGTCGCGACCGTTACGGGAGGAACCGCCTGCTTTTTTGTGTGCCATATCGCTGTTCTCCTATGTCTCGATTAGCCGTTGGCCAGTTCTTTGGCCTGATCGATCCAGCCTTCACGCTCGATACGACCTTTGAAGTTCAGCTTCTCGCCGAATTCTTCGGCGTCTGCGTCGCTCCAAGCGGCGATCTGGGCGAAGCTGGTCACGCCGGCTTCGTGCAGTTTCTTCTCAAGCGCGGGACCAACACCCGACAGCTTCTTCAGGTCGTCGCCACCGGCAGCAGCCTTGGGCGCGGCCTTCTCGGCTTTAGCGGCGGGCTTCTTGGCAGCCTTCGGAGCGGGCGCTGCGGCTTCGACGGCGGCACCGGACACGGAGCCAGAGCCGATGGCGGCCTTCACGCCGCTGTCAGCCGCGCCGGATTCCAGAATGTCGGTCACACGCAGCAGGGTCAGCTGCTGGCGGTGGCCTTTGGTGCGCTGCGAGCCGTGCTTACGACGACGCTTCACGAAGTGGATGAGCTTCTCACCCTTGATCTGGTCGATGACCTCGGCCTGAACGCCCGCACCTTCGACGAAGGGGGCGCCGATGGTGCCGCCGACCATCAGAATATCGTTGAACTGGACGGTCTCACCGGCGGAAGCGGCAAGCTTCTCGACGCGTAGGATGTCACCGGAGGCCACCTTATACTGTTTGCCGCCGGTCTTGAGCACTGCGAACATGTGCTGTCTTCCTTTTCGTTGCCCGCGCTCTGTGGTCCCCGGTTTATCCCGGGCGTTCCGGCCACTGGCCACCTCGAACTGCGTGCCCTGTCTGGGCATGGGTTTTGCAGGACGGGGACAGGTGCAGCGAGCCACAGGCCTTTCCCCAAAAAATCAACCCGGTCGGATCACGGGGAGCCGCCGGGTGCGGGGCTTATGGCCGAACCGACCCCGGCTGTCAAGCCCCGGACCGCGACCCTGACCCCTGCCCGACCACGCGGATGAGGTCAGATATCCTGTCCGCCGACAAACTGCGCCGCCGCCAGCCCCAACTCCCCGGAAATGGTCAGGAACAGCTCATCAAATGCTGCGAACAGCGCCCGGTTCAGCGCCTGCCCTTCGGGGGTCAGCGACAGCGTCGTGTAGCTGTCGATCTCCTCATCCGTCAGCGGCTGATAAGCAAGGTTGAGGTAGGAGAACACCCAGATTTCGGTCTCGATCCGGATATCGGGCTCGCGTTGCCAGACCTCGCGGATCATCTCATCCTCGTCCATCTCCACCTCAAAGGCACCGCCATCGGCCAGCCCTTGATAAAAGGCGAAGTTGGAGTTAAGCGCACCGACCACATTGGTCTCGACCAATTCGTTGGCCTCCGCAAACCGGCCCAGAACGTCCAGCCGACTATGGGCGTCGTCCTGCATCATCGCCAGCTTATCCCGGGCCGCTTCTTCGGTGCCGGGATCAAGAAGCGCGTCGCGGGCGGCAATTTCCAGCCCCACGATCCGTTGCCCCAGATCGGAGCCAAAGAACTCTTCCAGCGGCGCAAGGTCTGTCTCAGCCAGCGTCTCAGCCAGCTGCCGCCGGACGATTTGCCCCATGCGGTCGGTGTCGTAGATCTGGTCCACGACCGTCTCCCAGCGCTCTCCGCCGCGCCCGGGGAACATCTCGTCCTCCAGTTCGTCGCCGTAGGACAGACCCTCCTCGCGCATGATGCCCAACAGGCGATCCATGCCCAGCCCGGCATAGAGCCCTTCGATCCGCTGCACCTGCACCGCGGCGAGCGGCGCGCTTTCCGAGCCCTCCGCGGCCACGCCCGCCTGCGCCAGCGCGGACCCGCCAGTGAGGGGCATCAGAAGCGCCAAGGCGGTCACGGCGCCACGCAGCAGCGTCGCGCCGGAGCGGCGCACCGCCACGGATGACAAGGGGCCACAAGGCCGGGTCGGGTTCATCTCAACCTCCGGGAGCACAAAGGGCGCACCGGCTTCCGACGCGCGCATGGCCGTAACTCTAGCCCCGCCCGATAAAATTGCCAACTGATGCGCGCAGGTCTGTCCGCGAGAGACATGCGCCACTGCGCACCGACCGCACGCAGGCCCCCTCCCCCGCAGCCTCGGACCTGCCGCCCGGACCTGCGCCGGAGACGCGGCGATAACGATCCGCAAAAGGGGCTTGCACCGCCCCGCCGAACCCCCTAAACCCCGCGCCACCAAGACCCCCGCGGAGAGGTGCCGGAGTGGTCGAACGGGGCGGTCTCGAAAACCGTTGAGCCTTCACGGGTTCCCAGGGTTCGAATCCCTGTCTCTCCGCCACTAACTCCCCAGAGTATAACTATATGCCCAACACCCCTACGGGTGGCTTGGGGCCTGTCGCGGGCATTCAGGGGTTCTGGGCCAGCGCTTCGAAGCTGTGCCATAGTGTTTCCGCGACCGGGCCGATGACCGGGCGGGGTTGGCGGAACGCGTAGATGCCTGCCTCAAACGGTAGGTGGGTGTGGGGGAGCACGATGTCTTGCAGCGCGCCCGAGGCCAGTTCCGCCGCGATCATGTGATCCGGCATACGCCCCCAGCCGAGACCGGCGAGCAGCAGGGCTTTCTTGCTGTGGAGGTCCCCGACATACCAGCGGCGCTGCCCCTTCTGCACGCCGAGTTCCCGATCGAACATGCCGCCCGCCTCCCCGCTGTCGTGAACGATGACTTGCGTGAAGCGACGCAGATCAGACAGGCGGCTCGGCGCGTTCATTGCCGCAATCAGGGCCGGGGCCGCGACGTTCCGCATGGCATGGCGACCCACTCGCAGGTGGCTTAGACCCTCCTCCTCCAGCAGAACCGAAAGCATCGGCGCGATGGCAAGCGCCGCCTCACCTGAGCGGACCGCGCTGACGGCTCCTGACAGCATTTCGGCCCGCAGAACGACCCGCGTATCGGGGAACTCCGCTTGCAGTTTCGCCAACGCAGGCATCCACAGACCGCTGTCGACGCTGGCATCGATGGCGATTGTGAGCGTTTCCTCCTGACCCTTCTCGAAATGCCGGACAAGCTGCGTCAGATCATCGGCTTCTGCCAGAACCCGCAGCGATTGCAGATAGACCCGGCGCCCGACCGGGGTCAGATCAAGCCGATACCCGGACCGGTCGAAAAGCTCGGTCCCGGTCTGAAGCTCCAAGGCCTTTAGCGCCTGACTGACGGCAGGCTGGGTGCGGTTCAGCCGCAGTGACGCCGCCTTGACGGAGCCTGTTTCGACGACCGCGCGCAACGCTTTCAATTGCTCAAGCTTCATCCACGGCCTCCTGTTAAACGTTTCTTATGTAGATCAGTGAAAACTATAAATATCAAAATGGGCGGGATGCGCCTATCTATCGTGGATGAGCAGAGAAAGGCCCCATCCATGACCCAGAAAATCGTGATTGTCGGCGGCGGCTATATCGGCGCCGAGCTGGCGCAGTCGCTCGACGATAAGGCCGATGTGACGCTGATTGAGCCGCGCAGCCACTTCGTGCACGCGCCGGCGATGATCCGGGCCGTGGTCGACCCCGCGCTTCTGGACCGGGCGCTGATCCCCTATGACGCCCTGCTGGAGCGGGGACGGGTGCTGCGCGCGCGGGCGGCGTCGGTGGACGGATCGGGCGTGACGCTGGAGGACGGGCAACATGTTCCCGCCAGTCAGATCGTCATCGCAACCGGGTCTGGCAATGCCACGCCGTTCAAGCCTGCCGGCGACGACATCGAGGCATTCCGCGCGGAAAATGCCCGTGTTCATGCGCAGCTTCGCGCGGCCACAAGCGTGGCGATCGTCGGGGGCGGTGCGGTCGGCACCGAACTTGCCGGTGAGATCGCCCATGCCATGCCCGACAAGCGGATCACGCTGATTTCCGGGCAACCGCGACTGATCCCGGATAAGCCTGCGCGGCTGGGCACCGCCTTGGCGCGCAAGCTGGAACAGGCGGGCGTGGAGTTGATCTTGGGGCAGCGGGCCAATGACCTTGAAAGTATGACCGCGCCGCATGCGGGCCTTTTGCGGCTCAGCGACGGATCAACGCGCAACTTCGATCTGATCTTCCCGGCGCTCGGCGCGCGTGCGCAGTCGGACCTTCTGCAAGACTTGCCCGGGGTGCGGATCGGCGCCGCGGGCCGGGTCAAGGTCGATCCGTGGCTGCGCCCTTCCACCTACCCGAATGTCTTTGCCGCGGGGGATGTGGCTGATCCCGGTGACGCGATGACCATCGTCGCCACCAGCCGCCAACTGCCGTGGCTTAAGAAAACGCTGCTTGGCCTCGGCGAAGGCACGCCCCTTGAACAACTGAAACGTTACAAGCCGTGGGGGGAGAGGGCGCCCATCCTCGTGCCGCTTGGGCCGCAGCGCGGGAATTCCTACCTTGGCCTCTTTACCGCAGGCGATCTGGTGACGCGGATGATCAAGGGGAAGGATCTGTTCATCGGGAAATACAGGCTGCTGTTCAAACAGACCTGACCGGGGCCTCGCTAGCGGCGCATCGCGGCGTCGAAGGCTGACAGCTGCTGTCTGTAGTCCTGAAGCCGCGTATTGGCACTGCCGTCGATGACGATCAGCACCGTGAACATGGCGATGGCAGTGATGAGGGCCGCGCGCCACGCGGGCGCGTCGACAAACGGGATCAACAGCGCACAGAGCGCGATGATCGCCGGAAAGACGCGAAACGCCGCGATGCGGTAATCGTTCAGCACCTTGTCGGCGCGGGCGATCTCGGCGCTGAGGAACGCGCCCGGATCAGCCCCGTAGGCCGCAGGGATAGCCCCCAGCCGCGTCTGCGCCGGAATGAACAGCCCCACCCCAAGCACCACTAGAAGCCCGCCAGCGACCAGCCCCGGCAGAACAAAGGCCCGTGCCATGTCGGTCCGGCCTAGCTGCCATAGGGACAGACTGACCAGCATAAACAGCACACCGATGACCGCGAAGAGCGTGGAGGAGATCATTTCGGCACGCGCCCAATTGCTTGCCGTTTTAACTACGTCCATCTGTCGATCCATGTCCTGATGGTGACGGCGGCGGAACTGCCCGCTTGGCAGCCCCGCCCCTTCAGCCTGTCGCCCCGCCAGATTTGCGGTCAGCTTACCAGCCCCAGCTAAACCCGGTGTCTTTTTCCGTCCGCGCCCACAGGCGTGTCATGACCGCCTTATCATAGGCGTGGGGTTCCAGCGTGCCGCGTCCCACGGGGCCCACCCATTCCATCCGCCCTGTCGGGCCATACAGCGCACGCGGCTCCAGCCCGTCTTGGGTAGCGCACATCACCTCCGGATAAGCGCCTTTCTCGGCGGATTGGACGAGGGGCGACATCGACATCAGCTTGAACATGATCCGGGTGCCCAAACCGCCGCTGGTCTTGATCAGCGACGTGGCCGATGCGCCGGGATGGCAAACATAGACCTCGACCGAACGGCCTGCGGCCTTCACCCGGTCCTGCAACTCGTAGGCGAACATCATCTGCGCCAGCTTGCTTTGGCTATAGGCAGGGTTGGCGCTGTAGCCGTTGTCCCAGTTCATGTCGTCGAACCGGATGGTGCGCAGTCCCATTTTGTAGCCAAGACTGGCCACCACGACGATCCGGCCCTGCGATGCCTCGATCCGGTCAAACAGCATCCCGGCGAGAACGAAATGCCCGTAATGGTTGGTGCCAAGCTGGCTTTCGAACCCGTCCGGGGTCAGCTTCCGGGTGGGCACCTGCGCGATGGCGGCGTTGCAGATGAGCGCGTCGATCCGGGGCACCGTTTGCAGCGCTTCGGTTGCGGCGGCGCGCACAGATGCCAGATCGGCAAGGTCCATGCGGATGAAGCCCACGTCAGCGTCCGCACCGAACTCACGGCGCAAATCCTCGACGGCGGCGGTCGATTTTTCCGCACTACGGTTCAGCATTACCACCCGCGCGCCTTTCGACAGCAGGATACGCGCCGCCTGAAACCCTGCGCCCGCATTGGCGCCGGTGATGAGATAGGTCTTGCCGGTGAGCGTGCCAAGCTGCGCCGGGGTCCAGCCTTTGGCGCCGAATGTCTTGTCTGCCATGTCAATCAGTCCTCGAAATCGGGAGCCGTCGGCATCTGACCGGCGGCTGTGATGGGAAGCCCCACGGACCGGATGGGCCGGGTGGCGAATGTTTCGCGGGGCCGCGTCGCGCCGCAGCGCTTGCGTTTGTAAACCTTGCTGTTTACATATGCGACAACGGTGCCGAATGTAAACCCGTATGTTTACATTTTTTGCGGCTAGATGGGGGATTGCGGTGAAGCTCACTGAAAAGAAACGAAAAGATATTCTGGACGCGGCGATTCAGGAGTTTCGGGAGCAGGGGTTCCCCGCCGCGCGGGTGAACCGCATCGCCGAATTGGCCGAAGTGTCCAAACGCACGCTCTACAAGCATTTCGAAAGCAAGGAGGTGCTGTTTGCCGCCATCACCGACATTCTGCTGGATCAGATCGCGGCCACGCCCCGCCTGCATTACGCGCCCGACGTGCCGCTAAAGGATCAATTGATCGCGGCGGTCGGCGACTACGTCGCTCATCTGTCGGGTGAGCAATATATGGGCCTTAACCGTCTGGTCATGTCAGAACTGCTGCGCGATCAGGATCTGGCGCAGGCGTTCTTTGCTAAGGCTGCGATGCAGGACGGCCCCATTCAGGCGCTAATCGGCGATGCGATGCAGTCCGGCGCGCTGCGGCAGGCCGAGCCGGGCTTTGCTGCAGGTCAGCTTCTGTCGATTGTAAAGCATTTCCTGATGTGGCCCGAGTTCCTGACCGGGGCCAAGGCCGAATTGGACGCCGCCGCCGTCATCGCCGATTGCGTCGATATGTTCCTGACCCATTACGCCGCACCGCGCTAAGACCGGGCACCGCCCCCGATCAGGCGCGCGACACCGTCGTGGACCGGGCTGCATGCGGGCAGACCCTGCTGGCACGACGTTTGTGTGACCAACTTGGCGGAGACACCGCGCGACCTACTTCCCCCAGAACCATGGTAGCGATAGCGGAGACCCCGAATGACCCTTTGCATGAACCATTCAGTCACATGGCTTCTCGCTGGCAGTCTGCTCGCACCGACCTTTGCCGTCGCACATCCCGATCCGGCCCAGTTCGATCAAAGCGCGTTCATCGAAGCGCCGGAGACGGTGGATTGCACGCTGGATAACGGCACTGAGGCGCAATGTTACCAAGTCACCGTAGGCTATCTGCCCGATGATCTGGAGATCGGCCCATTCTGCCCGGCGACGCTAGATGATGCGGGGGGCATCTGGGAATGGACCGGCGAAAACGCGGGCCTTTACCGGGTCGACGGCGACTTCCTTCGGATGCTGGACGAACTGGGCTACCGGTTCTTTGACGACGAGGGCAATGTGTATTCTGTCGATAACGCGACCGAACGGCCCACCGTGGACCACGCCTGTATCAATGTGTCGGCGGACGAAAGTGTCGAGATCACGATGCTACTGCCCGTAGACCCGATAAAGGCCGACACCCCGTCTGATTTGGGCACGGTGTCCAAGGTGGGTGTGGCGCTCGACGGTGTGCCGATCTTCTCGGATGCGCCCGAAATCCAAGTGACCGGCCACATGCCCGCGCTCGACACTTGCGGCGGGCATATCGATCCCGGCGGCTGGTATCATTGGCATAGCACCGCGACCGACATCGAAACGACCTTTGCCGAGGAAAACGTCGCCGCCGACTGTGCACTGGCTCAAGACCCCAGCGCCCAATTTGGCTACGCCTTCGACGGGTTCGCCATCTATGGCAGCGCCGAGGCGGACGGCGCGGCCCCCACCGATCTGGACGCCTGCAACGGCCATGTCGGACCGGTCGCGGGGGGAGAAGAGGTCTATCACTATCACGCCTCAAAGAAGTTCCCGACACTGCCGGCCTGCCTTGTCGGGGTTCAGGCGCAGAACAACTTCTCCACCACCGCGACCGCCGGCGTTGGCGCCACCCGCGCTGGCGAAGACGGGCGCAATGAGCCGCCGCGCCCCGGCGACGGGGCTCCGGGCGCAATGCCTCCCGGCTTTGAGCAGGCAGCCGAAACGCTTGGCGTCAGCGCAGAGGCGTTGCTGGAGGCGATGGAGGCCGCAGGCGGACCGAGCGCCGATCTGGCGGAGGTCGCCGCCGCATTGGGTCTCGACGAAGAAGCCCTACGCGCAGCGATGCCTGCCCGCCCCTAACCAGACGCAGCAGCCACAGGAGACCACGAACATGTCAAGAACAGCGCTTTATACCACTGTCGCTGCAACGGCAGTGACCGCCGTTACGGTCCTGCAGGTGTCATCGGCACATGCTCAGAACGGCCCCGACAAACCCGTGGACACGAGCGCGGCGGTCGCCTCTGCCGAATGGGCCGACAACGTGACCATTACCGTCGACGATGCGGAACAGACCTTTACCTTCCAGTCCGACGGCATCCCCGATCACGGCTTTGCCGAGAAATATCTGATCCCCACCGACCCAACGAACCAGCCGTTTGCCAACAAGCCCGCGGACTTCTTCGATGTGGTCAACTCCGCAGACTACTTCACGGAAACGCCGATCGACACCACCATCACCACCGTGCCGACCTATACCGACGAGGCCACACAGACCTCCCTAGGGCGCATCGGCGTGGCGCTGAGCGGGGCGCAGCTGTTCAACGATTACGAAGACATGGAGCGCGCCGTCGTCGCGCTGGACGATCAGGTGGTCCACGACCATGTGGCGTTTCTGGATGACTGTAACGGCCATACGCTCGTCGACGGGTCGAACTATCACTACCACGGTATTCCGGTCTGTCTGACCAGCCGGCTGGAGGTCGAGGGGGAGCATTCGCGCATGCTCGGCGTTCTCGAAGACGGTTTTCCCGTCTATGCAAATCAGGACATGAACGGCGCACCGATCGGCAACGACAGCCTCGACGAGTGCAGCGGCCATGTCGGCCCGACCCCGGAATTTCCGGACGGCACTTACCATTATCATCTGACCGCCGACGAAGCGCCTTACATGATCGATTGCTATCATGGCGAGATCGAGCAGGCGTCCTTTGGAGGCCCCGACAACGGCCCGGATTTCGCAGCTGCCGCGGAGCAACTGGGCGTCAGCGAGCAGATTTTAATGGAAGCGCTTGGCACCTCCATGCCCCCTGATTTCGCGGCTGCCGCAGCCCAGCTTGGCGTCAGTGAGGATGATCTGCGCGCGGCCCTGCCCGCACCTGCTCAGGGCCAAGGTCAGGCTGGCCGTCCATAAGGCTGCGGCTGGGGCGGTGTGATCGTGAGCCACACCGCCCCGCTCGACACGTCCCGCAACGCCGAAGACAGGAACACCCGTGCCTTCGACGCCTCGGGCTATCGCAAGGCTGACGCTGATACGAAGGGCCGCCTACCGATGGGTTACGACGAGGCAAAGTTGATCTTAGGCTCTGACCTTCGGCGCTGGTCATATGCCGCCATGCAACCCCATGCCCATTCACGGGGTTGCGACAGGGCGGAGGTCGCGCATAGCCTCCGCTGATCTCAAAGGAACGGACCCCCATGCCGGATCACGCCCCCGTCACGACCATCGTCTTCGACGTTAACGAAACCCTGCTGGACATAACCACGCTTGAGCCGCTGTTCGCTCGACTGTTCGGGTCCGGCGAGATGCTGCGCGAATGGTTTCCGGAATTGATCCTCTACTCGCAGACCCTGACCCTCTCGGATCGCTACGTCCCGTTCGGGGATCTTGCCGCCGGCGTGTTGCGCATGGTCGGGCGGAACAAGCAGGTCACCATCACCGATGACGACGTCGCCGAGCTGAAGGGCTTGATTGGATCGATGCCCGCTTACCCGGACGTAAAACCGGCGTTAAAGGCGCTGCGCGACGCTGGTTTCACGCTTGTCACGCTGACCAACTCCGCGCCATCCCACTCCCCCACGCCATTGGAGAAGGCCGGGATTTCCGAATTCTTTGATCGAAGCTTCAGCGTCGCAGAGACCGGCAAGTTCAAACCCCATCCCGCGACCTATGAATTGGTGGCGCAGGAAATGGGCGTCACGGGGGCGTCGCTCTGCATGGTCGCCTGCCATCTATGGGATACAATCGGTGCGCAATCCGTGGGGTGGAAAGGTGCCTTCATCGGGCGGCCGAACAATTCAATCCTCGACGCGCCGGGTGTGCCGAAGCCGGATTTTTGCGCAACCGATCTTACCGATCTGGCGGACCAGATCCGCGCAGCCGGGTCATGAACGGCCAGCTACCGGCGCCACAGATACAATGACGCGATGACCCCGGTCACGGCAAAGGCGATGAGCCCGAGATAGCGTTCATATATGCCATCTATGGTATCAGGCAGGAAAAAGAACACCGGCGCCGACACCGCCCATAGGATCGACAGCCCGCGCAAGGCATGACCGCGCCTGCGGTCGATCCGGTCGGCGCCCTCGGCCATCGCCCATGGCAGCACAGCCAGCATCAGACCCAGCGCATAGACAAGGTAAATGTGGATCACGACGCCGTCCTGATCCTGATCGCCGTATTCATTCCGGGCTCCTACCAGAAACACGATCAAACCCAGCACCGCGAACCCGATCAGTCCGGCGCTCCAGCGCCACCCGCCCAGATGGACATGAGCGGCCAGCAGCGCCACGGCGATCAGCGCAGCGGAGAAGGCGTAGATCCCGATATCGACGATGAACTCATAGCGCCCGGCACCAAGATCGCTGATGGTGTCGGCGATCCAATCGTGGTCAGGCACCACCACATCCGCGATCAGGATGCTGACGGCAAAAATTGCGCAGCCGAGCAACGCATACCACGCCAGCGCCGTCACCAGCGCGGGATGGGTCTGGTGACGCGATGAAAGGTCTCGGTTGGAATGCATGCGGATGTCCCCTGTGTGGGGGTGCAACCCCCGGCTGGAACCATTCGTTCCCCTCATCGGCCCGCAGATCGGACGCGCCCGGTGCGCGATGGTGCTTGCATCCATCGCCTTGGCTGCTGAATAAGGCCGCGTGAGCCATTCTGATGACATATACTCCGCCGCGCTTGCCGCTCTTGGCTGGTCGCCGTTCTTCGAGGATCAACTGACCCCCGAGGAGGAGGCGCTGACGCCGATGCGCATCGCCACCGTGCATCGCGCGCGTCTGACCGCCGTCGCCCCGGATGGCGTGGGACCGGACGGGCCCGTGCGCTTGCAATTGCAGCATCTGGCCAGCACGTCGGATTACGCGGTGGGCGACTGGGTTCTGGTGGAGCCGGACACCCGCCTGCTGGTGCGCAGGCTTGATCGCAAGGCGCTGCTGGAGCGGCATTCCGAGGACAGCCGCCGCGCACAGCTGATCGCCGCGAATATCGACACGCTGTTCATCGTGACGTCCTGCAATGATGACCTGAATCCGGCGCGGCTGGAGCGCTATCTCGCCCTTGCCAACGAGGCTGGCACCACGCCGGTGATCGTGCTGACCAAGGCCGACAAGGTTGACGATCCCGCCCCGTTCTGCGCGCAGGCCGCCGAATTGCAGCGCGGGCTGGAGGTCGTGGCCCTGAACGCCAAGGCTCCCGATGCAGCGCAGATCCTCGCGCCGTGGTGCGGGGCGGGTCAGACCGTGGCGCTTGTCGGGTCTTCCGGGGTTGGGAAATCATCGCTGCTCAATACCCTGTCAGGCAAGTCCGCGGACGAAGGACAGGCCACCGGCAGCATCCGCGAGGCCGATGCGAAGGGTCGACACACCACCACGTCACGCTCGCTGCACCCGGTGCAGGGCGGCGGCTGGGCGATTGATACGCCGGGGATGCGCTCGCTTCAGGTCAGCCACACTGCGACCGGGCTCGACATGCTGTTTGCCGAAATCACCGAACTGGCCCCGCACTGCCGGTTCCGCGATTGCACCCATGCCCATGAGCCGGGCTGTGCGGTGCAAGCGGCGGTGGCGGATGGCACGCTCGATCCAGCGCGGCTGCAACGCTGGCGCAAGCTACAGGACGAAAACCGCGCCAATACCCCCGTTGCCACCGGCCCCCGCGGCAACAAGATCACGCGCGGCAAACGCCGCTAGGCGCGTCACCGTGCGCCGCCTGCCAGCCGCGCGGCCTCTGGCAAGGCGCGCAGCCGCAGCATCGCCCAGACCCCCAGCACCGGTCCCGGCACCAGCATCACGAAGGCCCAGCGCCAGCCGCCCAGCGCCTCCGCCAGCAGCGGCACGCCCCAGATCGCCACGACTGTCAGCGCAAAGCCAATTCCCAGTTGCAGCGTGACCGCCGTGCCAACAAACCGGCTATCGGCCAGTTCCGTCACCGCCGCCGAGAATTGCGCACTGTCGCCCACGACCGAGATGCCCCAGACGCCCGCCACAAGCGCCAGCGCCCACCCGGGCCCGTCGAACAGCCAGCCGATCAGCAGGGCGCAGGCCCCAGAGACCGCCATCATCCCCGCCGTAGTTAGACAGCGCCCGATCCGGTCCGACAGCACCCCGCCAAGGATGCACCCCGCCACGCCAGAGGCCACGACGACGAAGCTCAGCATCGAAGGCGATCCGAACGGGAAAGGCTGCAAGCCACCCTCCGCCGCCGCCGCGCCGAAGGCGAGTATCCACGCCCACATCGCGTAAAGCTCCCACATGTGTCCGAAGTAGCCCAGATTGGCGAGCCAGAGCGGGCGCTGCGTGAAGACCTGCAAGCATTGCCGGGGATCGAAGACCGCGCGCCCGAACGCATGCGGCCCCTCGCGCACCAGCAGCGCAAAGATTGCCGCCGAAGTGAGCGTCAGCAGGCTGGTGCCGATCACCACCGCTTGCCACGCGATACCTTCGGTCAGAGCGCGCAGCAGGTGCGGCATGGAGGAACCAAGCGTCAGCGCTCCGATCAAGAATCCCAGCGCCAACCCCCTGCCCCGCAGAAACCATGTCGCCATCAGCTTCAGCGCGGGCGGATAGACCCCAGCCAAGGCGACCCCGGTCAGAAACCGCAGAAGGATTGCGGCCGTGGGCGAGGTGACGACCAGCAAGCCCGCATTGGCCGCCGCCGCCGCGAGGGCGCAGATGGTCATCAGCCGCTGCAACCGCACGATATCGGGCAGGTTCACGACAGATGCGGCCAGCGCGCCGGCGACGAAACCCAACTGAACCGCGTTCGTCAGCCACGCCGCCTGCGAGGTCGACAGCCCCCATGCCGCGATAAGCTCCGGCATGATCGCGGTCGCCGAAAACCACGTCGTCAGCACACCGACAACGCCAGCACAAATCAGAGCCAACATGCGCCAGCGCCCATCAGAGGCGGTCGAACCGGGTGCAGCGTCGCACATGGGAAACCTCGCAAGCCGAAAGAACAGCGCGGGCGTGACGCTCGGCCATCGCCGCGCCCGTGAAACGCTTGTCCCCGTCCTGCCCCCGAACGGCAAGCGCCGATCGGTATAAATCCCGTGACCGCAAGTCATTGCTGCAAGGGAACCCCAATCCGCGCCTCAGCTTGACAGCCCGTTTTCGCAGCGCTACGAATCGCGGCGGGAGTTTTAGTGTTTCAGGGAGGAAAGTTATGTTCAGCAGGGTTTTGATCGCAGGTCTCATCGCATCTGCACCGGCACTTGCCGCAGCGGATTCGCTACGGTTCGGGCACATTCAGGCGCCGGGCTCGCCCGCGGCCATGGGCGCGCAGAAGCTCGCCGATCTGGCCGAGGAATATTCGGGGGGCGATCTCACCATCCGGATTTACCCGTCGGCGCAGTTAGGCGACGTGCGCAACCTTGTCGGATCTGTCAAAACCGGGGCGCTCGACATGGCGGAGGGGACGTTTCCGCTGCTGGCCGACGTGGTGCCCGAATATAACGTCTACAACGCCGGATATTTCTATAGCGACTGGTCCCAGTTGGACCGCATCGTGCATGGGGAAGAATTCGGTCAGGTCTGGGATACCCGGCTGGCCGAAGAAACCGGCATGCAGATCATCGGCGCCTTTTACTACGGGTCGCGCAACCTGACGACCAACGGCGTGGCCGCGAAATCGCCCGCCGATCTGGAAGGCCGCAAGATCCGCTCCGTTCCCAATGAGATGTCGCTGGCCGTGGTCACTGGCCTTGGCGCGCAGCCAACCCCGGTGCCCTTCGCCGATCTGTTTCAGGCCCTGAGCCAAGGTGTGGTCGACGGGCAGGAAAACCCCCTGCCCACCATCATGGCCGAGAAGTTCTACGAGGTGCAGGACACGTTGGTTTTGACCAACCACCAGCTTATCGCGCTGCCGTGGATCATCAATGATCGCGCCTTCGAAGGGCTGACCCCGGAAAATCAGGACGCCCTTCTGAAAGCCGCCACCGAAGCAGCGGAATATGCCACCAACCTCACCATCGAAGAGGAAAAAACGCTGGCCGAACGTCTGGGAGCCGAGGGCATGACCGTCGTCACTGTCGAGGACGGCATCGACGACGCGGCCTTCCGCAGCGCGGTTCAGGCCGAGGTCGAAACCCGCTTCGAGGGCAAGATCTGGCCCGAAGGTCTAAGCGATCAAGTGCGGCAGGCTCTCGGCACTGACGGAAGCTAAATTCGATGCAGTCTGATGCGCCTGACGGCACGGGATGGCGGCGCGTTGCCGCCAACCCGGAAATCGCCGTGTCGATGTTGCTGCTCATCGCGGTGGCGGGCATCTCCAGCTTGCAAGTGGTGATGCGCTACGTCTTCAACGCCGCTCTGCCCTGGACCGAGGAAATCTCGGGCATGGCGCTGGTCTGGATGACCTTCCTCGGGGCTGTGGGGCTTGCGCGGCTCAATCTGCATGCCCGGGTCGAGATCCTGTCGGAGATGGCGGCGGGCCGGACGTGGTACGAAGTGCTGGAGATTGCACTGGATCTGCTCGGCATCGCGTTTCTGGTCTGCGTCGTCATCGGCGGCACGGATCTTGTAGGCCAGTTGAGCCATGAGCGCACGCCCGCCCTGCGTTTGCCAATAACGTATCAGGTAGTGGCCATCCCCCTGTCCGCCGGACTTATCGCCCTGTTCATGGCGCTGCGCGTCATTCGCCGGATTGCCGGGATCGCTGGGAGACCGATGTGAACCTAGAACTTCTGCTTATTCTTCTCATCGGGGTCAGCCTGATCGTCATTATGCTGGGCATGCCCGTGGCGCTGGCGCTTGGCGGGTGCGCCGTGATCTACCTGCTTGCCGAAGGCTTCCCCCTGACCCAGACGGCGATGGAATTGGCGTTCTCCATCGATAAGTTCACCATGCTGGCCATTCCGCTGTTCATGCTGGCGGGCAGCCTGATGAACGCGGCACGGATCACCGACCGCATCTTTGATTTCGCGGCTTCCATCGTCGGGCGGGTGCCGGGCGGGCTGGGACATGTGAATGTCATCAACAGCCTCGTGTTTGCCGGGATGTCAGGCTCCGCTCTGGCCGATGTGGCAAGCCTTGGGCCGATGCAGGTCCGCGCGATGAAGAAGCATGGCTATGATGAAAAGCTGGCCATCGGCATCACGCTGGCCTCCGCCTCGATCGGGCCGATCCTGCCGCCAAGCATCCCGCTCGTCATGTTCGGCATCATCGCGCAGGTGTCGATCACCCAGCTGTTTCTGGGCGGTGTGCTGCCCGCATTCGTGATCGCGGGCTGTTTGATGATCTACATCTACATCGTGGCGCGCGGTCGTGGGTATGTCTCGGCGGATCCGTTCAGCCTGCGCACCGTGGCGCGGACATTTCTGCGGGCCGCCCCGCCGATGCTAACGCCCGTAATCATCGTGGGCGGCATGACGATGGGGATTTTCAGCCCGACCGAAGCCGCGACCGTCGCCGTCCTGTATGCGTTGTTCTTGGGCGGGGTGATCTACCGTGAACTGACCTTCAAGGCGGCGCTCGATGCGTTGTTCGAGGTGGCCTCCGCCTCCGCGAAGCTGTTGTTCATCATCGCCAACGCGGTGTTGTTCGGTTGGGTTCTCACCATCGGCAATATCCCCCAGACCGCCGCCACTGCGATCTCCACGACCTTCGAGTCGCCGAGCATGTTCATCCTGCTGACGCTGGTGTCGTTACTGATCCTTGGCGCGATCATCGAAAATGCGATCCTGCTGCTGATCCTCGCGCCGATGCTGGTGGGGGTGGGCACGGAAACATTCGGGCTGGACCCAGTGCATCTGGGCGTGACGATGGTGTTCTGCATCATGATCGGGCAATACACGCCGCCGCTGGGGCTGTCGCTTTTCCTGATGAAGGATCTGACCGGGGTGCCTTTTGGTCGGGTCTGCGCCGCTGTCGCGCCGTTCCTGATCCCGCTGATCGCGGCACTCCTGATCATGGCCTATGTGCCGCAGGTGGTGACATGGCTGCCGCGGACGCTGGGCTACTGACACGTTGTCTCCGGACCCTGCTGCGTGTTGGCGCAGGGTCCGGGGCATTTTTTTGGCGGTCAGCTGCGATATTCGGGGTTTTCGTAGCCGAACCGATCGCCCGCCTGCCATGCACGACGGTCATTCCCCTGCGTGGGATAGCCGCCTGCGGCCTTCAGCATCGCGGCAAGATGCAGCAGGTTCCATGTCATGATCGTGGTGTTGCGCTGGGTGAAATCGTTGCCGATCCCCGCGCGACTGCCATCGTCCAGCGCATCGCCGTAGGACGGACCGGGTCCCGCTTCCCCGATCCAACCGCAATCGGCCTGCGGCGGGATCGTGTAGCCCAGATGGGACATGGCAAAGCCAAGCGTCATCGCCGTATGTTTGATGCCATCCTCGTTGCCGGTGATCACGCTGCCCGCGACCTTGCCGTAGAAGATCGACTGTCCCTTATCGTTCAGCTCGCCCGACATACCGTAGAGCCGCTCGATCAGCACACGGCAGACAGAGCTTTCTTCCCCCAGCCAAAGCGGCGTCCCGACGACGAGAATATCCGCCGCAAGGATACGCTGCCACAGCTGCGGCCAGTCATCGCGGTCCCAGCCGTGTTCGGTCATGTCGGGATAGACGCCGGGCGGCACCTGATGATCGAGCAGATGGATGTGATCGACCGTCACGCCCGCCTTCTCCATGATCGTGGCTGAGGCCGTCATCAACAGCGCGGTGTGACTTTCGCCGGGCTGCCGCTTCAGTGATGTGTTCACATAGACGGCGCGCAGGCCCGAATGGCTGTGTCGGTCGGTCTCATTGGTCATTGCAGGCTCCCGCGCTGGCTTCGGTGTGAGGCCGATCAGCTAGGGCGGCCAGCGCGGGAAGCGAATGAAACGCCGATCAACTTCCGTCGAGGATCTGCACCGGGCGCTGCCACTGGATCAGAACCACGCAGCCCTGCGCCGCGTAGACGGCATGGCGGGAGCCCTCGGCATTCAGCACCATAGTTCCCGCCTCATAGGTGCCAAACGCGTCGCCCTGCGCCCCCTCGAGCACGAGGATCGTCTCAAGCCCGGTATGCAGATGCTCCGGCACGCGGGCGCCGGGGGCATAACGCAGCAGCGCCCAATGCGGGCTGTCCGTGGCGCCGGTGGTGTCGCGGTGCAGGTGACAGATCTCCACACCGTCGCGGAACGGCTCGAAAGGCAACTGCCGCCAGCCGCCATTCAACAGATTTGGGATCACGACCGGGGCGCTCATGCGATGGCCTCCAGAATGGCCGCGCTCGACGCAGCCCAGCCCACGATCCCGCCCTGCGCCACGATCATCTCGACCGTCGCCGTCTTGAACGCCGGGAAATAGCTTTCCGTCGCGTCCTGCGCCAACACGCAATCATAGCCGCGATCATTGGCCTCGCGCATCGTCGTCTGCACGCAGACCTCCGTGGTGACACCCGCGACGATCAGCTGAGTAATCCCGCGCGCCTGCAAGATCTGTTGCAGATCCGTCGCGTAGAACGCGCCCTTACCCGGCTTGTCGATCACCGTTTCACCGGGCAGCGGGGCCAGTTCAGGCAGGATTTCGGCCCCCGGCTCACCGGCGATGAGGATACGCCCCATCGGCCCGGGGTCACCGATCCGCAGGCTTGGTGCGCCGCGCAGGCGCTTGGCGGGCGGGCAATCGGACAGATCGGGCGCATGGCATTCGCGGGTGTGCAGCACCGGCAGGCCCGCGGCGCGAAACCCGTCGAGCAAGCGCGCCACGGTCGGGATGATGGCGCGCAAACGGCTGACATCGTTCCCCAGCGCCGCACCAAAGCCGCCCTCTTCGATGAAGTCGCGCTGCATGTCGATCACCAGCAACGCGACCTTGCCCCGGTCGAGAGGAAAATCCGCGGGCCGCGCGGTCAGGGGGGTCACGCTCATGCCGCCTGCCCCGCCATATAGCGACCCAAGGCTTTGGGATCGGCCCCGGCAGCCGGAGTTTCGTGGATCACGCGCCCCTCGCTCAGCACCACCAGACGGTCGGCCAGATCGAGGATTTCGTCCAGATCCTCGCTGATCAACAGCACCGCCGTGCCGGAATTGCGCGCCTCCATGATCCGTTCGCGGATCGCCCGGACCGCAGCGAAATCGAGCCCGAAACACGGATTGGACACCACCAGCAGATCGACCTTGCCGGTCAGTTCGCGGGCCAGTGCCGCGCGCTGGACATTGCCGCCCGACAGATCGCGGATCGGCGCGCGGGCGGATCGGGTGCGGATATCGAAACCCTCGATCAAGGTTTCGGCACGGGCCATCATGCCGCGCCGGTCGAGCCAGAAGCGGCGTTTGCGCGCCCCCTCACCCGTGCCGTCCGCATCCCCGTCACCGCCTGCATCGAACACCCGAAACGCAAGGTTTTCGGCCACGCTCATCCGCGGGGCGCAGGCATTGCGCAACGGCTCTTCGGGCAGGTAGCGAACATGGCGGGCGCGGGCCTCGGCACGGGTGGCGCGATAGGGCGCGCCTGCAACGTCCATCCGCCCGGCGCGCAATTGCCGCTGCCCGGTCAGGATCTCCATCAACTCGACCTGCCCGTTGCCGGAAATGCCCGCCACACCCACGATCTCGCCCGCGCGCACGTTCAGCGCGTCAATCGCGACCTCACCATGACCGGACCGATCGCCGGCGCGCACGTCCGTCAGTGACAGCACCACGCCTTTCGGCGTGCCGCGTCGCGCGGGGGGTGTGGTGTCGGGACGCGCGCCCATCATCATCTGCGCCATGTCATCGCTCGACAGGTCCGCAACCCGCCCGGTGCCGGTGACCTGCCCGCGCCGCAGCACCGTCACATCATCGGCAAAGGCGCGCACCTCGCGGAATTTATGTGTGATCATCAGCACCGTCAGCCGCCCGGCCTGTGTCAACGCACGCACATGCCCCAGCACTTCGTCCGCTTCGGCAGGGGTCAGCACGGAGGTTGGCTCATCCAGCACCATGAAACGACTGCCAAGGTAGAGCTGCTTGAGGATCTCGACCTTCTGCTTTTCGCCCGCCGCCAGCCGATCCACCCGCCGGGTCAACGGCACGCGAAACGGTGTTGTGGCCATGAAGGCTTCCAACGCTGCAATTTCGGCGTTCCAATCGATGCGCGCGGGCGCATCCCGGCGCGAGATCACAAGGTTTTCGGCCACGGTCAGCGACGGCACCAGCGTGAAATGCTGATAGACCATGCCAAGTCCCAGACGCTGCGCATTGGCGGGGGAGGCCATCCGCGCCTCTCGCCCGTCCACCAGCACGCCGCCCGACGTCGCGCGGTAAAACCCCATCAGGCACTTGACCAAGGTCGATTTGCCCGCGCCGTTTTCCCCCAGAAGCGCATGGAAACTGCCCGGGCGTATACGGGCCGAAACCGCATCCAGCGCGGTGAACTCGCCAAAGCGCATGGTGATGCCGACGGCCTCGACCTCAATCGCGCCTTCCGGGTCCATCGGCGCGCTCATGCCAGCACGTCCAGCACCGCCGCCGCATCCGACACGCAGCCAAACACGCCGCCCTGCATCTGGATCATGCGCACGGCGGCATCGTGATTGTCGCGGTCGGTCGCGCCGCAGCAATCCTCCAGCATCACGCATTCAAAACCGCGATCATTGGCCTCGCGCATTGTCGTGTGCACGCAGACATCGGTGGTGATGCCGGTCAGGATCAAGTTGCGGATACCGCGCGTGCGCAGAATAAGTTCCAGATCAGTGGCGCAGAAACTGCCCTTGCCCGGCTTGTCGATGATGACCTCGCCCGGCAGCGGGGCCAGTTCGTCGATGATCTCCCAGCCCGGCTCGCCCCGCACAAGGATGCGCCCGCAGGGGCCGCTATCGCCGATGCCCGCGCCGATCTGGCGGCTGCGCCATTGCTTGTTCTCGGGCAGGTCCGACAGGTCCGGTCGGTGGCCTTCGCGGGTATGGATGATGGTGTAGCCGCCCGCGCGCATGGCGTTCAGCACCCGGCCAATCGGTTCGATCGGTGCGCGGGTCAGCGACAGATCATAGCCCATCTTGTCGACATAGCCCCCGGGGCCGCAAAAATCGGTCTGCATGTCGATGATGACCAGCGCGGTGTTTTCAGGCCGCATATCCCCGTCATAGGGCCACGCATAGGGGCGGGAGGCGAGCACCGTCATCTCAGCACTCCTTCTCGCCATAGGCGCGGGTCGGGGTGGGGAAGCCGAAATCGCGCCCGTCGGTGGTAACGATCTCATCCTCCCACGGCAGGCGATACTGCCCGGCGGCGAGGTCGGTCATGTAGGTATAGGGGCAATCGCCCGCTCCGCCCTTGACCGCGACATAGCCGCGATGGCCGAACTGGTAGATGTTGTTTTCGACCCCCCAATGCCGCCGCGCTTCGCGCACCAAATCGGGACGCAGCTCGGCGGTGATGATCTCATCCGGGCGGCCCGTGGTGCCATGCGCGATGACCGAGCCATCGAAATTGCAGATCATCCCCTCGCCCATCGAATCGAACGTGCCGTCGGAGCCGGACATGCAGACATTCGCGGTAATCATCAGGTTGCAGAACGCATTGCTCTGGTTGGTAAAGCGCCAGCTGTCGCGAATGGGCGCGGTGTAACCTGCGGTGCGGATCATGATCTCCGCACCCTTATAGGCGCATTCGCGGGCCATTTCCGGGAACATGCCGTCGTGACAGATGATCAGCGCCAGCGTCGACCCGTTCGGCCCCTCGCAGACCGGAATGCCGGTATCGCCCGGCTCCCACGGCTCCACCGGCACCCACGGATGCATCTTGCGGTAATAAAGCTTCAACTCGCCCGTGTCGGAGAAGATCAGCCCGGTATTGTAGGGCATGCCGCCGGGGTTCAGCTCCATGATCGAAAAGCAGCCCCAGATCTTATTGTCGATACAGGCCTCCCGCAGCGCCGCGACTTCCGGCCCGTCCATCTCGCACATGATCTCGGGATTGATGTCCATCGACAGGCCGTGCAGCGCGTATTCCGGGAACACGACCAGATCCATGCCGGGCTGGTTGCGCCGGGCCTTGGCCACCAGCTCGACCACCCGCGCGGTCTGCGCGGTCAGGTCGGCCTTGGTCTTGGTCACCGGCAATTGCAGCTGCACCACGCCGATACCGACGCCGTTGGGGGATTTGTTCAGACCGCCAAGTCCGTTCATGGGGATTACTCCTATTTGGTGATGCTCAACTCGCCCGGCGCGCCGTCTAAGCCACGTTCCGGCGAGGAGGTGAGAATGAGAATGCCGAGCGTCAGCACATATGGCGCGGCGTAGAACAGGTAATAGCCTTCGCTGACGCCGACCGATTGCAGCGCCGGGCCAAGCGCGCCCGCACCGCCAAACAGCAGCGACGCCCAGAAACAGTTGATCGGGTTCCAGCGCGCGAAAATCACCAGCGCCACGGCCATCAGACCCTGCCCTGACGAGATCCCCTCGTTCCAGCTGCCGGGATAGTAGAGCGACAGATACGCCCCGCCGATCCCCGCCAGCGCGCCGCCCGCCGCCGTCGACCATAGCCGCACCCGGTTGGGCGCAATGCCAAGCGCGCGCGCCGCGTCGGTGCTGTCGCCTACCACCCGGACGGTCAGACCCGCACGGGTGCTTCGGAACATCCACGCCATGACCAGCGCAAGGATGCCGCCCGCGATAAACAGCACATTGACCTGCAACGCCGCGCGCACCTGCGGCACATCCGACCAGAAGCCGAACGGAATGGCAGGCAGCCGCGGTGCGGAGGGCTGGATGTAAGGCTTGCCGAAAAAGAACGCGAGCCCGGTCCCAAGCAGCATCAGCGCGATGCCGACGGCGATGTCATTGACCCCGCGCAGCCCGCACAGCGCCCCGTGCAACAGCCCGAACAGGCACCCCGCCAGCGCCGCCGCCGCGACCCCGGCAAACGGATCACCCGCATGGTAGGACACCGCGTAGCCCGCCATTGCGGAAAAAACGAGCGTCCCTTCCAGCCCCAGATTGATCCGGCCTGAGCGTTCGGTCAGGCATTCGCCCAGACTGACAAACAGGAACGGTGTGGAGACGCGGATCGCCCCGCCGAGGATCGCCAAGGGCACCGCCCATAATCCCAGATCGGTCATTGCGCGCGCCCTCCGCCAAGCAGATGGGACAGACGGCCGCTCCACGCCTCAGCCATCAACACAAGCACAAAGATCGTGCCCTGAAACACGAGGATCGTCGCATCCGGCAGGTCCATACGGCGCTGGATCAGACCGCTCGATGCCTCGAACCCGCCCAGCAGGATCGCCACCGGGATGATCGCCAGAGGGTTATGGCGCGCCAGAAACGACACAAGGATGCCGGTGTAGCCAACGCCCGAGATCAGCGACGCATTGGCCGAGCCATGCACCGCCGCCACCTCGAAGAACCCGGCAAGCCCGGCAAGCGCGCCCCCCAGCGCGGTAAAGGCGATGACCAGCCAGTCGACCGGCAGCCCCTGCACCTGCGCGGCGCGGATATTGCCGCCGGCGATCCGCGCCGCGAACCCAATGGTCGTCCGCTCGATCAGCACCCACGCGACGATGCAGGCAATGACGCCCGCCACGATACCCCAATGGGTCGCAAGGAATGGTAGATCGCCCACGCGCAACGCGTCGGGCAGCGGATGGGTGGAGGGTTTGTTGAGGCTCGCTGGATCGCGGAACACCGACTCGACGAAATGGTTGAACAGCGCAATGGCAATGTACGCCAGCAGCAGTGAGGAGATCGTTTCGTTGACCCCGCGCTTCATCCGCAGCGCGCCCGCAAGGCCGATCCACAGCCCGCCCGCGATCATCGCCGCGCCGACCATCAGTGCAAATCCGATCGGTGCGGGCAGCGCAGCGGAGGCGACACCGGCAACAGCGCCTGCCAGACCGCCCAGCACAATCGCGCCCTCACCGCCGATCACCACCAGCCCCAGCCGGGCGGGCAGTGCGACGCACAGCGCCGCCAGCAGTAGCGGCGCGACCCGCGACAGGGTGTTCTGCCACGAAAACGCCGTGCTGAACCCGGCGCGCCAGACCAGCGCAAAGAAGTCGACCGGCGACTTGCCGATCAGAAGCAGGAAGACCGAAAACAATGCGCTGCCCGCCAGCAAGGCCAGCAACGGCAGCGCAAAGGTTTCGATCCGCGGGGCAAGGCCAGGCCACAGCCCGCCCCGCGCCCGCGTTTCAGTGGTAAGAGAGGTCATTGCGGTCCGTTCAGCTGGTCGAGCCGATGACGCCTTCGACGAGGTAATCCATCGATTCCAGCGCAATGTCGTTTTCAAGGAACGCCTCGCCCTCGGCGGCGATGACATTGCCCTGATTGTCCTTCAGCGGGCCTTTGATGACGCTGAAGCCGCCCTTCATCATTTCGGCATGGGTCGCCTCGAACTGCGCCCGTGCGGCATCCGACACGGCGGGGCCCAGCGGCGACATCTTGATGAAGCCTTCGGCCAGACCGCCACGCACGAAGTTGTCTATGCTTTCGCCCGCCATCTGCTTGGCGACCATGTCGGTATAGACCTGCGGCCAGTTCCATTCCGCGCCGGTGAGGTATTTCTCAGGGGCGAGTGGGCTTTGATTGGCGTGGTAGCCGCAGACGAAGCAGTCGCGCGCGGCGGCGGTTTCCACCACCACTTTCGGCCCGTCGACATGGCAGGTGATGACATCGCAGCCCTGATCGGCCAGCGCATTGGTGGCTTCGGCCTCTTTCACCGCCAGCGACCATTCGCCGGTGAAAATCACCTGACAGGTGATTTCGGGATCGACGGCCCGCGCGCCCAGCAGGAAGGAGTTGATGTTGTTGAGCACCTGCGGGATCGGCTTGGCGGCGACGAAGCCAATTTTCTTGGTCTTGGTCGCGTGACCGGCGGTGATGCCGTTCAGATACTGGCCCAGACCGATATAGCCGAAATAGGACCCCGCGTTTTCCGGGTCACCCTCGCTCCACAGCCCACCGCAATGCTCGAACCGCACCTCCGGGTAGTCGGGCGCGACCTCTTGGATATGGGGGCTGAAATAGCCGAACGAGGTCGGGAACAGCATCTGCGCGCCGTCGAAATTGATCATCGACTGCATAGTGTTCTGAACATCGACCGACTCGGGCACGTTCTCTTCTTCGATCACCGTGACCCCAGCCATCGCCTTTACGGCAGCGGCGCCTTCGGCATGGGATTGGTTGTAGCCATAGTCATCGCGCGGCCCGACATAGATGAAGCCGACGGTGATCTCTTCGGCGGCGTGCGCGCGACCCGACAGCACCGGCAGAGCGGCTGCGGCACCGATGGTGGCGGCGGTGGTATTCAGGAAGCGGCGGCGGGTCAGAAGCGGGCGCGACGTCATGACAGATCCTCTCAGGTGGTGCGGTCCGGCAGCGGCCCGCGAAAACTGAGGCGACCCTAGGCAGAGCGACCGGGACTGTCTTGTGCTATAAAATCCCAAGAGTGGTGCAAAAAATGCACCGCTTAAATTTTAGGCGGATAACGGTCCAACATGGCCTGTGCGAGGCTCTGCGCAAACTTCGATGGTGCCACCGGCAGCGCCCTGCCCCGCATCTGACCCAGCAATAGCGCACCGGGCGGCATGTCACGCGCGGCTATCGGACGGCTGGTCAGCGCCCCATCTTCGGGCAGCCGCAAGCCCAGCGGGATCTGAAACGAAATCGCGTCCTCGAACTCGATATAGTGGCGCATGAAGTCAAAACTGTCGGAGGTCACGACCGGGTCCAGATCCCGCGAGCCCCGCGCCAGCGCGGTCTCGATCATACTGCGCACCGCATAGGCCCCCGAAGGCATCAGGCACGGATAGTCCAGACACCGCCGCAGCCGCAATTCCGGCTCGGCGGCCAGCGGATGATCGCGCCGCAGGATGGCATGCACCGGCTGTTCGACGGCCATCAGGATCTCGAAATCGACCATGTGCACCGGCTCCAGCACCAGCGCCAGATCGCAGTCGAAATTATACAGATCCCGTTCCGCCGCCGCCCGGTCCCGAACATTGACGGTAAAGGTCACGCCGGGATGATCGGCCCGGTAGAGCGCGATCTGTTCAGGCAGAAAATACGGCACCATCGCCTGCGAACACGCGATCGAGATATGGCCGCGCCGCTCCCCCGACAGGTCCGCGACTTGGCTCATCACCCGGCTCAGGTCCGAGCGCTGCTCGCGGTAATGCTGCATCAGCAACTCGCCCGCCGGGTTCAGCCGCACACCGCGCGGCAGGCGCTCAAATATCTCGTATCCGAACTCATCCTCAAACCGCTGGATGCGGCGGTTGAGCGCCGATGCGGTGATGTTGAGCATATCCGCCGCGCTGCGGATGGAACCCGCCCGCATCACCGCCTCGATATAGCGAAAGGTCAGCAAATGGCGCATGTCGGTCCCTTTGTCTCCGGGTCGGGGATGGGGGGTGCGGGGGTGATGCGCGCAGATAAGCCGGTCCATGAGCCGGGTGCAATCCTTTCAGGCAGGCGAGCAGGCCGGGCACGGCCACAGCGGTGGCGATGCCCGGCAAGTGCCTAGGTTCAAGGCAGAAACGAATGAGCCGCCGCCCTATACCGGGGATCGGCATCGGCGGCGGCGGCGCGATCAGGCCATGTCAGGTTCACGCGTGCGGGCGCTTTCGGCGAGGAACGCACGCCAGCCTCCCAGCGCGGTGATGTCGCGCGCGCCCTCCAGCCCGGCGGGCTCCACCAAGAACCCCGCGCTGCGGCTGCCATCCTCAAGCTCGACAGTGCCGATGCATAGCGGGGCGGGAATGCCGGCCATGAAATCACCCATCGCGGCACGGGGCAGCGCCCATTCTTCCACCTCGATTGCGGCACCGTTCGCGGCACCGACCCGCAGCAGGCCGGGCCGCGCGGGCGGACCACCCGCCAGAGCGTGAAACTTGTAAGCGGGCGCGGTTCGGGTGCGGCGCAGCAGGTGCCCGCCCCGGTTCGCAAGCTCCCCGTTCAACGGCAAGCCCGACATATGCGCGCCGCAGACCACGACGGCGATCTCGTCCGCGGCCAGTTGCGGCGCGGGCTCCTGCGGGGCGGGCAGCGGGGTAGAGGTGCCGCCGAGCATCCGTTGCACACCGTGCTCCATCCCGCGTGCCAGGGCGGCGGTCAGGGCATCCTCCCCCGCGCGAGCAAGGAACGTGACCGAGCCGGGCCGCCCATCGGCGCGCGGCGCGGTCGGCACGGCGATCCCGCACATGTCGAGCAGATTGACGAAATTGGTATAGGTTCCGAGGTTCGAGTTCGGCCCGATCGGGTCGGCCTCCAGATCCGCGACGCTGTAGAACGTGGGAATGGTCGGCACGCAGAGCGCGTCGATCCCCTCCATCGCGATTTCGGCCACGCGCGACAGCTCGCGCAGGCGGTAGATGCCGTTGAACGCGTCATCGGCGCTGAGGGTTTCGGCCAGACCGATCACCTTGCGCGTCACCGGATGCACGGCGTCGGGCTGGGTTTTCAGCAAATCAGCGATGACGGTGTGCCGCTCCGCCACCCACGCGCCATTGTAAAGCATGTCGGCCACATCATAGAGCGGCTGAAAATCCATCGGCACGATCTGCGCGCCATTGGCTTCGAGCCGGGCGCAGGCATCAGCAAACATCGCCTCCTGCGCCGCATCTCCGAAGAACCGCAGCGAGGCCGCATCGGGCACCCCGATCCGCAGCGCCGAGGGGGTCGGCTGTGCGGGCCGCACCGGAAAGCGGCGGCTGTATGCATCGGCGGCGTCATAGCCTGCCGCGACCGAAAACGCGTCATAGGCGTCATCCACCGTCAGCGCAAAGATCGAGATGGTATCAAGCGTCCGGCAGGCCGGGACCACGCCGCGCGCCGACAAACTGCCCAGCGTCGGCTTCAACCCCACGATATTGTTGAGCGCCGCGGGCACCCGGCCCGAGCCAGCGGTATCGGTGCCCAGCGAAAAACTCACCAGCCCATGCCCGACGGCCACACCAGACCCACCCGACGAGCCGCCGGGCACGATATCCGGATCGACCGCGTTGCGGGGCGCGCCATAGGGGCTGCGCACCCCGACTAGCCCGGTGGCGAACTGATCCAAATTGGTCTTGCCGATCAGCAACCCACCCGCAGCCCGCAGCCGCGCCACCACATGCGCATCCTCCGTCGGCGTATAGGCATAGGCGGGGCAGGCCGCGGTCGTGGGCATACCGGCTGCGTCGATGTTGTCCTTGATCGCAAAGGGGGTACCCCACAGCGGATCGGTTGCATCAGGGGTCAGGGCCTGCGCTTCGGCCAGCACGTCCTCCTTGGCGCGCAGATGCAGAAACAGCGCCGGGTCATTGACGGCAGCAATGCGGGCATAGACTTCCTCGACGATCTCGGCGGGAGTCGTGCCCGCGGCGTAGGCAGCCCGGAGGGAAGACAGGGTAAAGGGGATATTGGACAGCACGTCGGGGTCTCCGTTTATTCAGGCTGCGGCGTCTTGGATCACAAGAGGCGGGTGGCGGTGGCGGTCCGCGGTCAGGCCGCCACCGGGGTCTCGGGCGGCTGCGGGGCAGCGGCGACGAGCGAGCGTGTATAGGGATGCTGGGGGTTGGCCATCACCTGCGCGGCGGGGCCGCGCTCGATGATCTCGCCGCTTTTCATCACCAGCACTTCGTCACAGAGCAGCCGCACGACATTCAGGTCATGGCTGACAAACAGGTAGCTCATCCCCAGCCGCGCGCGCAGATCGACCAGCAGGTTCAGCACAAGCGCCTGAATCGACACGTCGAGTGCGGCAGTCGGCTCATCGAGGATCAGAAGCTTCGGCTCCAGCGCGATGGCGCGGGCAATTCCCACCCGCGCTTTCTGCCCACCTGAAAGCTGATGCGGCAGGCGGTTCAGCAAGGGCAGCGGCAGGCCGGTCAGTTCGGCCAGTTCCTCCACCCGGATGCGCAGCGCGCGTCCGCTCAGCCCGTCGATGCGGCGCAGGGGCTCCGCAATTGCCGTGGCAGCGGTGTGGCGCGGGTTAAGCGCATCGGTTGCGTCCTGAAACACCATCTGGATATCCCGCCGCCGCGCCGTGCGCGAAAACCGGGCCGCCGGGGTCGCCGCAATGTCCTGTCCTTCGAACAGGATGTGGCCGCTGGTCGGATCGGACAGGCGCACCAGCATTTCCGCAGTCGTGGATTTGCCAGAGCCGCTTTCGCCGACCAGTCCGACGCTCTGCCCCTCGCGGATCTGGAACGAAATGCCTTTGACCGCCCGGACCGGACCGCTTTTGCTGGCGAAGGTGCGGGTCAGATCGACCGCCTCCAACAACGCACGGGGATGGACCTTATGCTCGGGCTCGGGGCGCCGTGCTTCGACCGGCAGCAACGAGCGGATCGTGGCGCCCAGACGCGGCGTCGCATCGACCAGCCGCTGGGTATAAGGGTGCTTGGGGTGAACGAACAGATCCTGCGGCGCGCCCTGCTCCACCAACTGCCCGTCCTTCATCACGACGATCCGGTCGCAATATTCGGAGGCAAGCCCAAGGTCATGGGTGATGAGGATCGAACTCATGCCACGAGCGCGGATCAGATCGCGCATCAGGTCCATCACCGCCTTTTGGGTGGTGATGTCGAGCCCGGTCGTCGGCTCATCCGCGATCAGCAGGTTCGGCTCACAGGCCAGCGCGATGGCGATCACGACACGCTGGCACATGCCGCCCGACAATTCGAACGGATAGGCGTCATAACGCGCGGCGGCGTTCTGGATCAGCACCGCCTCCAGCGCCGCGATCGCCTTGGCCCGCGCGGTGGAGCGGGTGGCCTGACCGTGGCGCAGCAGGACATCCTCGATCTGATGCCCGACCTTGCGGATCGGGTTCAGCGCCGCGCGCGGGTTCTGAAAGATCATCGACACTTCGCGGCCACGGATGCTGCGCATGTCGCGCTCGCTCGCCTGTGCCAGATCCTGCCCGCAATAGGTCACCGACCCCGCGGCGATGCGTCCGCCCGCATCCAGAATGCGCATCAGCGCGTAGGAGGTGACGGACTTGCCCGACCCGCTTTCGCCCACGATGCCGAGCGTTTCGCCCGCACCGACGTCGAAGCTGACCCCACGCACCGCAGGCACTTCACCGTGGCGGTTGCGGAACGCCACCGAAAGATCCTTGATCGACAGCATGGCTCAGCTCCTTTTGCGCGGATCGACCAGGTCGCGCATACCGTCGCCCAGCAGATTGAAGGTAAAGACCGCCAGCATCAGCCACAGCCCCGGAAACAGCGCCAGCCACCACTCGCCAGAGACGATGTAATTGGCACCCTCGGCCACCATGATGCCCCATTCGGGCGTGGGCGGGCGCACGCCCAGCCCGATAAACGACAGCCCCGCCGCGTTCAGGATCGCCCAGCCAAGGTTCAGCGACACCTGCACCATCATCGCAGGCAGCGCGTTGGGAAACAGGTGGAAGGCCAGAACCCGCAGGTCCGAATTGCCCGCCAGCCGTGCCGCCTGTGCAAAGCCGGAATTGCGGCGGATATTGACCTCGGCCCGGACCAGCCGCGCATAGAACGGCACGTTGATGACTGCGGTCGCGTAGATGATATTCTCGATCGTATTGCCCAGCGCGGCGACGATCCCCATCGCCAGCACGAACAGCGGAAACGCCATGATCGTGTCCAGAAGCCGGTTCAGCACCGCATCGATAAGACCGCCCCAGTAACCGGCGACCCCGCCCAGAACCGATCCGATGACAAAGCTGATGGCCACGGCCGCGACCGAAATCGTCAGATCGAGCCGTGTTGCCACGATCACCCGGCTGAACACGTCCCGGCCCAGCGCGTCGGTGCCGAACCAATGTGCCCATGAGGGCGGTTTCAGAACCTGCTCGGCATTCGAGGCAAGCGGGTCATAGGGCACCAGCGCGGGCCCGAAAATGGCGCAGCCGACGATCAGCAGGAACAAGCCAAAAGCTACGACTGTCACCGGATTCTCGCGCAGCACATGCCCCAGATGCCCAAAGGCTCCGGCACGCGGGCTGGCGGTATTGGCGGCATCTGACATCAGTTCACTCCGATCCGCGGATCAATCACGGCATAGATCAGGTCGATGATCAGGTTCAGCGCCACGAACAGCAGCGCCATCACCAGCACGAACCCCTGCACGGCGGCGTAATCCGACACCACCAGCGCCTCCACGGCGTAGGAGCCGATCCCGGGCCAGGCAAAGACCTTCTCGACCAGCACATTCGCGCCAAGCACAAAGGAAAACACCATGCCCAGCGTCGTTACCACCGGCAGCAGGGCATTGCGCAGCGCATAGCCGAACAGAACCCGGCGCTTGCTCAGCCCGGCGGCGCGGGCCGTGCGGATGAAATCAGCCGACAGGGCCGACAGCATGGCCGCACGGGTCATCCGCGCAATCGGCGCCAGCGTGAACAGCGCCAGCGTCACACCCGGCAGGATCAGCTGTTTTAGCGCGCCCATGAAGGTGCCCCACTCGCCCGCCAGCGGCGCGTCGATCAGGTAGAACCCCGTGACATGCGGCGGCGGGATATAGAGGAAATCCAACCGGCCGAGCGGCGAAGGCGCCACCCCCAACAGGTAGTAGAAGACATAGACCAGCAAGATACCCGTGAAGAAGGTCGGCATCGACACGCCCGCCGTGACCAGCACCCGGCACAGATGGTCGATCCAGCTGCCCTGCCGCACCGCCGCGACCACGCCCAGCGGCAGCGCCACCAGCGTCGACAGAAGCAGCGCGAACAAGGTCAATTCGAGCGAGGCCGGCAAGCGGCTGGCAAGATCCGACACGACGGGCTGCCCCGTGGTCAGAGACATGCCCAGATCACCCTGCAACAGATCGCGCACATAGTAGAGCAGCTGCATCATCAGCGGCTCATCCAGCCCCAGTTCGGCCCGGACCTGCGCGATCGAGTCCTCGTCGGCCATCAGCCCCGCGAAATAGGCTGCCGGGTCGCCCGGCAGCGCGCGGGTCAGCGCGAAGGAGATAAGGACAACCCCGGTCACGACCGGGATTGCCTGTGCGATGCGGCGCAGAATTGGGCCGCCACGTCCGTAAGCCATCAGGCGGTGACCGGTGCCAGCGGCCGCACGTCAAGCTGACGGTGGAACCAGAATTCATAGCCCTCGGCCCCGTTCATCGCGACGCTAAGCGCGGGCTGCCACAGCGGGATGCGGGGCAGATCTTCGAACGCCAGTTCAAACATGCGCTTGACCGCAGGAGCGTAGGCCGGATCGTCCATCGGGATATGCAGGGTGTCATCCACCAGCTTCTCCATCTCCGGGTTGGCGTAGTTGGAGGAGTTGAACAGGTGACCTTCCTTATAGGCCCAGTAGAAGTAGTAATCCGGCGTGTTCAGCCAGCCGCCGAAGTTCTCCAGATGCAGCGGCAGGCGTTTCTCGACCAGCGCGGCGGTGCGCCAATTGGCGCCGGGGATCTTTTCGATCTGGGTGCGGATGCCGATGGTATTGAAGGCTTCCTGCAGCAGTAGCGCGGTAGGCTCCATCCAGTCCGACAGATCAAGGCTGATCGACAGCGGCACCTCGAAACCTTCGGCATAGCCGGACTTCTCCATGTGCTCGCGCGCTTTGGTGAGGTCCGTCATGTAGGGCGATTTGCGCGGCCATGCGGTGTCATCGATGGCGCTGTCGCCACCCCACATCGGCGCGCCACGGCCATAGGCGGCAGCCTGAAAGATCTGCTCATAGGGGATCGCATAGGCCAGCGCCTTGCGCACATCCGCGTCCTGAAACGGCTCGAAATTGGTGTTCGGGCACAGGCAGTGGATGCAGTTCTCGATCGGGGTCGAATAGACGGTGACACCTTCCTTGGCGTCCAGTTCGGCGGCGTCCTTGTCGGGGATATCGAATGACATCTGGATATCGCCACGCTCGATCAGCGCGCGCCGGGTCGCGGGGCTCGGCACTTCGCGGACGACGACGCGCTGATAGGCGGGCAACGGGCCACCGACCCAAGCGTCATTGCGTTCATAGACCAGTTGCTGACCGGGCTGCCATGTCGCCACCTTATAGGCGCCGGAGCCTGCGGGCGTGGTGTGCAGGTATTCCATCGCCCACGGATCGGCGTCGGTGGCGTTTTCCAGTGCCAGTTCGGAATTGATGATGAACGGCACCGGCACGGCCAGATCCGGCAGCGACAGCTTCGACGGGCGGTCGAGTTTCACCACGAAAGTCTCTTCGTCCACGGCTTCGAACTGATCGGGGCGCTCCAGCCCGCCTGCCTTCATCTGGACGGTGGGGAAGCCGCCAACCATGACGGAACGGTCAAAGGACCATTTCACGTCCTGCGCGGTCACTTTGCGCCCATCCCAGAAGGTCGCATCGGATTTCAACTTGAAGGTCAGGACCATGCCGTCCTCCGACACTTCCCAGCTTTCGGCCAGTTCGGGCACGATCTCGGAATAGTCGTAGGACAGGCCGCCATCCTCGGTGGTTTTGGTGCCAAAGCCCACAAGCCGGTCGTAACAGTTCACCGACACCTGATAGGATGCCCGGTTGGTGCCGGTGCGGTGTAGATCGAGGCTGTTGATCGTCTGCCCGGTGGCGACGACCATGACGTCACTCCCGGCAGCAGCGGCAGGTAGCACACGCAGGAACGGCAGCGCAGCGGCGCCCAGCACGCCCCCGGTGCCTTTTAGAAAATGTCGACGGGAAATCTCGGTTGTCATGATGGCGGTCCCTGTTGTTGTCGGCTTGTGATGGCATTGCCTGCAACTTCCTCCCAATCCGAGCTGTGCAACAAGTGCTAGCTTTTCACCGATGCGGTGCAAAAAATGCACCGGCAGTGATTAGCTCGGTTTAGAGACGCCCGGTCACCTGCGCCCACCGGGAATTCATGGCGCGACGTCAACCGGCTAGCGGCGCCGCATGGGGCGCGCAGGTGCGTTCCCCCCTGAAAACGCGTAACGGAACCCGCGCGTGGGCAGCAGCCATGACGAAATTGCCGTATACAAATGGCGCGGGACGGCTTATGGGATCACGCTTTCTGCGGTCAGCGTCCAGGGGGATCAGTGCCGTAGCCCAAGGCGCGCTGCGCCGACCCTGACGGATGACCTTACCATGATTTCTACCCTATCCGACGCTCTCGCGGAGCGAGGCTACACCGATTTGACTGCCGTGCAGGAGGCCGTGACCGCGCCAGAACTGCAAGACGCCGACCTGCTCGTGTCAGCGCAGACCGGCTCGGGCAAGACCGTGGGCTTCGGCCTTGCTATTGCCAAGACCTTGCTGGGCGACAGTGACCAGATGGGCCGCGCCGCCGCGCCGCTGGCGCTGGTGATTGCGCCGACCCGCGAACTGGCCTTTCAGGTTATGCGCGAACTCAGCTGGCTTTATGCCAAAACCGGCGCGCGGGTGACCTCCTGCGTTGGCGGGATGGATGCGCGCGAGGAACGCCGCGCACTGGAACGCGGCGCGCATATCGTCGTAGGCACGCCGGGCCGCCTGCGCGACCACATAACCCGTGGCTCGCTGGACATGAGCGACCTGCGCGCCATCGTGCTCGATGAAGCCGATGAAATGCTGGATCTCGGCTTCCGCGAAGATCTGGAATTCATGCTGGGCGAAGCCCCCGAAGACCGGCGTACGCTGATGTTCTCGGCCACCGTGCCGCCAATGATCGCGACGCTGGCCAAGCAGTATCAGCGCGACGCCGTGCGCGTCACCACGCTGTCGGGCACGTCCCAACATGCCGACATCACCTATCAGGCGCTGCGCGTGGCGCAGTCCGATGCGGAAAACGCCATCATCAACGTGCTGCGCTACCACGAGGCTCAGAACGCCATCGTATTCGCCAACACCCGCGCCGCCGTGAACCGGCTGATGGCGCGGTTCTCCAATCGCGGCTTTTCGGTCGTGTGTCTGTCGGGTGAATTGAGCCAGACCGAGCGCAGCCATGCCCTGCAGGCAATGCGCGACGGCCGGGCGCGGGTCTGTGTGGCGACCGATGTCGCTGCCCGCGGCATCGACCTGCCCAACCTCGAGCTGGTGATCCACGCCGACCTGCCGTCAAACTCGGAAACGCTGCTGCACCGGTCGGGCCGGACAGGCCGTGCGGGGCGCAAGGGCATCTCCGCGCTGATCGTGCCGCCGCGGTCCGCCAAGAAGGCCGAGCGCCTGCTGAAATTCGCCAAGATCACCGCCGAATGGACCACCGCCCCCGACGCGGACGAGATCCTGCGCCGCGATGAGGAGCGTCTGCTGGCCGATCCCGTCTGGCAGGAAGAAACGACGCAGGAGCAGCGCGATTTCGCGACCAAGTTGCTGGACCTGCACAGCGCCGAAACCATCGCCGCCGCCTATCTGCGGCTTTACCGGGCGCGGCAGTCCGCGCCGGAAGAACTGAGCGATCCCGAAACCCGCCCCGCCCCGCGCGAGCGTGCGCCGTTTGGGCCGAGCGCTTGGGTCTCCCTCTCGGTCGGGCGCAATGACCGTGCCGAGGCCCGCTGGCTGCTGCCGCTGATCTGCCGCGCGGGCAATGTCAGCAAGGATGCCATCGGCGCGATCCGGGTGCAGGACAGCGAAACCTTTGTCGAACTGGCGGAGCCGAGCCTTGCCGGTGTGATCGCGGCCATTGGCGACGGCGGCGAACTGGAAAACGGCATCACCCTGCGCCGGGTCGAAGGCACGCCGGATCTGGGTCCGCAGCGGCGCGAGCCGCCGCGCGGGCGGGATGATCGGGGCCGTGACGACCGTGGCGGACACCGTGGGCAGGACCGCGGCCCGCGCCGCGACGACACCCGCAAGCCGCGCACTTGGCCGCGCGAGGATCGCGGAAGCGATGACCGTGCCCCTGCGCCCACCCCCGCATCGGATGCCCCCACCGCGACAAGCGACTGGAGCCCCGACAGCCCCTCCCCGCGCAAACCGCGCCATAAGGCCGGCGATGCGCCGCGCCCCGCCGTGTCCGACAGCCGCCCTGCTCCGAAATACGGCGCAGGCAAGCCCCGCGACCGCGACGACCGTAAACGCGACGGCTTTGAGGGCCGCAGCGAAGGCCGCGGCGAGCGCAAGGTCGGCGGCAAGCCCGAAGGCAAGTTCGGCGGCAAGCCGGGCGGGAAATTCGGCGGCAAACCGGGTGGCAAATTCGGCAAACCCGATGGCCGTCCCGACAGCCGCGGCGAGGGCAAGCCCGGCGGCAAACCGGCGGGCAAGTTCGGCGACAAGCCGGCGCGCGCCAACGCAGCCGATCCCTCGCAGCGGATGAGCCGCCCCGGCAAGCCGGGCGCTCCGGCCAAATTCGGCAAGCCCGGCGGGCCGAAAGGAAAACCCGGCGGCAAACCCGCAGGCCCCAAGCACAGCTACCGCAAGGATGGCGGCGGCGAGCCCCCGCGCCGCTGATCCCGTGCACCCCATCCCCTGCCCCCGGCCAAATAATCCGGGGGCAGGCGGGCACGCACGCTGGGGCGGAACGCGCCCCGCGCGCCGCGCCATAAGGGCGAAAGCCCTACATTAACAGAGCGTTAACCTTTACGCCGCACTGGCTTTCGCGCCGCCCTTTCGGAGCTGGCGGTTCAAGCGGTGGTAAACAAGGCGATAACGCCACAATCCTGACCCAAAGAAATGCCGAAGCGGTCACGCTCCCGGCCAATGGACCCGGCACCACTGGGGGATAGAAACCCTTGGTGCGAGTCCCCCCGTGATGAAAACGGCACGATCATTTCTCCGCGAAGAGACCGGCGCCGCGATGGTGTTTTCGCTCTTCCTGTTGATCGGGATGATCTTGATTGGCGGCATCGCCATTGACGTTGCCCGCTATGAACGGGTCCGCACCGAACTTCAGCACACCATCGACAATGCCGTTCTGGCCGCCGCCAGCCTGAGCCAGACCATGACCCCGAAAGAGGTCGTGGACAGCTGGTTTGACGCGGCTGGCTTTGGCCATCTGGAACCGGTGGTCGCCGCCGAGGATGAAAAGACCGGCCCCATGCTAGTGGGCCGCACCGTCGATGGCAGTGTGAAGGCGGATCTGTCGACCTACTTCCTGCGGATCTGGGGCTACGAAGAACTGCCCGTCACCGTGGCATCCGTCGCGACCGAGCGTGTGGATGACATTGAAATCTCGCTCGTGCTCGACGTCTCGGGCTCGATGGCGCAGGACAGCGCCAATACCGAGGAAGGCACGACCAAACTGCAGGAGCTTCAGCGTGCGGCGACATCCTTTGTCACCAAGATCCTTGAACAAAGCGAACCGGGGCGTGTTTCGATCAACCTTGTTCCTTATGCCTCGCAGGTAAACGCGGGCGCAGCACTGCTGTCGAGCTACACGACAAGTGACGAACACAGCTATTCGAACTGCATCGAGTTCGAGACGGACGATTTCAAATCTGCCGGGATCTCCACCGGCACCAAATTGAACCGCAACGGGCATTTTCTCTTCCAGCTTGTCAACGCCAGCGACCCGCTGGCAGGGCAGTGGCACTGCCGCATCGACGATGGCTTCGAGATCACCGCCGTGTCGCAATCCGTCGACGACCTGACTGCGCAGATTAGCAAGCTCACGGCGGAGGGCAGCACCTCGATCGATATCGGGATCAAATGGGGCACGGCCCTGTTGGACGAATCCGCGCAGACGCCGGTGTCGAACCTGATCGACGCGGGCAAGGTCGACGAGGCCTTCCGCGGCCGTCCCCTGCCCTATGACGCCTCCAACAGCATGAAGGTGCTGGTGGTGATGACCGACGGTGAGAATTTCCCGGAATATCGGCTAAAATCCGACTTTGCCTCCGGCGCATCGGATGTCTGGCGTGCGATGTATAGCGGCAACGGCCTTTATACCGTCCATGACCCCGAAGGCTCGGGCGAGGATCTCGATGACGACAAGAAAAAGAACGAACCCTACTTCTTTGCGACCGTCACGGAAAAAAAGGGCAGCTATTACCTGAATGGCACCGGCGACCATTTCTGGGACGCCACCACCGCAGGTGACAAATTCGGGCTGAGCGAGATCCATATGACATGGCCGCAGGTCTGGGCGGAAATGTCCTACTACTGGCACCACTACAACCTGCGCACGCCACAGGGCCGCCGCTACGGCCTGTCTGACTGGCCCTACACGCCGTTCTACACCATCGACGCATCGACCAAGAACAGCCGCATGTCCGCTGCGTGTTCTGCGGCAAAGGCCAAGGGCATCGTCGTCTACACCATCGGGTTCGAGGCGCCGGAGACCTATGCCGACCTGCTGCGTGACTGCGCATGGAACGAAACCCATTACTTCCCTGTCGAAGGGCTGAAGATCGATGACGCCTTTGACATGATCGCCAGCTCCATCAGCATGTTGAGGCTCACCCAATGACGCGCGCGCTTCGTGCTCCCTTGCGGCTTGGCGCCCGGATGGTCGCGCGTCTGCTGCCGCATCACATGCGCCGCTTCGGGCAGGCGCAGGACGGTGCAGTTACAGTCGAATTCGTCATCCTTCTGCCGCTGCTGCTGTATGTTTTCATGATGGGGTTCGAACTGGGGCTGCTGAACGTGCGGCACCTGTTTTTGCACCGCGCGACCGATCTGGTCGCCCGCGACATCCAGATCAGCACCAAAACGCCCCCCACATATGACGAACTGAAGCAGCAGATTTGCGACCGCGCGCTGTTCCAGCAGGATTGCGTGGACTCCATCCGTATCGAGATGCGCGCCCTGCCTCTGGCCGACTGGGCCGACGCGACCCGCACGGTTGCCTGTGTCGACCGCGAGGAAAGCGACAGCGAGCCGACCCAGAATTACCAGCCCGGCCAGCAGAACGACCTGATGCTGATCCGCGTCTGCCGCCTGTTCAAACCGATTTTCCCCGGCAGCGGTCTGGGCCATCGCCTGCCTAAGAACTCCGAAGAGGAATACGGGCTCGTGGTGTTTTCAGGCTTTGTCTCGGAGCCGGTGTCGTGATGCGCCTACCCCGTCTGATCCCCCTGACCCGGCTGCGGCGCTTCGCCCGCGAGGAAACCGGCAGCAGCCAGTCGCTGGAACTGCTGTTGGTGTTCCCGCTGCTGATCTGGGCGCTGTGCGGCTTCTACGTCTACACCGATGCGTTCAAAATCCGCACCGTGCTGACCGACGCCACCGCGCTTATCGCCGATACGCTGTCGCGCCAAAGCGTGCCGATCACGCAAGACGATCTCGACGGGCTGCAATCCGTCATCGAATACATGTCGAACCTGTCCGGCGGTGCCGATCTGCGGGTGACACAGGTTGCCTGCACCAAGGACTGCGAAGACCTGACCAAGCGCAAGCTCGAGGTCGTATTTTCCCACGGAAATGGCTATAAGGCCCTGACGACCAATGACTTTGCGCTCAACACCACGCATGAAGAGCGCGTGCCCCGCATTGACGAGGGCGACCGCATCATCATCGTCGACACGCAGATGTATTATACGCCTGCGTTCAATTTCGGCCTGACGGCCGGGGATATCGAGACGCGGCAGATCGTGCGTATGCGGTTCGCGCCGCAACTTTGCTGGGAAAGCTGCGGCTCCACCAGTTGATCCTTGGGGCGTGATGCGTGGTACGCGGCGGGTCGCATTGCCCCGCATCGCTCGCCCGCGTAGGAGCAGGGTATCCCGCCCCCGCGTCCGGAGCCGCCATGACCCGCCCCCCGTCCGACCAGACCGCCGCCCCCCGTCGGCCCGCGCCGCTGCGCGTGGTCTTTGACCTCGACGGGACATTGATCGACAGCGCCCCTGACGTGCGCAGCGTCGCGAATGCAGTGCTGGACCTCTGGAATGCAGCGCCGCTGACGCTGGAGCGGACCCGCGATTTCATGGGCGAAGGCGTGCCCACCTTCGTGGCGCGCATGTGCCGGCAGCGCGAACTGCCCATCGCGGACCATGACGCGGTGATGGCCGAATTTCTGGCCCGCTACGACGACGCCGTAACACTGACCGAGCCCTATCCCGGCGCGATCCGCATGCTGGAAGATCTGCGCGCGGCGGGGGCGGCAATGGCCGTTTGCACCAATAAGCCACTGGCGCCGACACGCGCCGTGCTGCGGCATTTGGATATGGAGCGCCTGTTTGTCACCGTGATCGCGGGGGACAGCCTGCCCACCCGCAAACCAGACCCGGCAATGCTGCACGCGGCTTTCGCGGCGCTCGGGGGTGATGGCCTGCGGATATATGTGGGGGATAGCGAAACCGATGCGGAAACCGCCCGGCGCGCAGAGGTTCCATTTGTGCTGTTTACAGAAGGCTATCGCAAAGGGCCGTTGGATCAGGTGCCCCGCGATCACGCCCTGTCCGATCTCGCGGCCTTGCCCGACCTGCTAGCTCAGCTGCGCCAAGCGGCGGCGGGCTGATCGGCAAACGGGCCGGGCGCTGCATCGCCCCGGCCCGTGATTATCACGCTTACGCGTCGCAGTTGTAGAAGCCGCGATAGCCCACGGTCAGCCCCGCATCGAGGGTGAAGACCAGTTCGGCATTCGCGCGCCAATCGGCGTCGTCACCCAAGGGACGCACCCGCGCCACTGCGCCTTCGGTGCTGAATTCGGCCTCGCCGCCGCTCGCGCTTTGCCCGTCCATCGACACCAGAACACCGTTCATCTTGATCATCGCGTCGCTGCCATCGGCGCTGGCCCACAGGACCGGGTCGTCTTCGGGGCTGCGGTTGAAACGGCAGCTTTCGCCCTGTGCCACCGGGCCGGCTTCCTCCGCTGGCATCGGCGCAAGGTCCATCGTGGAAATCAGCGTGTTGGACAGCGCGTCCTCGATGCTGCCTTCGCTGGCGGGCGGATCTTCGTAGGTCTCCGCCGCGACATTGCCGCGCTCGATATCGGCGATCATATAGCGCATCTCCGCGATTTCCTTCCGCTGGGCGGCGATGATTTCATCGGCCAGCTTGCGCGCACGGGCATCTTCGATCCCGGCCCGCTCGGACGTCATGATCGCGATCGAATGGTGCGGGATCATCGCGCGCATGTAGCTGACACCGCCCACGGTCACCTGACTGCGCACCAGCCACAGCGACAGACCGAACACGATGATCGCCCCCGCGAAAATGGCGATGTTCAGTTTCTTGTTGGTATACATCCCCAGCATGAACGCCAGCATGATGACGGCCATCACCGCGCCCATCAGCAGCGCCATGTAGCTGCGCGTTTCGGAGAAGAAGAGATGTTCCCACGCGTAGGTGTTGATATACATCAACCCGAACATCACCACCGTGGATGTCAGGATCATCAAGCCAAAACGTATATAAGACATTGAGCAGAACCTCGCGTGTGCCGTTAATTTGATGGAACAACAGGATTCCGCCGCTGGAGGGTTCCAACGGGTTTGCGCAAAATTTGGCCTGACGGGTTAAAAAGCATGGCGCGCGAACGGGTTGCCCGCCGGGACGCGCTGCGGATGGATTACGAAAAACACCTTAGAACGTGTTCAGTGACACCCCGACAAAGGCCTCCTGCGCCTGAAGCCGGACCCCGGTGCGCAGCCGCACCGGCCCGTCATTGATCTGAAACCCGGTCGCCACAGAGGTTTCGTGGTAGCCGTCATTGTGACCCGACGCGGTCAGTTCCAGATTGATCGGCATCCCCTGCGGAAACGCCTGCATCAGCGCAAAGTAGCCAGCGCGGTAGCTGTCGATCTCGGCCAGCCAGAACAGCCCGCCCCAGTCCTGCGCCAGATACTGCTCGGCGGCGATCTTGAGGCCTGGATCGGCCTCGCCATCGTCGAAATGCAACGTCGCGCCGACACGGCCTGTGATGCCGTAATCCAGCGGCACGGCGTGGGTCAGGCTCAGCGTCGTTTCAGCCCCGCCGTCATAATCCGAAAATGTCAGACCGCCGCTGATCGGGCCGCGCCCGATGCTGGCGACAAGCGTATGGTCGCTGGGGCCGCGATCATATTGCAGAAACTCGCCATCTGCGTGGGCAGCAGGCGCGGCAAGCGTCGTCAACGTCGTCAAGGCCGCGATCTGTGCGACACGCCTGCCCCGCATCGTTACCCGTGCGAAAAAGACCTCGGAAGGGAAAACAGCCGCTATGGCGGCGATACGGCATTTGCTGCTCATTATGATATCCTGCTCTGGCGCGCGGACCCGCAGTTCAGAACATCTGCCGCGCGGTTCCACTGCATTTACCGTGCATGGCAAAACCGCGGCGGGCCATATTGGACCCGCCGCGGCATTCAATTTGATCGGCGCTGTTGCGCGGGTGGCTCATTCCCCGGCTTCGAACATCCGGAACCCCTGCATCCGGGACTGGATCACCGACAGCGCCGAGGACAGATGCGCGCTTTCGCGGGAGGACGAGCTGTCGGTCGGGTAGACCAGCCGCCCGGCGGCGATGTCTTCGGCGTCGCGGGTCAGCCGCTCGATCGGCAGGATGTAGTGCCGGGCATAGAGGATCGCGCAGATCGCCATCATGAAAAACAGCCCCGCAATCGCCCAGCGAATATTGCCCATCAGTTCCGACAACCCGGCATTCTGGGTCATGGCCGGAACCTTCACCACCAGATCCCAAGCGAAATGGGGGATATTGCTGCCGGTCAGAAGCGAGGGGAACACCGCCATCACATAGTCATCGCTGCCGTTCTCGGCGGGCACGTAGCGGGTGATGTCGGAGCCGAATTTCGCCAGACCGCCCACTGCATCGGGCAGCCGCGCCGCGACCCGTTCGGACACTTCGATGACGCGGTCGCCCGTCTCATCGATCACCGCGAAATCAACGTCGAGTTGCTCGGCGGCTTCGCGCAGGTAATTCTCCATCCAGCTCAGGCGCAGCGAATAGGCGACCACACCGCGGGTCACACCGAACCGGTCGATCACCGGAGCGGACAGGTTCAGCAGGCCCGTGGCTTCGCTCGACGCCGTGGCGCGGCGGTCATGGTAGCTGGCCAGCGTGCCGCGTTTGATGCCGTCATAGAACCACGCCTGCATGCCCACATCCTCGCTTTCGCGGGCGCGGCGCGAGCCTGCCACGACGCGCCCATCCGGCGTGGCGACACCCACCCATTCGACGGCGCTACTGGCCCGGACCACAGCATCGGCAAAGGATCGTGCCCCGGCGGGGTTATCCATCTCGATCTGTTGGGTCAGGGCGTTGAGACTGTCCCATTCCCTTTCGATCGCCCGTGACATCGTCAGCCGCAGCGCGTTGCCCGCCCGCAATGCCACTTCGGACTGCACTTCGCGCTCGTAGCTTCCGACGTAGTTGCGCAAGGGAAGCGAAACGATGAGGACGGCCGCGACGAATGCTGCAAGCGCGAATCCGACAAGTGTGACGGAGAGGCGGGGGAAATGGCGGGTTTTCACGGGTAAGCTCCCTTTCACATGGCCGGCGAAATGCTGGTAAATAGGGATTAACCATCCACTCAGGCCGAAGCCGGGCATGATTGTGGCAGCGGCGTGGTATTTGCATTTTTGCGAAAGTGACCCCAACGGCAGTGCAAAGCCGGGTTACGGCGTTTGCATATCGCAAAACGAGGCCCGCGATCGGCGCAGACACGCGCCATCGCGACCTGTGCCGTGACATCTTCAGTGACGGACCCCGGGGAATACGCTAGGCCAAAAGGAGCAGCCGCGTGACGCGCCAAGGCTTCTGCCACCGCCCGTCACCGTGGCGCCGTCACGAAGGATGCAAGCCATGAGCGACCAGAGCCAGACCGCCGCAGACGCCGCGCCCCATGCCACCCAGATCGCCACAATGGACAGCCATGCCCGCAATCCCGGCATCGCGCTTGACCCGGCGATGTTCGAAGGCCACGCCGTCAATCGCTCCGCCACCGAACGGCGCGCGGCGACGCTGGGCACACGCCGGTCGCTGAAGAAACAGCATCAGGCGGCATGGCTGGTAAACGCGGTGCGGCTGATCGATCTGACGACACTTGCAGGCGATGACACGGCGGGCCGGGTCGCGCGGCTTTGCGCCAAGGCGCGCCACCCGCTGGCCCCGCATATCGTCGCGGGGCTGGGGCTTGGCGATAGGCGCCTGACCACCGGCGCGGTCTGTGTCTATCCCACAATGGTGCCGCATGCGGTGCGCGCGCTTGACGGCTCGGGCATTCCGGTGGCCTCCGTCGCCACAGGTTTCCCTGCCGGGCTGATGCCGCTTCACCTGCGGCTGGAGGAAATTCGCTGGGCGGTCGATCAGGGCGCCGATGAGATCGATATCGTCATCACCCGCGAACACGTTCTGAAGCACGACTGGCATGCGCTCTACGATGAGGTCGCGGCCATGCGCGAGGCCTGCGGCGCAGCGCATCTGAAGGCGATCCTCGCCACCGGCGATCTACAGACCCTGCGCAACGTCCACGCGGCGTCGATGGTGGCGATGCAGGCGGGCGCGGATTTCATCAAGACCTCCACCGGCAAGGAAGGCGTCAACGCTACCCTGCCCGTCAGCCTCGTCATGGTGCGGGCGTTGCGCGATTATGGCGCGGCCACGGGCCATCGCGTGGGGTTCAAGCCCGCAGGCGGCATCAAATCCGCCAAGGATGCGCTGACCTGGCAGATCCTGATGCGCGAAGAACTGGGCCGCGATTGGGTCAACCCCGATCTGTTCCGCTTTGGCGCGTCGTCGATGCTGGGCGATATCGAGCGACAGCTCGACCACCATGTGACCGGACGCTATGCCGCGTCTTCGCGCCACGCGCTTGCCTAAGGAGCCTGTCATGACCACGATCACGGATATTCTGGAAACCATGGATTATGGCCCCGCCCCCGAAGCCCGCGACATCGCCGATGCGTGGCTGGCCCGCCATGCCGATGGGTTCGGTCATTTCATCAATGGCCGTTTCACCGACCCCGCCGACCTGTTCGCGGTGACCGAGCCTGCGACCGGCGCCAATCTCGCCCGGGTGAGCCAGGGCAGCGCGGCGGATGTCGATGCGGCGGTGAAGGCCGCGCGCAAGGCGCAACCGAAATGGGAGGCGCTTGGCGGGCATGGCCGAGCGAAATACCTCTATGCGCTGGCACGCCATGTGCAGCAGCATGCCCGGCTTCTGGCGGTGATCGAAAGCCTCGACAATGGCAAGCCCATCCGCGAAAGCCGCGATATCGACGTGCCGCTGGTGGTGCGGCATCTCTATCATCACGCCGGCTGGGCGGAACTGATGGAGGACGAATTCCCGAAGACCCGCGCGGTCGGCGTCTGCGGTCAGGTGATCCCGTGGAACTTCCCGCTGCTGATGCTGGCATGGAAAATCGCGCCTGCGCTTGCTGCGGGCAATACCGTGGTGCTGAAGCCTGCCGAATATACGCCGCTTACCGCGCTGGCTCTGGCACAGATCGCGGCGGAGGTGGGCCTGCCCGACGGTGTGCTCAACATCGTCACCGGCGACGGGCGCACCGGTGCGGCGATCGTCGGCCATGACGGGATCGACAAGGTGGCCTTCACCGGCTCGACCGAGGTGGGCCGCGAGATCCGCCGTCTCACCGCCGGGTCGGGCAAGCGGCTGACGCTGGAATTGGGCGGCAAGTCCCCCTTCATCGTCTGCGCCGATGCCGATCTGGACGCGGCGGTCGAGGGCGTCGTGGACGCAATCTGGTTCAATCAGGGTCAGGTCTGCTGTGCTGGCGCGCGGATTCTGGTGGCCGAGGCGGTGGCCGAGCGGTTCGAGGCGCTGCTCAAGGCGCGGATGAAAACGCTGCGCGTGGGCGACCCGCTCGACAAATGCACCGATATCGGCGCGATCGTGCATCCCGTCCAACTGGAGCGCATTCGCGGGCTGATGGCACAGGGCAAGGCCGAGGGCGCGGTGCTGCATCAGGGCACCGCGCCGGAGGGCTGTTTCTACCCGCCGACGCTGGCCACCGGGGTCGCGCCTGCCTCCACCCTTTCGACCGAAGAAATCTTTGGCCCCGTCGCCACGCTGACGCCATTCCGCACCCCTGCCGATGCGGTGGCGTTGGCCAACAACACCCGCTACGGGCTGGCCGCGTCGATCTGGTCGGAGAATGTGAACCTGTGCCTCGATCTTGCCGCGCAGGTAAAGGCCGGGGTGGTCTGGATCAACTGCACCAATGTGTTTGACGCGGGCGCAGGGTTTGGCGGCTACCGCGAGAGCGGCTTTGGCCGCGAGGGCGGGCGCGAGGGGATGATGGCCTATCTCGCCCACGGCACGCCCCGCGCAAAGAAACCCGCCCCCGACCTGCCCGCGCCCGATCCGCTGCCACAGGCCAGCACCGCCGCCGGGCCGGAAATCGACCGCACCGCGAAGCTTTATATGGGCGGCAAGCAGGCTCGCGCCGACAGCGGCTATTCCTATGCCGTCGCCGGGGCCAAGGGCCCGGTCGGGCTGGCCGGTCTTGGCAATCGCAAGGACATCCGCAACGCGGTCGAAGCCGCCGCCAGCGCCGGGGCGTGGGGACGCGCGACCGGTCACAACCGCGCGCAGGTGCTCTATTATCTGGCCGAGAACCTCGCCGCGCGCGAGGCGGAATTCACCGAGCGTCTGCGCAGCTTCGGTGCCGGGCGCGACGCTGCCCGCGAGGAGGTCGCCACCGCGATCCGCCGCTGTTTCTGGTATGCCGCCCATGCCGATAAGATGGATGGCGCGGTGCATCAGACCAAGGGCAACCACGTCACGCTGGCGATGCACGAGCCGCTGGGTGTGATCGGCATCGCCTGCCCCTCGGCGCATCCGCTGCTGGGCCTGCTGTCGCTGGCGCTGCCCGCCCTATCGATGGGCAACCGGGTGGTGGCGGTGCCGTCGCAGACCCATCCGCTTGCGGCGACCGATCTGTATCAGGTGCTGGACACATCCGACATGCCCGCAGGCGTGTTTAACATCGTCACCGGCCCACGCGATGAACTGGCCCGCGTGCTGGCGCAACATGACGATGTGCAGGGCATCTGGTATTTCGGCAGCGAGGCGGGCTGCGTGGAGGTGGAGCGCGACAGCGCCGGCAACCTCAAACACACATGGGTCGAGATCGACGGCGCGCGCGACTGGGCCGGGGCGCCGGGACAGAAGAAAGCGTTCCTGCACCGCGCCACGCAGATCAAGAATATCTGGGTGCCCTACGGCGAGTGATCGCCCTGCCCGCGCAGCGACCTGCGCGGGCAAGCTAGCCCGGCGGCGCGGGCCTCGGGTGGGGTGAAATTTGTGCGGGCGGTCGATCTGCGCCTCGTCGAAGGCAAAGCCTGCGCTAGGTTCGCAGGCAACGCGCTAATACACCCCATACAAGCAGATCACACACCCCATGTCAGACCATCCTGCGCCTGAACCCGGTGCCGCCGCCCCCGTCCGCCGTCCGCGTGATAAAGCCAGTTGGCCGGTGCTGATCCTGTCGCTGCTGGCCGTCGGCTCCGCCATCGTGTTCGCGCGGGCGTTCCTGATGCCGGTGTTGCTGGCCTTTCTGCTGTCGCTCACCTTCTCGCCCGTGCGCCGCTGGGCACAGCGGCGCGGCGTGCCGCCGGTGCTGACAGCCGCTGCGGTGGTCACGATGCTGATCGTGATCTGGGCCGGGATGATCTACGCCCTGTCCGGCCCAGTGCAAAGCTACGCCCAGAACGGACAAGCGATCATCACGGATGTCGAGCGCAAGTTGCGCGGCATCTCCAACGCATTGGAGAAGGTCGCGGAGGCTAGCGAGGAAGTCGAGAAGATGGCCTCGGGTGGGGGGGACACCGCGCCCACCGCCCCCGATGGCACTGCCGCAGGCGGAGGCGAAGCGGTGGACAGCGATGGCGATGGCTCGATCGATCCGGGCCAGGCCGAAGCGGAGCCATCGGAACGCGTCGTCGTCGATCAGCCCAACATGCTGACCCGCATCGTCATGATGGCCCCGGCAATTGCCGCGCAGGCCATGTTCACACTGGTGCTTTTGTTCTTTCTCACCGCGTCGGGCGACATGTTCTACGAAAAGATCGTGCAGGCCAGCCCGACCTTCCGCGACAAGCGGCGCGCGATCAAGATCGCCTTCGATATCGAGCGCAAACTGAGCCGGTATTTCCTTACCATCTCGATCATCAACGCTGGGCTGGGCGTCGCCGTGGGCCTGTCGCTGTGGTGGCTGGGTATGCCCAATCCGCTGCTGTTCGGGGTGATGGCCTATGTGCTGAACTACATCCCGTTTTTGGGCGCGATCATGGGGGTTATCGTCTGCGCCGCAATCGGTATCGTCAGTTTCGATTATGTCGGACAGGCGTTGTTCGCCGCCGGGGTCTATCTGTCCCTGACCACCATCGAGGGCCAGTTCGTCACACCCTTCGCCGTGGGCCGCAGCCTGAAACTCAACACCGTTCTGGTGTTCCTTGCCGTGGCATTCTGGGGATGGGCATGGTCGGTGATCGGCATGTTCATCGCGGTGCCGGTGCTCATCACCGTCCGGGTGTTCGCCGATCACATCCCGACGCTGGAGAACCTTGCCATCTTCCTGTCGGGCCATGAAATCCCGACCGAGGAAGAAGCCCCGGCCAAGATCACCGAGCCGCTGGAAACCTGAGCCCCATCTAAGGCCCGTCACACGGCATCGAAGTCAAAGACAAATCGTGTGCCTTGCGCGGGGGTCTCTTCGCGCAGGGTGCCTTGGGCCTGCACCGCAAAAGCCGCGATCAACTGATGGCCAAGCGATCCATCGCGCCGCTCGGTCGTGCCGGTGCCGATGCCGTTATCCTCGATCACCAAGCGCAACGGCGGGGTCGTATCGGGCGCGCCGTCCGCCCCTGCAACGGGCTCTCCGGGGGCGAGCGTGACGGTGATGGCATCCCCGTCCGCGCGGGTGGGACGCCCTTCGGGGAAGGCATGCTTGACCGCGTTGGTCACCAGCTCATTGACCAATAGCCCAATCGAAATCGCCCGGTCGCGCGGCACCGCCACCGGCGCGATATGGGTCTGCAACCGGATGCGGCGACCTTCCAGCAGGGCTTGCTCCAGTGAGGTGCACAACTCCCCCAGATAGGTCTGCATCGCGACCTCCTGCACGCCACCTTCCCGGCGGTAGAGCGCCTGATGCGCGCGGGAAATGCTGGCCACCCGCCCGTGAATGGCGTTGAGCGACTGGCGCGCATCCTCGGTAATGCCGGGGCGTCGGCTTTCCATCCGGATGAGCGAGGCGACCATGGCAAAGTTGTTCTTCACCCGATGGTCGAATTCCTCCAGATAAAGCTGCCGCTCGCGCACCTGCGCATCGCGTTCCTCGACCGCGCGGCGCACCGTGCGGCGAAACATCTCTGCCAGCGCCACGACGGCAAAGCCCGACGTGATATTGACCACCACGCGCGGCGCGTCCGAGCCCACGGCAAATGCAAAACTGCTTTGCACCGGCAGCACGAAATACCACGCGTAGAGCATTGACAGGCACAGCGTCAGAACACCCGCCTGCCAGCGCGCGAAAAGGGTCGCGAACAGCACGAAAGGGATCGTCAGCGCAAACGGCCCTGCCCCGGAAAACAGCGCATCCACCGCGCCGCGCGTGGCGAAGGCAAGCACTGCACAACTGACCGCCACCGCAATCTGCGTGACCCAAAGCGGGACATAGCGATGCACCCGGTCAGGGATGTCGATTTCCCCCATCGTGCCCAGCCGACTGGACTGCCACTTCGTCGCGCGCACGTCCTGCATGCCGCCTGCTCCCTGCGCATGAATGACATTTCTGCAAAAACATCCTGTAGAGGCCACGCAGCATGGGCCAAGTCAATTAAATAGTGGCGGAAGAACGGGATAGGCGAAATACCGGCGCGCCGGGTCGGGAACGGGGCCGGATCGGGGGCGAGCTGCAGGGCAAACATGTCTCCCGCGCAGCCCGCCACCCCGGCCCGTATCAGATCATTCGGCGGCGATCCGTGTGTCTTGCCGCGCAACCCGGTCAAGAAACGCGTCGAACTTTGCCGCCCAATCCTCGAAAAACACGCGGGTGTCCTCGCGGGTGGTGCCCAACGTGTCGTCAAACATGTCGGCAGAGCCCTGAACGTAAAGCTCCGGCTGCCCGAACACGAGCATATCCAACACCGGCAACATGGATTTCAGGTGGATCTGCGCGCCTGCCGCACCGACAGGACCGGGCGACGTGCCAGCGACCGCGGCGGGCAGCCCGGCCCAGCTATTTTCGCCATAGGGCTTCGACGCCCACGCGATCGCATTCGACAGCACCGGCGGGATCGAGCGGTTGTATTCCGGCGTCACGAACAGCACGCCATCGGTTTCGGCCAGTTGCTGTTTCAGGGCGGTGACGGCATCGGGCACATCCGCCCAAAGGTCGTCGTTATACATGGGCAGCGGCGCCAGATCGGCATAGACGAAGCGAAAGCGGTCTTTGCCCGCGACTTCCAGTGCGCGGGCCAACGCGCGGTTCATGCTGTTTTGGCGCAGGCTGCCAACGAGAACGGTAATGGTCTTCATGGGGGAGGCTCCATGGCTGTGATTAGGGGCGCACCGTCGCAAAGGCCCGCGCCACGGCGGGCGCGCATGGGCAGTCACTGACAGTTACCACGGCTCACTTAGCAACCATGAAGCGGGGCGCAAGGCGGCACCTGTAGGTGCCCCGGTAACCGAATGGAAACCACCCAGCCCCGCGCCCATGCGGTCAGCCGTTGATCGGTGTGACCAGCGGCCTGCCTGCGGCAAAGGCCGCGATATTGTCCAGCACCAGCTGCGCCATGGCATTGCGCGTGTGCAGGGTGCCTGAGGCATGATGCGGGAACAGCACCACATTCGACAGGCTGGCAAAGGCGGGATCGGGGTTTGGCTCGTTTTCGAACACATCGAGACCGGCAAACCCCAGATGCCCACTGCGCAGGAGGTCCAGCATCGCGGGTTCGTCCACGACCGAGCCGCGCGCGATATTGACGAAGCATCCCGCCGGGCCAAGCGCCTCCAGAATGGGCCGGTCGATCAGATTGCGCGTGCCCTCGCCGCCTGCGGTCGCCGCCACCAGCACGTCGGATTGCCGTGCCAGTTCGACCGCATCCGGCACATAGCGCCAGTTCAGGTCAGGCTTTTCCGACCGGCCGGTGTAAAGCACCTCCATCTCCATCGCCTCTGCGCGGCGCCCGATGGCCTGCCCGATCCGCCCGGCGCCGACGATGCCCAGAACCGAACCTTTCGCGCCTCGCGTCAGCGGCATCGCGCCATCGCGGCCCCACGCGCCGCTGCGCACATGCGCATCGCCTGCCAGCAGTCCGCGCAACGCGGCAAGCATCAGCATGATGGCCGTATCGGCCACATCGTCGGTCAGCACATCCGGGGTATTCGTGGCAACGACACCGGCGCGAGTGCAGGCGTCCACGTCAATCTGGTCATAGCCCACGCCATGCGACGCGCAGAGCTTCAGCGCCGGTAATTGCGCGATGAGATCGGCGCTCAGCCCCGGCCCGCCTGAGGTCAGCACCACATTCACCGCGCGCGCCACGTCTTCGGGGACCGGCGCGGCAGGGTCATAGTCGTGCAGGCGGTGGGTTTGGCCCAGTTCATCCATCGCCCAAGGCAGCAACCGGCTGACGACGAGAATATCGAGGGGGTCGGGGGCGGTCGCTTGCGTCATCGGGCACCTGTAATCTGGAAATGGAAAGGAAGCCGCGGCTTCCGCTGCATCATCCCCGCCGCGCGCCCAAGCGCAACCCCACCTGTTCCCGACGCCGAGCCGCGCAATGCCCGTCCGTGCCGCACTGCGGCGAAAACCGCTGGTCGTGGCCGGGAAAGCACGTAAGGTGGAACCATGACAGGTAACACCCCAGCGGACGCGCCTGCCCCGAGGGCAATCGTGTTCTCCGATCTCGACGGCACGCTTCTCGATCATGAGACCTATGGCTGGCAGGCTGCCACCCCTGCGCTGGACCGGCTGCGGGGCGCGGGCATCCCCCTGATCCTCGCCTCGTCCAAGACCGCTGCCGAAATTGCCCCTCTCCGGGCGGAGATGGGATTTGCCCATTGCCCGGCGATCGTCGAAAACGGCGCGGGGCTGCTGCCGCCCGGCCCAGCGGAGGCCGCCCCTGATCGCAGCGCCTATCAGCGGCTGCGCGCGGCCCTTGATGCCATCGCCCCGGATCTGCGCCACCAATACCGAGGGTTCGGGGATTGGGGCGCGGCGGAGATCGCGCGCCGCACCGGCCTGCCCATCGAAGGCGCGCGGCTGGCAGCCCAGCGCCAGTTTTCCGAACCGGGTCTTTGGGAGGGCTCGGACACCGGGCGGGCAGCCTTTGTCGCGGCGCTTGCGCAGCACGGTGTCACGGCGCGCGAGGGGGGCCGGTTTCTGACCCTGTCCTTTGGCGGCACCAAGGCCGGGCGCATGGCGGAAATCATCGCCCACTACGCGCCTGACGCCACGGCCGACCCCGCCACAGCGCCCCGCAGTCTCGCGCTTGGAGACGCGCCTAATGATCGCGAAATGATCGAAGCCGCGGACCACGGCGTCATTATCGCCAACCCCCACGGCACCCCGCTGCCGCCGCTGCCGGGCGAGGCCCGGGTCCGCACCACCGTCCCCGGCCCGCAAGGCTGGATGCACGCGGTGCTCGACCTACTTTCCGACCTGCTCTAGCCTGCCTGCGAGGATCATGAATGGCTGACTTTCATCAGAACGGCTTTGTGGCCACGCTGCACAACCTGCGCACCACCGACACGGCGACGCTGACGCGCGAGCTTGAGGTGTTCGCCCAGCGGCGCAAGATCTCATTGATCCTGCCCTCGCTCTATTCCGAGCTGGAGGGCGACGCGCTGCCCAACATCCTGAACCACCTGTCAGAGGCGCGGTTCATCGACCATGTCGTCATCGGCCTCGACCGCGCCGATCCCGCGCAATACCGCCATGCCAAACAGTTCTTTGCCCGCCTGCCGCAGAAACATACCGTCGTGTGGAACGACGGCCCGCGGATGCGCGAAATCGATGCCCGGCTGGCCCGCATCGGGCTGTCGCCGATTGAGCCGGGCAAAGGGCGCAATGTGTGGTTCTGTCTAGGCTATACGCTGGCGGCGGTGAACAGCGCGGTGGTGGCGCTGCATGATTGCGACATCGTCACCTACGATCGCGACATGCTGGCCCGGCTGGTCTATCCGGTCGCCAATCCGAATTTCCCCTACCAGATGTCGAAAGGCTACTACCCCCGGATCGCGGACGGCAAACTGAACGGGCGGGTCAACCGGCTGTTGGTGTCGCCGCTGCTGCTGGCGCTGAAACGGGTGGTGGGCGACCGGGAATATTTCGACTACCTGCGCGCGTTCCGCTACCCGCTGGCGGGCGAATTCGCGATGCGCGCCTCGATCCTGTCGGACATGCGCATCCCCTCGGACTGGGGGCTGGAGATCGGGGTGCTGTCGGAAGCGTTCCGCAACCTGCCGCCAAAAGCCGTCTGTCAGGTCGATATCTCGGACGGCTATGATCATAAGCATCAGCCCCTGTCGGTGGAGGACAAAACCACCGGCCTGTCGCGCATGTCGATCGACATCTGCAAGGCGCTCTACCGCAAGCTCGCCACCGATGGCACGGTCTTCACGATGGAGGCGTTCCGGTCGCTGAAGGCCACCTATTACCGCATCGCGCTGGATATGATCGAAAGCTACTATAACGACGCGCGTCTGAACGGGCTTAGCGTTGATCGCCATGCGGAGGAATCGACGGTGGAGCTGTTTGCCTCCAACATCGTCGAGGCCGGGCAGATCTTTCTTGAAAACCCGATGGAGACGCCCTTCATCCCGAACTGGAACCGGGTGCATTCCGCCGATCCCGATCTGATGCGGCTGATGGTGCAGGCGGTGGCCGACGACAATGCCGAATACGGCGATTCACCGGAACTGATCTGAGAGCGCGATGCCCCTGACCGATCCCGACCGCCGCGCCGACGACAGCGCCGCATCCGACTTGCCGGTGCCCGCGTCGGAAACCCTGCCCCACGGCATCCCGCAGCCGATCTGCGCCTTTGACGTGACGCCGTCGGGCAAGGCGCTGCCGGTGCCGCCGGGCGACATCCTTCCCGCGCCGGGACAGGGCGCGGTCTATCGCTGGCTGCATTTCGACCTGCGGCAACCGGGGCTGGAGCCGTGGTTGCGCAGCTTCCTGCCGCCCATCCCCGTGCGCGCCATGCTTGATCCCGAAACCCGCCCCCGCTGTGAGCCGCTCGACGAAGGCTTGATGCTGAACCTGCGCGGCGTGAACCTTAACGAGGGCGAGGATTTCGACGACATGATCTCGCTCCGGCTGTGGGTCGGACCGGGGCTGATCGTGTCGGGCCGCTTCCGCAAGATCTTTGCCGTCGATGCAATGCGGCAGCGCATGGAGGAGGGCGAAGCCCCGGCCAGTCCCGGCAGCTACCTTGCCCGGCTGCTGGCGGAACTGACGATGCGCACCGAAACCTTCACCGTGAAGCTGGAGGATGACACCGACGATCTGGAGGAAGACATCCTCGACGACGGCATGGGCGAGGAAGGCCGGGAAAAACTCGGCCCTATGCGGCGCTCCGCGATCAAACTGCGCCGTTTTCTTGGCCCGCAGCGTGACGCTTTGACCCGGCTGCTGGCTCAAGAAGGACTGTTCACCAAGGCGGACCGCAACGATCTGCGCGAAACGCTCAACCGCCTGACCCGGATGGTGGAAGAACTTGAAACCTCACGCGACCGGCTCGCCGCGATGCAGGACCATCTGGACGTGCAGCAACAGGCGCAGATGGGGCGCAACGGCTATGTGCTGTCCGTTGTCGCCGCGATCTTTCTGCCGCTGGGCTTTTTCACCGGACTGTTCGGCGTGAATGTCGCGGGTATGCCCGGCACTGCGTGGCCCTGGGCCTTTGCCACGCTGTCGCTGTCGATGGTGGTGCTGGCGCTTTTGCTGTTCATCGTGTTTCGCTGGCGCAACTGGCTCTGACGCACCCGCATGTCGGGAACACGCGGCGGGTCTGCGCCGTTGTGACCTGACATTTTGCAAAGAGAGACCGCGATGATCGACCTGCTTGCCTCCCCCGAAGCTTGGGCTGCCTTTCTGGCGCTGGTCACGATGGAAATCGTGCTGGGCATCGACAACCTGATCTTCATCTCGATCGTGGTCGACAAGCTCCCTGAAAAGAATAAGAAATTCGCCCGCCAGCTGGGCATCGGTCTGGCGCTGGTGCTGCGTCTGGCACTGCTGGCGGTGATCGCCCAATTGGCTGCCCTGACCGCGCCGGTCTTTGATCTGGGGTTCGAAGGGCCGATGACCGACTACGGCAAGCCCAGCTTCGAGACGGCGTTTTCATGGCGCGACCTGATCCTGATCGCCGGGGGCGCGTTCCTCGTGTGGAAATCCACCACCGAGATCCAGCATAAAATGCAGCCCCACCCCGCCAACAGCGTGTTCAAGGAGAAGGCCACCGCCAGCCTTGCCCGCGTCATCGTGCAGATCGTTGCGCTGGATGCGGTGTTCTCGGTCGACAGCATCCTGACCGCCATCGGCATGACCGAGCATCTGCCGATCATGATCGCCGCCGTGGTGATCGCGGTCGCGGTGATGTTCGCGGCGTCGGGCCCGGTCACCCGCTTCGTCAACTCGAACCCCACCGTCGTGATGCTGGCGCTGGCGTTCCTGCTGGTGATCGGCATGGTGCTGATCGCGGATGGCTTCGGTCACCATGTGCCAAAGGGCTACATCTACGCGGCGATGGCGTTCTCGGCCTTTGTCGAAGCGCTCAACATGCTGGCCCGGCGCAGGCAGGCCCGTGCAGCAGGCGCGCCGAAGCCAACGGTGCATTAAGCCATCTGAAGTGCGGCGGCGCAGGCAGTTCAGTGATCTGCGGCGCCGCCCTGTCTCGATTGGGTTTGCGCCAACACCCAACCTGCCCTAGCGTAATCGAGAAGCGCAGCAAAGGGCCGATGGCATGGATAATCCGACAGTCGATAACGACACCCGCGGCGGCAAACGCGCCAGCAAAATCGTCTACGACAAGAACGTCACCGAAGCCTCTCATCATCGGCCATGGTTCAGGGGCGAACACACCAATTTCAATCCCTCCCGCAGCCAGATGGTGCCGGACACCGCCGTGCGCGACTGGGTGGTGCAAGGTTGGGCCCCTCCCGCGCCCGCGATCAATCCCGGCACGCAGATCTGCGCGTTCGGCTCGTGTTTTGCGTTCAATATCTCGAACTGGCTTGCCAAGCGGAACTACCACGTCCTGACCCGCGACGAGAGCGCCAAGGGCGCCTATGTCGTCTCGATGGGTGAAGGCATGGTGAACACCTATGTCATCCGTCAGCAATTCGAATGGGCGTGGGAAGACAAGTCATTCGATGGCGAACTGTGGCATGGCTACAAGGCCGAAAGCTACGGCTACGATCCAGAGGTTCAGGCCGAGACCAAGCGCCTGTTCGACACCACCGATGTCTTCATCCTGACCTTTGGCCTGTCCGAGGTCTGGTATGACGAACCGACCGGCAACGTGTTCTGGCGCACCATTCCCAAGGATGTGTATGATCCAGAGCGGCACAAGTTCCGCGTCGTCACGCCGGATGAGAACCGCGAGAATATCGAGGCGATCTACCAGCTGATCCGCAAGCATCGCCCGGATGCTAAGATCATCGTCACCCTGTCGCCGGTGCCGCTCAGCGCGACGTTCCGCGACAATTCCTGCCTGACGTCGAATTCGGTGTCCAAAGCCTCGCTTCGCGTTGCCGTCGATCAGGTGCTGCGCGCGCATAAGGCCGAAGGTCACCTGTTCTATTGGCCCAGCTACGAGATCGTGACGGACGTGTTCCACCTGCCCTACAAGGAGGACCGCCGCCACGTCATGCGCGAGGTGCTGGACTACATCATGACCGAGTTTGAGCATCGCTGGTGCGAGAATGCCGATAGCCCACCGCCATCGCTGCGCACCGCATGGGTGCGGGCGCTGTCGTCAGCCGGGATGCTGCCGGGCAATCTGGTCCGGGCCTGTGAGAACCGCAATGTCGCGGCGGTCGACAAACTGCTGACGCGGGAAAAATTGTCCGATGAGCCGGACCGCGATGCGGCGATCCGCGTCCTGCTGGCGGATCTGGCCAAGGAATGGCGCGAGGATAAGGCCGCCGCGACGGCCTGACCCCCATCGCGAATCCAGGCATGGCGGGCGCGGGGTGGAACGGGGCCGGTCAGCGCCGCCAGCGCCGCGCCGTCAGGTGCAATAACGCCACCCCGACCAGCCAAGCCGCGAGCCGGGTCGGGTGCTCCAGCACGGCGAAAAACACGGTCATCGCCCCCAGCATGGAGCCGTAACCCGGCATCACCAGCGTGCCCGCGAACAGCCCGCCCAGCGCGCTTGCCGCCAACCCCGCGACCCCTGCCCAAAGCCAGCCGCGCCGCCCCGCGCGCCCGAACCCGTCGCGCAGCAGCAAAACCGACGCCACCGCGCCCAGCATGCCCGCCCCCATGAGCCAGCCCAGCGATATCGCATCATCCGGTCCGATCCCGCCCCGAAGCGCGCGGCCCGGCTCCGCCGGCAGCACAAAAACACCGATGCAAAAGACAGCGCTCAGCACAGCGGCCAGTAGTGCTAAAGGCAGCTTCGCAGGGCGGGATTTGGGCGCAGGCGGTTTCGGCGTGGTCACTCAGCGCTCACCGGGCTGCACCGGCTCTGCATCCGGTCGAGGCTGACCGACACGCCGCGCACGGTGAACTCATGACGCCGGCCTTGGGGGTCGGTGACGTGGAACTTGGCGTTGCTGTCGGCCTGCTCCAGCCCGCGCAGACGTGCCACGATCTCAGTGGCCTGCGCACGATCGCGGCTCATCATGTAGTATTGCGGCGACTTGAACAGATTGCTCAGCACAAAGCGCGCGCCACCGATGTCCAGCGTCGCGGTCGCGCCCGGACGCGCCCGTTGCGGCGAAATGAACTCCGGCATCGCGCCGCGTCCGTCCCGGGCATCATAGAGCGAAAATTGCGTGCGGCTGGCTGTCCCGCTGGAACACACGCCGCGCAGACAGCTGACCACCTGACAGGCGGCAAACCCCTGCCCCAGCCCACGCTGGGTGTAGAAAAACCACGCGCCGCTGCGATCCGTCATGGTGAATTCGGCCCGCGCCGGTCCGGCCCCCGTCACACCGCAGAGCACCGCCGCGAGCAGCAAACCTGAAAAGAAGCGGCGACCCATATAACAACCCGTGACGAAATCCTGCTCCCGATCCTAGCCGCTGGCGCGGGGCCTGTCACGCAGACGAAATCCTGTAAGCGGAAAAGCGGCGAATGCCCCGTCTGGACGCGAACGGGACCGGTGCACTGTTGACTTGCACGGGTTTTGGTGCCTGATCTTGCATGGCCTAACGTAACTGGAAGCTGTTGGATCGGGGTCTTTGGCCCCCACACCGCCCCCGCCGCACCTGCGGCCGTCACCGATGGAGCACACGATGTCATCCATGGCCGACCTGCCGCCAATCCACCCCGCGCCCCCCGATTTTGATCGCTGGGCCGCGCTACACCGCCTGCTGGTGCTGTCGTTTTCCGGAATGGAGGGACGGATCGATCCACCCTCGTCCCTGACGTCGCTCAGCGCATCCGATCTTGAACAGATGAGCGGGACACAGGTTCTGCTGCTGGGGATCGGAGCCAGCGGCGATCCGGTTGCCTGCGCCTATCTGCGGCCAGAGCCCGACGCGCTATATCTGGGCAAGGTCGCGATCCACCCGGACCTGCGCGGGCGTGGCCTGTTGCACCACATCATCGCCGCCGCCGAAGCCGAAGCACGGCGGCTTGGACGCAATACGCTGGAATTGGAAACCCGGATCGAGCTTATCGAAAACCATGCGGCTTTCTCTGCCGCGGGGTTCCGCCAAGTGGCCGAACGCGCCCATCCCGGTTTCGACCATCCCACCAGCCTGATCTTTCGCCGCCCGGTGGCGTAAGGCCGGTCGCCCGGCCCGAAACCGCCACCCGGCTCGCAGCCGCCGAAACGCCCAAAACGAAACCGGCGCCGCACCCCGGGGGAGGTGCGACGCCGACTGCAATCACCACACGAGGGTGGGCAATTACATCTTGGGCAGCAGAACCGCGTCGATCACATGGATCACGCCGTTGGACTGCTTGACGTCCGCGATGGTGACATTCGCGACGTTGCCGTTTTCGTCCTCGATCATGATCGCGTCGCCCTCATAGGTCGCGGTCAGTTCACAGCCCCCGACGGTGGAAACAGGGTGCGCACCGCCATCATCGTCGATCATGCCGCGGATGGCCTCGGACATCGCATCAGCGGCCACGACGTGGCAGGTCAGAACCTTGGTCAACTGATCCTTGTTTTCCGGCTTCAGCAGGTCTTCGACGGTGCCTTCGGGCAGGGCCTCGAACGCCTCATCGGTGGGCGCGAACACGGTAAAGGGGCCTTCGCCCGACAGGGTTTCGACCAGACCGGCGGCCTGCACGGCGGCGACCAGCGTTTCGTGATCGGCGGAATTCACAGCGTTTTCGATGATGTTGCGCTCAACAAGCATCGGCGCGCCGCCCACTTCGGGGTTCATCGAATGGGCTTCGGCAAATGCCGCGCCGCCGGTCAGGGCGGTGGCGGTCAGGGCGGTCGCGATGAAAGTCTTAACGGTCATGGATTTGATCCTCCGGGTTGGGCACCGCATGTCGCGGTTGCTGTCCAGAACCACGGCAGCCGATCCGGCATAGTTTCAGATGGAGGCAAAGTTTTTTCGCCGGTGGGCCCCGACGGGGCGCTGCCATGCAAAAGGCCCGCGCGGATGCGCGGGCCTTGCCTGTCTTTAAAAACCTTGCTGGCTGAGCTGGGCGCCGCGCGGTCAGATCTCCTGCACCGGTCCTGCGGCCAGCACCTCTCCCGTCGGCGCCGCACCCGGCGCCCCGCCCGGCGGCTCGTCCGACACCGCTAGAACGGCACCTGCCATCTGTTCGGCCAGCGGTGCGGGCACCGTGATGACCGATTGCCCCGACGGGTCCAGCAGCCCCAGCGACACCGGCGCGGCGTCCTGCGCGATGAGCCAAAGCTCCTCCGCCCGGTCAGGGCGCGGGGCACCTTCCAGCCGGGTCACAGCAACAGCCTGCTGATCGGGCGACCACGCGGCGCTGAACAGATAGCCGCTGTTTTCGGACACCAGTTCCGCCGCGTAGCCCGGATCAAGCGGCGCTTGCGGTCCGCGGGTCTGCGGCGTCATCACGACGAGGGCCGCGATCCCGGCGGCGGCGGCAAGCGACATTGCCCCCAAGGCGCGTCGGCCCGTCAGCCGCGCGAACCAACCCCCGCGCGCGCCCGCCGCCGTCGCGCCCGCCTGTGGCGCCCCGAACAACGCGGTTTCCACCCGGCGCTTCACTCGCGCCGGTGGCACGGTTTCCGGCACCTGCGCGGTCATCGCGGTCAGATAGCCCTGCCACAGCGCCAGTTCGTCGCGCAGCGCAGGCTCATGAGTCAGCCGGGTCTCGAACGCATCCGCCTCGGACGGTGCGAGCAGGCCCAGCACATATTCCGCCGCCAGCGCCCGATCATCGGGGCCGGGGCCGTCGCTGCCTGTCATGGGTCCGGTTGCGTCGCTCATGCGCTCAGACATTCCCTTAGTTTGATCAGGCTCCGGCGGAGCCATGTTCGCATCGTATTAAGCGGGACATCGGCCCGCTCGGCCAGTTCCTGATAGGACCAGCCCTCCAGATAGGCGCCACGCACCGCCTGCGCTCGCTCGGGCTCCAACTCGCCCAGACACAGACCGATCCGCGCGGCCTCGGACCGCGCGATTGCCGCCGCTTCGGGGCCGGGCGTATCATCGGCCACCGACGCCGCCGCATCGAGAGGGGCATCGCCTGCCTCATCCCGGCTGCTTCTCCCGCCGCTGCCCAGTGCCGCGCCGCCAGCCGCGCGCTGCGCTCTCAGCCGGTCGATGGCATGGTTGCGGGCAATCGTGATCAGCCACGACATCGGACTTGCTCCGCCCGCCGCATACCGCCCCGACGCGCCCCAGACCTTTACATAGATCTCCTGCAACGCGTCCTCGGCCAGTGACCGGTCTTTCAAGACACGCAGGCAGATGCCAAAAAGTTTCGCGGATGTCGCATCGTAAAGCGCGGAGAACGCGGACCGGTCCCCCAACGCGGTGCGCCCGATCCATGTTTCGATGTCTGACCGATCTGTCATCTTCCCCCCCGGAGTTGCAGTGCAACCTAAGCCGAAGCGCGCGCGGTTAAACCCCCGCGCCCCGGTTGCATGCCATTTGAACAGGTCTATATCGCGTGAGTACGCGCAAGCCCCCGCGATGGATCACCCGCACGAGGGCGCAACGCATAGGTCCAAGGGCCGCGCATGGGGGAGGCAAAGGCAGGGTCCGGCCCCTTGCACCCCTTCACGGAATGGGGCACGAAGTGCCTGTTCGACCCCGCAAGACGGGCGCCGGATCGCGGATTGCAGGCAACCGCCCGCGCGACGAGATAAAGGAACTGACATGGCGGATGGCATGGTGAACGCGGCGAACAAACCGACCGAGGAAATTTCGGTCCGCGAAGTGTTCGGAATCGACAGCGACATGATCGTGAAGGGCTTTGCCGAGCCGACCGACCGCGTGCCGGAGGTCGATTCGACCTATAAGTTCGACCCCGACACGACGCTGGCGATCCTTGCCGGTTTCGCGTTCAACCGGCGGGTCATGGTGCAGGGCTATCACGGCACCGGCAAATCGACCCATATCGAACAGGTCGCCAGCCGCCTGAACTGGCCCTGTGTGCGCGTGAACCTCGACAGCCATATCAGCCGCATCGACCTGATCGGCAAAGACGCGATCAAGCTGCGCGACGGCGTTCAGGTCACCGAGTTTCAGGAAGGCATCCTGCCCTGGGCGCTGCGCAACCCGACCGCAATCGTCTTTGACGAATATGACGCGGGCCGCGCCGATGTGATGTTCGTGATCCAGCGGGTGCTGGAGGTGGACGGCAAGCTGACCCTGCTCGACCAGAACGAGGTCATTACCCCGCATCCGAGCTTCCGCCTGTTTGCGACCTCCAACACCGTGGGTCTGGGCGATACGACTGGTCTTTACCACGGCACCCAGCAGATCAACCAAGGTCAGATGGACCGCTGGAGCCTCGTCGCGACGCTGAACTACCTCAGCCACGACGCCGAGGTTGCAATCGTGCTGAGCAAGGCGCCGCATTACAACACCGCCGATGGCCGCAAAACCGTAAGCCAGATGGTGACGGTCGCAGATCTGACCCGCACCGCGTTCATGCATGGCGATCTGTCCACGGTGATGAGCCCGCGCACGGTGATCGCGTGGGCGCAGAACGCGCGCATCTTCCGCGATGTTGGCTACGCCTTCCGCCTGACGTTCCTCAACAAATGCGATGAGCTGGAACGTCAGACCGTGGCGGAATTCTACCAGCGCTGCTTTGACGAGGAACTGCCCGAAAGCGCGGCGTCGATGGCGCTCGGCTAACGCGAACGGCACGGTGCCCCCCGAACGGGGGCACGCGGCGGACGTATCCTAAAAGCATTCGAAACCGCGCCGCCGGGGATGCCCGCGCGGCGCGGTTGTCTTTGGGGCGCGGCCTTACTCGACTGCGGGCACCTGTTTGAGATAGGCCGCGATGGCCTGCCGGTCTGCATCGGGCAGATGCGCAATCGACTCGATGACCGCGACCATTTCGCCGCCGGCACTGTCGAATTCGGGCGTGAAGCCGGAATTGAGATATTCTGCGATCTCGGCCTCGGACCAGTCCAGCGCGGCGGGGGTGATGTTGGGGATGCGCCCCTGCCCCGAGGGATTTTCCGCCCCGGACAGCCAGCGGTCCCGTTCCAGCCCACCCAACGCATTGCGCGGCGTATGGCATTCGCCGCAATGGCCCAGCGCCTCGACAAGATAGCGCCCACGGGTCAGCTGCTCGCTCAACTCGCCATCCAGCACCCACGCGTCATCTGCGAACAGAAACTTCCAGCCACCCAGCATGCGACGGATCGAAAACGGGAACCCGACCTCGTGATCCCGGCTGGGCGCGTCAGATGCAGGCAGGGTGTCGAGAAACGCTTTCAGATCGGCAATGTCTTGCGGCGCGGCATGGGCATAGGCCACGTAGGGAAAGGCGGGATAGTAATGCTGACCGCCCGGCGACACCCCGGCCATGACCGCATCGGCCAGATCCTCCAACGACCAGCCGCCGATCCCGGCCTCTGACGGGGAAATATTCGGCGCGTAGAACGTGCCGAATTGCGTGGCAAAGCCCTGCCCCCCGGCCAGCACCAGCCGCGCGTCATCCTTGGCCTCGGGCGCGGCGTGACAATTGGCGCAGCCCCCGGCCCAGAACACAGCTTCGCCCGCGCTCGCGTCGCCGCTGAGGCCCGCGACCGCATCGCCGACCCGCTCGGGCCGCGTCACCCACCAGAACACCGCCGCGCCAAGGACAATCAGCAGGCATAGGCCAAGGAGAAATTTGCGCATGGGGGCACCTTCGGTTGAGGACACCCGGACGATACCGCATCCCGCCCTGCGGGCAAGCAGCCAGACCGCCCGGCACCACACACGCCCGGCACCGCAGGCTTTGCCTCACCGCACCCCGTCAGCCATGGGCGACAGGACCGCGCTGGCGTCACTCGGTAAAGCGCACCTTGCCAATGAACGGCAGGTTGCGATTGCGCTGCGCGTAATCGATGCCGTAGCCCACGACGAATTCATCGGGGATCTCGAACCCGGTCCAGCGCGCTTTCACGTCCACTTCGCGGCGCGCGGGCTTGTCCAGCAGGGCAATGGTCGCCAGACGGTTCGGCTCGCGCGATTGCAGCAGGCGGATCACATGGCTTAGCGTCCAGCCAGTATCCACGATATCCTCGACGACCAGCACATCGCGGCCCCCGATCTCGCCACGCAGATCCTTCAGGATACGCACCTCGCGCGAGGTGGTCATCGCATCGCCATAAGATGACGCTTCGAGAAAATCGACCTCCACCGGCAGGTCGAGTTCGCGGACCAGATCCGCGATGAACACGAACGAGCCGCGCAGCAGCCCCACCACCACAAGCTTGCTGGTATCGGCGAACTCGGCCTCGATCTCGCGGGCGAGATGCTCGATCCGGGCGGCGATAGCCTTGGCGGAAATCATCTGATCGATGGCATAAGGCGGTTGTGGCATGGTAGACCCTTGAACTTCGGCGCGTGAGGCCGGAGATAACGGGACAGTCCCGCTTGCACAACAGATGCGATCAGCCACAGACAGGTTCATGCCCAAACATTCCGAAACCCGCACCCTGCCCTATACCGCCCGCCAGATGTTCGATCTGGTGGCCGATGTGAACAGCTATCCCGAATTTCTGCCGTGGTGCGCCGCGGCGCGGGTGCGCGAGACGACGGATCACGGCGAAACGCAGGTGATGGACGCCGATCTGGTCATCTCGTTCAAGGTGTTCCGCGAACGCTTCACCAGCCGCGTCACGCTGTGGCAGGACGGATCGCGGATCGACACCGCCTATCTCGACGGCCCGTTCCGCTACATGGAAAGCACATGGGGCTTTGCCGATGTCGAAGGCGGCTGCGAGGTGTCGTTCGATGTCGATTTCGAGTTTCGCAACGCGCTGCTGCAAGGCGCGGCGGGGCTGTTCTTCAACGAGGCGATGCAGCGGATCGTGCGCGCGTTCGAGCGGCGGGCAAAGGAGCTATATGGCTGATGCCCACGCAGCCTGCCTGAACTCCGCCCCCTGCCCCCTGCCTGCCCCAGCCTGATCGAGATCCGCCATGCCCGACGCCGCCACCAACCGCCCTGCCCTGCCCGCCGAAATCGCGCGGCGCCGCACCTTTGCGATCATCTCGCACCCGGATGCGGGCAAGACCACGCTGACCGAGAAATTCCTGCTTTTCGGGGGTGCCATCCAGATGGCTGGTCAGGTCCGCGCCAAGGGCGAAGCCCGGCGCACCCGCTCGGACTTCATGCAGATGGAAAAGGACCGCGGGATTTCCGTCTCCGCCTCGGCCATGTCGTTCGATTTCGGGAAGTTCCGGTTCAACCTTGTCGATACGCCGGGCCACTCGGACTTCTCCGAAGACACCTATCGCACGCTGACCGCCGTCGATGCCGCGATCATGGTGATCGACGGGGCCAAGGGCGTGGAGAGCCAAACCCGCAAACTGTTCGAGGTCTGCCGCCTGCGCGACCTGCCGATCCTGACTTTCTGTAACAAGATGGACCGCGAAAGCCGCGATACGTTCGAGATCATCGACGAAATTCAGGAAAACCTCGCCATCGACGTGACGCCCGCCTCTTGGCCCATCGGCACCGGGCGCGAGTTCCTCGGCTGCTACGACATGCTGCGCGACCGGTTGGAACTGATGGACCGCGCCGACCGGAACCGCGTGGCCGAAAGCATCTCCATAGACGGGCTCGACGACCCGAAAATGGCCGAACACATCCCCGCCGATCTGCTGGCACAGCTGCGCGAGGAGGTGGAGATGGCGCGCGAATTGCTGCCGCCGCTCGATCTGCAAGCCGTGCATGACGGCACGCTGACGCCGATCTGGTTCGGCTCCGCCATCAATTCGTTCGGGGTAAAGGAGCTGATGGATGGCATCGGCGCCTATGGCCCCGAGCCGCAGGTGCAGGCCGCCGAGCCGCGCCAGATCGCCCCCGAGGAAGACAAGGTCGCAGGTTTTGTGTTCAAGGTGCAGGCCAACATGGACCCCAAACACCGGGACCGGGTGGCATTTCTGCGCATGGCGTCTGGGCATTTCAAACGCGGCATGAAGCTGACCCATGTGCGCACCAAGAAGCCAATGGCAGTGTCGAACCCGGTGCTGTTCCTCGCCTCCGACCGTGAATTGGCAGAAGAGGCTTGGGCCGGCGACATCATCGGCATCCCCAACCACGGGCAATTGCGCATCGGCGACACGCTGACCGAAGGCGAGGCGCTGCGCGTTTCCGGCATTCCGAGCTTTGCACCCGAATTGCTGCAAAACTGCCGCGCGGGCGATCCCATGAAGGCCAAGCATTTGGAAAAGGCCCTGATGCAATTCGCCGAGGAAGGCGCGGCCAAGGTTTTCAAGCCGGTGCTGGCCTCCGGCTTTGTCGTGGGCGTGGTGGGGCAGCTTCAGTTCGAGGTGCTCGCCAGCCGGATCGAGATGGAATACGGCCTGCCGGTGCGGTTTGAACCCACGCAATTTACCTCGGCCCGCTGGGTCCACGGCGCGCGCGAGGCGGTGGAGAAATTCGCCGCAGCCAACAAAAGCCACATGGCCGAAGACAACGACGGCGACATGGTCTACCTGACCCGCCTGCAATGGGACATCGACCGAGTGGCCCGCGACTATCCCGATGTGACGCTGAGCAATACCAAGGAAATGATGGGTTGAGGTGAGCGCGGCGCGCATGGGTCGGTCTGGCCCTGACGGTCGCGCCCCGCCTCCGCGGCGCGCTGCCGCAACGGTTTCTTTGCTGCACAATTCCAGCCTGCCCGGGGATGGCGCTGCAACGACTGAACGGCGCGCGCTTTATGTCAGCCAAGACCCTCCTCGTTCCGAGGTCAGCATGACGCGGCCAAGCGCCAACCCGCCGGGACGGGCAGGCGCTCGCTCTCTCGGCCTTCGGCCCTCTGAGAGAGGATGCGCTTAGGCCGCAGCTTGGCGTGCCCGCACCCGCTCAAGCCCCCACGGCACGAAAAAACGCCGACCCTTGCGGATCGGCGCTTCCTCTACATCATGAAACATCCCGCAGGATCACGCCACTTTGGCATCCATCGTGATGTCGCAGTTCAGCACCTTGGAGACCGGGCAGCCTTCCTTGGCTTTCTCCGCGATCTCAAGGATCTTCGCCTCGTCCGCATCGGCGGAGATCACCGTGGTCAGATGCGCCTTGGTGATCTTCGGCCCATCGCCCTGCATGTCGATGGTCACAGCCGACGTCGTTTCGATGGAATCGGCGGTGATCCCTTCCTGGCCCAGCATATTGCTCAGCGCCATCGAGAAGCACGCAGCATGCGCGCCGCCGATCAGCTCCTCGGGATTGGTGCCAGCGCCATCCTCAAACCGGGTGTTGAAGCCGTAAGGCTGATCGGACATCGCGCCGCTTTCAAGCGTGATACGGCCCTTGCCGTCTTTCAGCCCACCCATCCATTTCGCGGAGCCTTTTTTCGTCGGCATGTGAAATCTCCTTCTGTCTGCCTTCGCCGTAACAACGCAGAGACACGCGGCAAGTTGCACAGCCGCAGCAATATTGCCCAAACCTGCCGGGCGAACCCACCCCGGCTGGTGCGGGGGGAGCGGGCCGTGGCAAACCCTTTGGAAAATTGCCTTTTCGTTGACCTGACGCGGTAAATGAGATAGGTCAGCCTGCAACTCCGGCCGGGGCAGATTCTCGGATCGACCGGCGGAGCGTGCCGACCGGCCCGTATCAAGCCGGAGTTTCCTGACGATCCGACCCCAGCCGGGGCGGAGATTCGTGCCCCGTTCGGGGCGGATGACGCCGGGGCGTTCAGATTGCGTCCCACCCACGCGGCCCGATATGCCGCTCACGATGGACGCATATGACCAAGTTTTCCGACCTCAGCCTTGATCCCAAGGTGCTGAAAGCAATTGACGAAGCCGGCTATGAGACGCCCACGCCTATTCAGGCGGGTGCGATCCCCCCGGCGCTCGAAGGACGTGACGTTTTGGGCATCGCTCAGACCGGCACCGGCAAAACCGCCTCCTTCACCCTGCCGATGATTACCCTGCTCAAGCGCGGGCGCGCCCGGGCGCGGATGCCGCGGAGCCTCGTTCTGGCTCCGACCCGTGAACTGGCAGCGCAGGTGGCCGAGAATTTCGACATCTACGCCAAGCACACCAAACTGACCAAGGCGCTGCTGATCGGCGGTGTCAGCTTCAAGGAGCAGGACCAGCTGATTGACCGGGGCGTCGATGTTCTGATCGCAACGCCGGGCCGCCTGCTGGACCATTTCGAGCGCGGCAAGCTGCTGCTCACTGGCGTGCAGATCATGGTCGTGGACGAAGCCGACCGGATGCTCGACATGGGCTTCATCCCGGATATCGAGCGTATCTTTAACCTGACGCCCTTTACCCGTCAGACGCTGTTCTTCTCCGCCACGATGGCGCCCGAGATCGAGCGCATCACCAACACGTTCCTCTCCGGCCCCGCACGGGTCGAAGTGGCGCGTCAGTCGACCACGTCCGACACCATCGCGCAGGCCCTGATCCAGCATCGCGCTTCGCGCAAGGACCGCGCGATGAACGAGAAGCGCAACATCCTGCGCGCCGTGATCGAGGCCGAAGGCGACGCCTGCTCAAACGCCATCATCTTCTGCAACCGGAAGGTCGATGTGGATGTGGTCGCCAAGTCGCTGAAAAAATACGGCTATAATGCCGAGCCGATCCACGGTGATCTAGACCAGTCGCACCGGACCCGGACGCTGGACGGCTTCCGCGATGGCTCGATCCGCTTCCTCGTCGCCTCCGACGTGGCGGCGCGCGGGCTCGACATTCCGGCGGTGAGCCATGTCTTCAACTTCGACGTGCCCAGCCACGCCGAGGATTACGTGCACCGCATTGGCCGGACCGGCCGCGCGGGTCGCAAGGGCAAGGCCTTCACCATCGCCACGCAGTATGACGAGAAATATCTCGACGCGATCCAGACGCTCGTCGGTCAGCAGATCCCGCTGGTAGACAGCCCGCTGGGCGGGGCCTCCGGCTCGGACGATCCGGTCGTGGCCGAGGCGCCCGAAGCGGCAACCGAGGACAAGCCCAAGCGCACCCGCCGCCGCGTGCGGCGCAAGGACAGCGCCCCGGCAGCCGACACCCCTGCGGATAAGCAAGACAGCCCGGCCCCCGTGGCTGAGGCCAACGCCGCGCCCGCAACGCAGGAGCCCACCACGCAGGTCGATGTCGCAGCTGAACCCGCCCACGCGCGCAGCCGCGACACCGCCGAGGACAGCGCCCCGGCCCCGCGCCGGTCGCGCCGCTCGTCGCGGAAGACCGCCGCGCAGAAACCCGTAGCGGAGCCCCCCGTGGTCGAAGACGTGGCTCAGGACACAGCCGTGGCCCCGCAGGCCGCAGCCCCCGCAAACGAGCCCGCCCCGGAACCCCGGTCCGAGCCGGAAGCGCGCCGGGAGCCCGAAAGCCGCTCCGACAAGGACGATCGCTCAAACCGCTCGCGCGGGGGCCGTGGCCGGAAGTCCGGCAACAAGTCCGACCGCCGTGACGACGCTGTTGTCGGCATGGGCGATCACATGCCCGACTTCCTGACACGCAGCTTCGCCTGACGCATGGCACGAGATGTGTGAAAGGGGCGGACCTGATGGTCCGCCCCTTTTACGTTAAAGCGCCCTGTGTAGGTAAATCCTTGCCGTCAAACGCACCTGCTGCGCCACCGCGCGCGGGCCGGGACAGTCACCGCCCGCGATTAACGAATACGCCGCCTACCTCAATCCCAGCCGCGCGCGGTAGTCTCGCAACACGAAAAGACGGATGGCGGAGGCAAGCCCCATATCGACGCCCCTCGCCGCGTCGATCTCGGCGGCAAGCGCATTGATCGGCTGCCCCCGAGCGGCGGCGATTTCGCGGAACGCGATCCAGAATTCATCCTCCAGCGACACCGAGGTGCGGTGGCCGGACAGGGTCAGGGAATGTTTGCGGGGGCGGGTCATGGATCAGCCATAGGCGATCGCGCCGGAAACGTCACCTGTGCTCGGGATCGTCCGGCGCGGGGTGATCGCTCGGACTGTGGTCCGGCGCGGGATGTTCGGGCGCAGCATATCCAGTCGTCGTGCGATCCGGCGCGCTATCGTCGCGCCGTGCGGCATCGTGCAGTTTGCTGATCCGTTCCGCCTCGCCACGCGCGGCGGTTTTCTGCGCTTTCGTCAGGCCATGCAGCACCGCGTTGCGCTCCGCAGCAGCCTTGCGCGCGGACCGGGCCCGCTCCTTGCGGACCCGGTTGAGGTTGATGGGCGTGTCGGCCAAGGCTTAGCCCTGCTTGGGGCCAACCATGTCTTCGGGGCGCACGACCTTCTCAAAGGTCTCCTCGTCCACGAAGCCCAGCTTCACCGCTTCTTCCTTCAGCGTGGTGCCGTTCTTATGCGCGGTCTTGGCGACGGTGGTCGCGTTGTCGTAGCCGATGGTCGGCGCCAACGCGGTGACCAGCATCAGGCTCTCGCGCATCAGCTTCTCGATCCGGACCTTATCGGCCTGTAGCCCATCGACGAGGTTGTCGGTGAACGCGACCGAGGCATCGCCCAGAAGCTGCATGGACTGCAGCACGTTATAGGCCATCATCGGCTTATACACGTTCAGTTCGAAATGCCCTTGGCTGCCGGCGAAACCGACGGCGGCATCGTTGCCCATCACATGCGCGCAGACCTGCGTCAGCGCCTCGCACTGGGTCGGGTTGACTTTGCCCGGCATGATCGAGGAGCCGGGCTCGTTCTCCGGCAGGATCAACTCGCCCAGACCGCAGCGCGGGCCGGAGCCCAGCAGACGAATGTCATTGGCGATTTTGAACAGGCTCGCCGCGACGGTCTTCAGCGCGCCCGACATCTCCACCATCGCGTCATGGGCGGCCAGCGCCTCGAACTTGTTGGGGGCGGTGACAAAATCGATGCCGGTGATCTCAGCCATGTTGGCGGCGACCGTCTCGGCCCAGCCCTCGCGGGTGTTCAGCCCGGTGCCCACGGCCGTGCCGCCCTGCGCCAACTCGTGGATATGCTCCAGCGCGGTGCGCACACGCTTCAGGCCCATCTTCACCTGATGCGCATAGCCGGAAAATTCCTGGCTCAGCGTCAGCGGGGTGGCGTCCTGCGTGTGGGTGCGGCCAATCTTGATGATGCCGTCGAACTCCGCGACCTTGCGCTCCAGTGCGGTGTGCAGCTTTTCCAGACCCGGCAGCAGCACGTCACGCGCGGTCATCGCGGTGGCGATATGCATCGCGGTCGGGAACGTGTCGTTGGACGACTGCCCCATGTTGCAATGGTCGTTGGGGTGCACCGGCGATTTGGAGCCGATCTCACCGCCGAGGATTTCGATCGCGCGGTTGGCGATGACCTCGTTGGCGTTCATGTTGGACTGGGTGCCCGAGCCGGTCTGCCAGACGACGAGCGGGAAGTTATCGTCGAACTTGCCGTCGACCACTTCGGAGGCGGCGGTGATGATCGCGTCGGCGATGTCATCCTTCAGACCGCCATTGGCCTTGTTCGCCATCGCGCAGGCCTGCTTGATGACGCCAAGCGCCCGGACGATCGCCACCGGCTGTTTTTCCCAGCCAATCGGGAAATTCATGATCGAGCGCTGGGTCTGCGCGCCCCAATACTTGTCCGCGGGGACTTCGAGCGGGCCGAAGCTGTCGGTTTCGGTGCGGGTGTCGGCCATGTGGTCCTCCTGCAATACGGTCGCAGGCGGTTTATCCCGCGCAATGACGCGCCACAATCCCCACGCGCGGCGTTTTCATAGTGTTAGCGCCAACCGCATCGGCCTCCGGCGCTCAGCGGCGCGCGAGCCGCAGGTGGATGCCGTCCCGCGCCCGCACCGTCAGATGCGCGACCGGCACCGGCACCCGGCCCTCCACCGGCGACAGCCGAAACGCCCCCACGATGGCCGACATCAGCAGCACGCCTTCGGCCATCGCAAACCCCGCCCCCGGACAAACCCGCGGCCCCGCCGAAAACGGCAGATAGGCGTCACGGGCCGACGCACGCCCTGCGGGCGTTTGCCAGCGGGCAGGATCGAACCCGTCGGGATTGTCCCACAGCCGGGTCTGCCGGTGCAGGTGCCACGGGCTCAGCACGATCTGCGCGCCGCGCGGCACCTCACGGTCGCGGAAACGCTCCGCCTGCGCGGCCTCCCGCACCATCATCGGCACCGGCGGGTAAAGCCGCAGTGCCTCGCGGAACACATCGCGGGTAAAGCCCAGTTTCGACAGATCGGAGAAGCCAGGATTTGCGGGCAGTGCCGCCGCCTCCGCTGCGACGCGGGCCTGCGCTTCGGGATGGGTGGCCAGCAGGTAAAGCGCCCAAGCCAGTGCGGAGGCCGATGTTTCATGCCCCGCCAGAAAGAAGATCGCCACCTGATCGACCATCTCGGCGGGCGTGAACCGCTTGCCGGTTTCCGGGTCGGGGGTGGTCATGATTTTCGTCGCCAGATCGTCGGGCGCGGTGCCATTTGTGATCTCGGCGGCGCGGGCCTCGGTCAGCCGGGCGATCAGGTCGCGGATTTCCTGCGCGGCCCTGCGCGTGCGGCGGCGGTGCAGCCGTGGCAGCCAGCGCGGCAGCGGCACGAAAGCGGCGATGTTCAAAAGCGGCTGCGCCCGCTGATAGGCGCGAAACCGGTCGAACACCTGCGCGGCGATCTCATGCTCGATCGGGATCGAAAACAGGCTGCGGAAAATCACATCAGCCGCGGCATGGCTTGTCTCCGCCTCGATCTCCAGCACCGCACCCTGCCCGTCCAGCCGCGCGTCCAGCCGGGCATCTAAACGCGCGACCGTAGCGCGTGCGGCGTCCTGCATGGCGGGAAAGCTGTCGCGCAGCCGCCCCCCCTCAAACGCTGGGTCGATGATGCGCCGCTGCTGTTTCCATTGCGCGCCGTTGGTCACGAACACGCTGTCCCCCAGCAGCGGCGCCAGCCCTTCGCGCACCCGGTCGGATTTCGGAAAATCGTCAGGCCGGTCGCGCAGCACTGTGCGGATCAACTCCGGCTGATTGACAAGGAAGGAGCGGAAAAACGGCGTGCGAAATTCGGCCATCCATGCCCGGTAAAGCCGCGCGGGCTGCGCGCTCAGAATATCCGCCCGAAACAGCCGCATGTGCCGCCAGAGCGAGGCATCGCCTTCGCGCGCGGCGGGCTTGGGCGGGTGTGGCGCAGGCCCGGTCATCGCGACGGCTCCGTAAGGGAGGTATAGCGGTTCACCGGCGTCTCGATCCGGCTGGCGGAGGCGCGGCGCCCGGCAAACCGCTGCGCCAGCGTCTGCGGCCCGGCGGTGATGCGGAAGTAATCATACGCGCCGGGCCGATCAAACGCGCAGAGATACTGAAAATGCAGCCGGAAGAAGCGCCAGCGCAGCGCCTTCCACCGCGCGGAGCTGAGCGTGTGGGTAAAGGCCGCCGACAGCACCAGAGGCCAGCGTTTGGCAGGCGGCGCCACCCCCGACACCGCAACCGGATCGCACAGGGCAAAGGCGCAGCCATCCCCCGGCGCGGTCACATCCACCCAGGTGATCCGGTCGCAGGCCGACAGCGCGTGGAGATCGGCGCGCAGCCGTTCCGCGCGTGGCAGAAACGACATCATCGGCACGACTTGCCCCAGGCTCAGAAACGACAGCGCCGGTCCCGGCTCTGGCAGCAGCCCGTCGCGGATCAGATCGGCTAGCACCGACACGCCCAGATGCGCGCCGGAACTATGCCCCACCACCAGCACCTCCTCCACATCCGAGCGAAGCGCGGCGCCGATCAACTGCGTGAACTCCGTCATGCGCGCTTCCAATTCGGGCGGGTTGGCACCGCGCCATCGGGCCGAAAACGCATAATCATGCATCAGGTAATAGGCGAACATGCGGTTGTCATGCTTGCGAAACCACCACAGCACCGCCGGGATCACGACAAGCCCCAGCCACCCAGCCAGCGGATGCAGCAGCGCCAGCAGAGCCCCCGCGCCCCAAGCCAGCAGCACCGCGACCGTCAGTTGCAGCACCAGCGCCCCCACCGGGTAAAGCGCGGCGATCACCGGCCCCTTACGCAGCCGCATCAGTCGAAACAGCGCACCGGTGCCCACATAGACCCACGCCGTCCGCAGCAGCTGCGCATAGGTGGCGAGGATACCGCTGCGCATCGACTTGCGCACAATGTCGGACCAGACCAGCACATCGATTTCGGCGCGGGTGGTCGCGCCTTCCATCTCTCCGGTGACCGACCAGCCATAGGGGCCGGGACCGCGCCGCGCCTGCTGCGACATCTCATAACCCGACAGCGCCGCCTGCGCCGCGCCTTCGCGGCGGTATAGCTCACGGTATCGCCGGGGATGGATGGGATCGTAGCCGGGGATGTAGAACACATGCCGCCGCGTCACACGCGGACCCGCCCCGCGCGCGCCCTCCGGCCCCGCTGCATCCCTGCTGTCATCGCCCATCACACCTGCCTCCAGCGGGGCCAGTGTCAGGGCCCCTGCGTGATGGTTTCAAGAGAAATCGGGCGAAAACCGGCGCGGATCGCGGGCAATCTCGCGACACCCGCGCGCTCAGCCCAGCGGACCCGCGCTGTCCTGATCGTCGCTCTCCGGGTCAGGGGCGCCGCGATAGCCGGTGGCGACGACGAATTTTTCCGAACTGTCGGAGCGTGACGCGGGCGGCTTGACGTTGACCACCTTGGTAAAGCGCTGTTTCAGCAGCTTTTGCAGATCGCCCTCGGCCCCGCCTGCGAGAACCTTGGCGACAAAGGTGCCGCCCGGCGTCAGCACATCAAACGCGAAATGCGCGGCGGCCTCGCACAGCGCGACAATCCGCAAATGGTCCGTCTGCTTATGCCCCGACGAAGACGCCGCCATATCCGACATCACCACATCCGCGTCACCGCCAAGCCACCCTTTGACAAGGTCGTCGGCATCGTCGGCAAGAAAATCAAGCTGGTGCAACTCCGCCCCCGCGATCGGCTCGATCTGTTGCAGATCGACGCCCAGCACGGTGCCCATCGCCTTGCCTGATTTCTCGCCAAGCGCATTGACGCGCTTGACCGCCACCTGACACCAGCCGCCGGGCGCACAGCCCAGATCGACGACCCGCGCGCCGGGCACGAGAAACCGATACTTGTCGTCCAGTTCAAGGATCTTGTAGGCCGCGCGCCCGCGATAGCCGTCCTTCTTGGCGCGCTGCACATAGGGATCGTTCAACTGGCGTTCCAGCCATAGCGTCGACGACAGCTTGCGCCCGCGGGCCGACTTTACCTTGACCCGCAGATCGCGCTGGCCGCGGCCACTGGTTTTCTTTTCCATTGCTGATCTCCGGAGGTTGCGAGCGGATAAGAGGCCAGATGCCTCCGGCGGAAGTATTTCAGGCAAGCCAGAAAGGGAAGCCCCGCATCAGTGTAGCATGGGCCTAGAACGGGCCGTCTTCCAGCACGCCGTCCGCCGACATCTGCGCGTAGAGCAACCCCTCGCGCAGCCCGCGATCCGCCACCGAAAGCCGGTCCGTGGGCCATGCCCGCATCAAGGCCTGCAAGATCGCCGCGCCCGACATGATCAGCGCCTGCCGGTCCCGCCCGATGCGCGGATCGGCACGGCGGCCCTCCTCCCCCATCGTCAGATAGGAACGGATCACCGCGTCGATCTGATCGGTCGACATTTGCAGCCCGTCCACCTTGGTCCGGTCATAGCGGCGCAGGCCCAGATGGCTCGCCGCGACGGTGGTCACGGTGCCGGACGTGCCGATAATCTGGAACCCCTCGCGCGCCTGATTGGATTGGTAGGGTGTGAACTCGGTCAGGTTCTCCTCGAAGAACCAGCTCATCAGCGCGAAACGGCCTGCGTCATCCTCAACATCGCGAAACTGGTCCTTCAGCGTCGCGACGCCCAGCGGCACCGAAATCCAATCGACAACCTTCGCCGCCGGGAAGGGGCTGTCGGCGGTGCGGAACCCCTTGTGCAGCCGCATGATCGCGCGGGGCCGGTCCGGTCCCGGCACGCGGGACAGGTCGATCCACACCAGTTCGGTCGAGCCGCCGCCAATATCGACCACCAGCAGCTGATCGGTGCGGGTGGACACCAGCGGCGCACAGCTGACCACGGCCAGACGCGCTTCTTCCTCGGGCTGGATGATTTCCAGCTTCAGGCCGACCTCGACCTCGACCTGCCGGATGAAATCGCTGGCATTGCGGGCGCGGCGGCAGGCTTCGGTCGCCACCAGCCGCATGCGCTGCACTTTGTGCTTCTGAAACTTTTTCTGGCAAATCCGCAGCGCCTGAATGGTGCGCTGCATCGAGGACCGGCTCAGCCGGCCATACGTTTCAAGCCCGGTGCCAAGCTGCACCGATTTCGAGAAACTGTCGACCACATGGAACTGGCTGCCCTTCGGCTGGGCCACAAGCATGCGGCAACTATTCGTGCCGAGATCCAGCGCCGCATAGGGTGCGACGGGATCCGCGACTGCGGGCGCGGGGGTATCTACCGGCATCGGGAACGCGCCCGCACCCTTGGGACGCTTGGGCGCCATGATTACGCCCTCCGGTTCTGAACTTACCCCGAAACCTAGCCCTCCGCCGGAGGATTGGCAAGAATTGCGGCGTTTACCTTGCGTTGACCAAGGCGGGATGCCGCCCCCGGCCCGCTTCATGTAGATCATGAGAATTTTGGGACCCCGCCGCTGTGGCATATCCCGCGCGGCGGACGTAGGTGACATGGGAACGGGCGGCGCATTCCGCCTGCCTTATCGCCTGTCAGCCCGGAGCCTCACGATGCCCGAACTTACCCTTGTCTATTGGCGCGACATCCCTGCGCAGGTCATCGTCGGCCGTGGTCGCCGTGGCGCAAAGCACCCCCTGCCCGAACGGTTCGAGCAGGCCATCGACCGCTGCGCGATGAAGGTCGGCGCAAAGGATGCCGATGCCTATATGGCCGACTGGCGCAAGGCCGACCCGGTCACCCGCGATGGTGACCCGACCGAAATCGCCGCCGCCGAGGCCGCCCGCATCGATGCGGAATATGACAACGCCCGGCTCAAGGCGCTGATCGACAATGACGGGCGCGCGCCGGACTGACCCCGGCCCGGCTGTTGACGGTGGCCCGCACGCCGCCGCTGCGTTAGAGACATTGCACAGCCGCGCCCGCGGCCCGAAACATCGAGGACCCCATGACCCGCACCGTGATCGAGAGCAAAACGAAAACCGTGGCCATCGGCTTTGACGAACCGTTCTGCGTGATCGGCGAGCGCATCAACCCGACAGGCCGCAAGAAACTGGCCGCCGAACTGGAAGCGGGCGATTTTTCGACCGTCGAACGCGATGCGCTGGAACAGGTCGCCTGCGGCGCGATGGTGCTCGATGTGAATGCGGGCGTGGTCTACAACTCCAACCCCAATCCCAACGAAACCGAACCGCCGCTGATGCGCCGGATGATCGAACTGGTGCAGGGTCTGGTCGATGTGCCGCTCTGTATCGACAGCTCGGTGCCCGGCGCGCTGGAAGCAGGGCTGGAGGCCGCCGATGGCCGCCCGCTGGTCAATTCCGTCACCGGCGAGGAGGAGCGTCTGGAACTCGTCCTTCCGCTCATCAAGAAATACAACGTGCCCGTCGTCGCGATCTCCAACGATGACACCGGCATTTCCGAAGACCCCGACGTGCGTTTTGCCGTCGCCAAGAAGATCGTCGAGCGCGCCGCCGATTTCGGCATCCCCGCCCATGACATCGTCGTCGATCCGCTGCTGATGCCGGTGGGGGCGATGGCTACCGCCGGGCGTCAGGTGTTCACCCTCGTGCGCCGTCTGCGTGACGAACTGGGCGTGAACACGACCTGCGGCGCCTCGAATGTCAGCTTCGGCCTGCCCAACCGCCACGGCATCAACGCGGCGTTCCTGCCGATGGCCATCGCGTCGGGCATGACCAGCGCGATCATGAACCCCGTCCGCTCGGTCGAAATGGAAGCCGTGAAGGCCGCCAACATGCTGATGAACCATGACCCCAACGGCGGCGAATGGATCCGCTTCTCTCGTGTTTTGGACGCGGTCCGCGAAGGCACGCCCTTCCCCGAAGCGGCTCAGGCCGCCGCTGCGGCAGGCGCCGGACGCGGCGGTCGGCGTCGTCGGCGCGGCTGAGCGTCCAGCCATGGCCAACGATCCGCTCGTCATCTTCACGCCCTCGGGCAAGCGCGGCCACGTCGCCCCCGGCACCACGGTGCTGGCGGCGGCGCGCAGCCTTGGCGTCGATCTCGATTCGGTCTGCGGGGGCCGGGGCATCTGCTCTAAATGTCAGGTCGCCCCCTCCTACGGCCAGTTCTCCAAACACGGCGTCACGGTGGCCGAGGACGCCCTGTCGGACTGGAACGCGGTCGAAGAACGGTATGACAGCAAACGCGGCCTGAAACCGGGGCGGCGGCTGGGCTGTCAGGCGCAGATCCTGCGCGACGTGGTGTTGGACGTGCCGCCCGAAAGTCAGGTCCACAAACAGGTCGTCCGTAAGGAAGCAACCGCCCGCGACATCGTCATGGACCCGGCCACTCGCCTGCGGTTGGTGGAGGTCGAACAGCCCGACATGCACGAGCCCTCGGGCGATCTGCAACGGCTAACCGACGCGCTGCGCGCCGCGTGGGACATCCCCGCGCTTTCGGTGCCGCTGCCGGTGTTGCAGAAGCTCCAGACGGCGCTGCGCAAGGGCAACTGGCAGGTCACCTGCGCCCTGCACCAGCCGGTCGAGGACGGCCCTGCGCAGCTGCTGGACCTGTGGCCCGGCCTGTTCGAAGGTCCGCTCTGGGGGCTCGCCATCGACCTCGGATCCACCACCATCGCCGCGCATCTCTGCGATCTGACCAGCGGCACGGTCGCGGCCTCCGCCGGGATCATGAACCCGCAGATCCGCTTCGGCGAAGACCTGATGAGCCGCGTCTCCTATGCCATGATGAACGAGGGCGGCGCTGCGGAAATGACCGCCGCCGTGCGCGACGCACTGAGCGAACTCGCCCGCGTCGTGGCGGGGGAGGCCGATGTCCCAACGACCGAGATCGTCGAAGCCGTGTTCGTCTGCAACCCGGTCATGCATCACCTGCTGCTGGGCATCGATCCGGTGGAACTGGGCCAAGCGCCCTTCGCTCTGGCCACCTCCGACAGCCTTGATCTCAGCGCCGAGGCGCTGGACCTCACCGGCCTGCACCCGGCGGGGCAGGTGCATCTGCTGCCCTGTATCGCGGGCCATGTCGGGGCCGATGCCGCCGCCGTGGCACTGTCCGAAGCGCCCGACCGGTCCGAAGATCTGGTGCTGATCGTCGATGTCGGCACCAATGCCGAAATCCTGCTCGGCAATCGCGACCGCGTGCTGGCCTGTTCATCCCCCACCGGGCCTGCCTTCGAGGGCGCGCAGATCTCGTCGGGCCAGCGCGCCGCCCCCGGCGCGATCGAGAAAATCCGCATCGACCCCGAAACCAAGGAGCCGCGCTTTCGCGTCATCGGTTGCGACCTGTGGTCGAACGAAGATGGCTTTGCCGAGGCGACAGCCGCCAGCGGCATCACCGGCATCTGCGGCTCCGGCATCATCGAGGCCGTGGCCGAATTGCGCATCGCCGGGCTGATGGACCCCTCTGGCCTGATCGGATCGGCCGAACAGACCGGCACCGCGCGCTGCATCTCCGACGGGCGCACCCATCAATACGTCATTCATGACGGCACCGCCGAAGGCGGCCCGCTCGTCACCGTGACCCAAGGCGACATTCGCGCGATCCAGTTGGCGAAATCCGCGCTCTATGCCGGGGCGCGGCTCCTGATGGACGAATTCGGCACCGACACCGTCGACCGTGTCGTTCTGGCAGGCGCATTCGGCGCGCATATCTCCCCCCTGCACGCGATGGTGCTGGGCATGATCCCCGATGTCGCTCTGGACCGTGTCACCTCCGCAGGCAACGCCGCAGGCACCGGCGCGCGTATGGCGCTATTGAACCGCGCCCAGCGGGCCGAAATTGACCAGACCGTGCGCCGTATCACCAAGGTGGAAACAGCCGTCGAACCCCGCTTTCAGGAACATTTCGTCGCCGCCAACGCGATCCCCCACGCCACCGCACCGTTTGCCACGCTGCGTTCGGTCGTGCCGCTGCCGGAGCCACGCTTCAATGCAGGTGACGGCGATGGCACACGCACACGCCGCCGCAGACGGCGCTGAGCATGCGAAAACCGATTGCATTGCCCGCGCAGCAACCTTAAATACGGGCCTGCGCGGGTATGGTGAAAAGGTATCACACGAGCTTCCCAAGCTCTTGTTACGGGTTCGATTCCCGTTACCCGCTCCAGCTTCCAAAACCTTCCAGTCTGATAGGCGCGCTGCCCGGCGCGACATGCAAAAACCGCGCCCGGATTGCTCCGAGGCGCGGCTTGTCGCTTGTCGTCAGACCGCCAGCGGCGGGCGCGCTCAGGCTTTGGCTTTGGCGTAGTCCAGCAGCAGGCGGGTCGAGCTGTCCTTGCCCACTGGCTCGGCCTCGCCCGTGACCATCGGCTCCAGCGATTTCGCCAGTTCCTTGCCCAGTTCCACGCCCCACTGGTCAAAGCTGTTGATGCCCAGCACCACGCCTTCGACAAAGACCCGATGCTCATAAAGCGCAACGATCTGCCCCAGCACGCCGGGGGTCAGTTGCGGATAGGCCAGCGTGGTGGACGGGCGGTTGCCGGGGAAAACCCGGTGCTGCGCCTGCCGCTCCAGCTCCTCGCCCTCGAACTTGCCCGACACCTGCGCGCGGGCCTCGTCCAGCGAACGGCCTTTCAGCAGGGCTTCGGACTGGGCCAGACAATTGGCGACCAGCAATTGATGCTGGTAATGCAGATCGGATTCGAACCCTTTGGCCGCGAACATGAATTCGCACGGCACCACCTCGGTCCCCTGATGGATCAGCTGGTAGAACGCATGCTGTCCGTTCGTGCCCGGCTCCCCCCAGACAACAGGGCCCGACACGACCTGCAGCGCTTCGCCATCCATCGACACCCGCTTGCCGTTGCTCTCCATCTCCAGCTGCTGAAGATAGGCCGGAAGCCGCGCCAAGCGCTGCTCATAGGGCAGCACCGCGCGGGTCGGGTAGCCGCAGATCTGGTGATGCCAGATCCCCACCAGCGCCAGCAGCACGGGCAGGTTTTCCGCCGGGGCGGCGGTGCGGAAATGCCGGTCCATCGCCTGAGCGCCGCGCAGCATGGCGCGGAAATCGCCGCCGCCAATGGCGATCATCAGCGACAACCCGATGGGCCCCCACATCGAATAACGCCCGCCAACCCAATCGGCGAACCCAAACACGCGCTCGGCGGCGATGCCGAACTCGGCGGTGCGGCGCGCGGCGGTGGACAGGGCCACGAACTGCGCCGCCGGGTCTTTGACCTTCTCGGCCATCCAGCGGCGCGCGGTGTTGGCGTTGGTCATCGTCTCGATGGTGGTGAATGTCTTCGACGCCACGATCACCAGCGTCGTGGTCGGGTCGAGCCCGCGCAGCGTATCGGCGATATGCGCGCCATCGACATTCGACACGAAATGGCAGCGCGGCCCGTCGGCATAGGGTTTCAGCGCGATCGCCGCCATCGCCGGGCCCAGATCGGAACCGCCAATGCCGATATTGACCACATCCGTGATCGCCCCGCCCTGCCCCTTGAACCGGCCTGCGCGCACGTCCGAGGCAAACGCCTCCATCCGGTCGAGCGTTTCTAGAACTTCGGGCATCACATCCTGGCCGTCGACCTCCACCGGGGTGGCGTCCAGATTGCGCAGCGCCGTGTGCAGGACAGCGCGGCCTTCGGTTTCGTTGATGCGCGCGCCGATGAACATCGCCTCCCGGCGCTCAGCCAGCCCGGCATCCTCCGCCAGATCGATCAACAGCGACAGCCCTTCGGCGTCGATATTGGTCTTGGAGAAATCGAACAGCAGCGCGCCCGCCTCGGCGGAGAAGCCGGTGGCCCGGTCGGGCGTCTCGAAGAGCGACAGGATGGATCGGTCCGCGACTTGCGCGTGATGGGCTTTCAGCTTGTCCCACATGGGGGTGCTCTCCTTGTAGGGGGTCGTCTCAGGCAGCCCAGTGCACGGTGGCCTCGGCCAACAGCGCCCGGATCGGTGCCTGTTCGGGCGGCAGGGAACGGGCGCGCTCGAACGCGTCGCGCTTGCCCTCGCCCATGATCAACAGATGGGTATGCATCGCCTCGCGCAGCACCGGCGCGGTCAGGGTGATACGGGTTTCGCCCGCGCCCTCGGCCCGCATGGTGATCAGCGGCGGATCGCGCTGCTCCAGCGCGCGCTCCAGATTATCGCCCCCGGGAAACAGGGACGCGGTGTGCATGTCATCGCCCATGCCCAGAATCAGCGTCGTGATCGGCAGCCACGGGCGCACCGCCTCCGATTGCGCTTCGGCGTCCACATCGGACGGATCGCCCGTCACGGGGATGAAGCTGACAAACCGCGCAACTGCGGCCTTCTCCACCAGCAGACGCTCGCGGATCAGCCGGGTGTTGGAACGACTCGACGTCTCCGGCACCAGCCGTTCGTCATTGAGCACCACGCCCACCCGCGCCCAGTCAAGGCTGACGCCCGACAGCGTGTCGAAAACGGGTCCGGGGCTGGAGCCGCCGGGCACGCAGAGCGTCGCGGTGTCATTGGCGGCCAGTGCGGCGCGCAATTCGCTGGCCACACTGTCCGACAAGCCCATCATCAGGGCTTCGCGGTCGGAATATTCGACGATATTCATATCTTGATCTCCCTCCAGCGGCGCCCGTCGCGATGCATCAACATCAGGGCGTCATCCGGCCCAACCGAGCCGACGTCATAAGGTTTCGGAACATCGCCACGGCGTTGCCATCCTTCGATCAGCGGATCGGTCCACGCCCATGCCGCTTCGACCTCATCGCCGCGCATGAACAGCGTCTGGTTGCCACGAATGACATCCATGATCAGCCGCTCATAGGCGTCGGGCACATCGTCGGCATCCGGGCCCAGCGCATCGGCAAATGTCATGTCCAGCGGCACGTCGATCAGACGCATCCCGCCCGGCCCCGGTTCCTTGATGGTGACGCCCAGTTCCATGCCCTCGTTCGGCTGCAACCGGATCGACAGGATGTTGCGATGGGTGCGCTCGCTATCCTCGAAAATCGAATGCGGCGCGTCCTTGAACACCACCGCGATCTCCGAGGTGCGCGCCTTCAGCCGCTTGCCCGTGCGCAGATAAAACGGAGTGCCCGCCCAGCGCCAGTTGGAGATATGCGTGCGCAGCGCGATGAAGCTTTCGGTAAGCGACCGCGGATCTTCGACATCCTGCCGGTAGGAGGGCGTATCCGCCCCCGCATCATACTGCCCCCGCACGATATGGTGCGGCTCCACCGGATCGAGAGCGCGGATCACTTTTAGCTTCTCGTCGCGCACCGCATCGGGGTCGAATCGCGACGGCGGTTCCATTGCGATCAGGCACAGCAACTGCATCAGGTGGTTTTGCACCATGTCGCGCATTGCGCCCGACTTGTCGTAATAGCTGCCGCGCCCGCCGACCCCCACGGTTTCGGCCACAGTGATCTGGATGTGATCCACATATTGCGCGTTCCACAGCGGCTCGAACAGCACGTTGCCAAAACGGACGGCCATCAGGTTCTGAACCGTTTCCTTGCCCAGATAATGATCGATCCGGTAGATCTGCGTTTCGTCGAAATGCTGGGCCAGATCGCGGTTTAGCGCCTTGGCGGAGGCACGGTCATGACCGAACGGCTTCTCGACCACCACGCGGCTGCCCTCATCGGCCACGCCATGCTCATGCAGGCGCTGCGCCAGATCGCCAAAAAGCGACGGGGCCACAGAAAAATAGAACGCGCTCACCACGCCGTCGCGCATATGCCCGGCCAGTTCGGCCCAGCCATCGGTGCCCTTGGCGTCGATCGTGACATAGGACAGCAGGCTCAGAAACTGCGCGCGCGTCTCGTCGTTCAACTCGCCCTTGGGCAGGAAATCGACCAGCGCATCCGACACCATCTCGCGATAGGCCGCATCGTCCATATCGGACCGGGCCGCACCGATGATCCGGGCCTCCGGCGGGATTTGCCCCGCGGCGAGGCGCCGATACAGCCCCGGAAGGATCTTGCGTCGGGCCAGATCACCCGTGCCGCCGAAAATCACCAGATCGAACGCATCGACCGGAATGACGCGTGAAACCATGCGGGCTCGCTCCGTCTATCTTGGGCAATGGCGCAAGATGCACCACTCATGCCGTTAGCGCTAACCGAGGGATGCTTAGCGTCTGCTCCCGGCCAAGTCTAGCACTCGGCTCCGAATTGGCAAAAGACACAGCAAATTTCACGCCAAACCGCGCACGCGCCGCACCGGCCTGCTGGCAAAGCGGGCGCTCAGACCCGCCGCGCCGCGCCCCGCGACAGATCGAACACGCCGTAGGCCGCGATCACCAGAAAACATAAACCCGGCACGATATAGGACAGCGCCGGGCCGAACCCGTCCAGCAGCGCGCCCTGCACCATCGGCATCAGCGCGCCGCCAAGGATCGCCATGACCAGCCCCGCCGCGCCAAACTTGGTATCCTCGCCCAGCCCATGCAGCGCGAGCCCGTAGATCGTCGGGAACATCAGCGACAACGACACCGACAGCGCCACCACGGCCCAGACCCCCGGCACACCCGGCACCACCACGGCGATGAGGCTCAATGCGCTGCCCGACAGCGCCATCACGGTCAACAGCAACGCCGGGCGCACCAGCCCCATCGCCCATGTCATCACAAAGCGCGAGATCAGAAACACGATCAGCGAGGCCTGCAAATACCACCCCGCGCCCGCCTCGTTCACGCCCAGCGCGGCCATCACGTATTGCAGGGTAAAGGTCCATGTGCAGGTCTGCGCCGCCACGTTGAAAAACTGCGCCACCACCCCGAACGTGTAATGCCGGTTGCCCAGCAGCCGCCGCAGGGTCGCACCAAACGCCACATTGCCGCCCGCCGCCTCCTGCCGCGTGCGCATGGGGCGCAGGGCGATGGCGATCCAGATCGCCACCAAAACAAAGGCAAAGCCGACATAGGGCAGCATCACCGCCTGCAACTCGTCGGAGCGGATCGCCAGCAGCGCCTCCGCGCCCAGCGCCGCGCGCTCCTCGGAACTTGCCGTGTTGAGGTTCGGCAGGATCAGCGCCGCTGACAAAAACACCCCGATATTGGTGCCCACCGGGTTGAACGCCTGCGCAAAATTCAGCCGCCGCGTCGCGTTGTCCTCGGGCCCCATCGCAATGACGAACGGATTGGCCGAGGTTTCAAGGATCGACAGCCCGCCCGCCAGCGTGAACAGCGCCAGGAGGAAATACCCGTAGGTCATCGCGATCGAGGCCGGATAGAACAAAAACGCCCCAAGGATCGCCAACCCCAGCCCGGTCAGCACGCCGGTCCGGTAGGAAAACCGGCGGTTGATGAAGGCGGCAGGCAGGGCCAGACAGAAATACGCGCCGTAATAGGCGAATTGCACCAGCGATGCCTGCAGCGTGCTCATCGAAAACACCCGCGAAAACACCTGCACCAGCGGATCGGTCATGTTCGCCGCCACGCCCCACGCGGCAAAGCAGACGACCAGCAGCGCAAACGGCAGTTTCATTCCAGGATATACGAAGTGCCGTTCGGCCATGCTGTGTTCCTTGCTGGGGTCTGATCTGCGCGCCGCGGGCCGGGCCTTGGGCAATGTCGCCAAAGGCCGGGCGCGACGTGCGCGCTTCTTTCAGAACTCAGAAAGGAGGGAAAGCAGATCTAGCGCCCGCTGGTTGCGCGCTCCAACTCGTCCGCGATCTGACGGCGCAGTTTGCGGCGGATTTCGGCGGCGCCGTGGCGGCAGCGCTCCACTTCGGTTTCGATGGTCAGCGCGGGCACTTCCGCCGGGCGGCCATCATCATCCATCGCGACCATCGTGAAATAGCAGGAATTGGTGTGCCGCGAACTGCCTGCGCGAATGTCTTGCGCCTCCACCCGGATGCCGACCTCCATGGAGGTGCGGCCCGTATGGTTGATGCTGGCGCGAAACGTCACCAGTTCGCCCACATTGATCGGCTCCTTGAACATCACCTGATCGACGGAAAGCGTCACCGCATAGCGCCCCGAATAGCGCGAGGCACAGGAAAACGCGACCCGGTCGAGCAGGTTCAACAAAGCGCCGCCATGCACCTTGCCGCTGAAATTCGCCATGTCAGGCGTCATCAACACGGTCATTTCCAGCTTGCGGGGGTCCATCGCTGCGTCCTTGGTCCGGGCCGTGCCGGAATGGCGTGCGGCATCTGGGTATCCGGGATGGCGGCCCGGCCCCGCGCGGTCAAGCGTCCCCGACCGCAATCCGCCCGCTGTGCCGGTTTCGCCACGCGCAGACGGCCCTTCGCCCTTCGCCCTTCGCCCTTCGCCCTTCGCCCTTCGCCCTTCGCCCTTCGCCCTTCGCCCTTCGCCCTTCGCCCTTCGCCCTTCGCCCTTCGCCCTTCGCCCTTCGCCCTTCGCCCTTCGCCCTTCGCCCTTCGCCCTTCGCCCTTCGCCCTTCGCCCTTCGCCCTTCGCCATGACAGGTTTCCCCGGCCCGGCTGCGACCGCAACAGGCGATTTGTCGGCTTCCCCCCGACAGCCTCGCGCCCCGGCCACCGCCCCAGCCCGCCGCCCGGCGCGGCAGTCACGGCGTCGCGGATGCGACGGTCGCCTGCGCCCGCCCGCGCGCCTTTGACGCGTAGAGCGCGCGGTCGGCATCCAGCAGCACCTGCGCCACGCTGCCGATCCCCCGCGACACCGCAATGCCCGCGCTGGCCGAGATCAGACACTGCTGATCGCCATGCGGGATCGGCTTTTCGATCCGGGCGATGATCCGCAGCGCCAGTTGGCGCAACACCGTGTCATCCGTAACACGCGGGAAAATAAGGATGAATTCATCGCCGCCCGCCCGCGTCACGATATCCTCGCCGCGGGTTTCCTCGACCAGCACGCGCCCCACATGTTGCAGCACCGCATCGCCTGCCGCATGGCCCAGCCGGTCATTCACATCCTTGAAAAAATCCAGATCCAGATGGATCAGGCCAAAGCCGCGGCCCGCCTCCTCCAACCGGGTCAGGACCTCATCCATCGCGCGCCGGTTGCCAAGTCCGGTCAGCGTATCGGTGATGGCCTGCGCTTCGGCAGCGCTTTTGGCGCCTTGCAGCCGCAGGTTCAGCCGCCGGGATTCTTCCAGCGCGGCGGTATTCGCCTCCACCAGATAGAGCAGTTCGACAGCCAGATCCGTCGCCGCGAAATCCGAATTGCTCAGGGCGTATTGGCGCACGGCCTCCACCACCGAAATCCCGAAGCCCAGATTGACCAGCGCGCCCGCCCCCGTGCCCAGCGGCACGGCCAAGCCTTTGAAACTCGTGCGCGCGCCGGTGCGAAAGCCAAGGCTCAGCCGCCCGTCCGCCCGCAACAGCCCCGCGACATCGCGCACCCCCTGCGGACGCCGCAGCGTGAACACATCGAAAAAGTCGCGCCCGGGCAATGGCGTCTCGGCGCAGATCCTCTGCAATGTCGGGCCGACACTGGTGATGGTGCCGCAGGCATCGACGCGCAGATGCATCGGCATCAACAGATCCATCGCCCGCGCCGAAAGCTGCGGCGCAGGCAGACCCGCCGCCTCATCCGCACATCCCCGTGCGCCCTGCTCTGCCGACCCACGCAGGGGCGCATCCCGCCCCGCCTGCGGGCCCGCTCCGCGCACAGTCGCGCCCCCGCCCAACGGCGCCGGTCGCCGCTCCCTGCCGTCCGGTCCAGCTTCGGACGGGCGGCGGGCCTCCTCAGGGGTGCCGGACGTCATGGCGCAGGCTCCACCCCGTCAGGCTCCGCCGTTTCGCAAATCCCGGCCAGCGAGAAACTTCGCCCCTGATGAAATGTCGTATCCAGCAACCTGATTTCGATCACCGTGACATAGCGCAGGGTGCGGCTGCCAACGTGGGGAAAGGCCGAACCCGGCTCGCGCGCGATCAGCGGCGCGGACGTCGGATCACCCATCGGCTCGGCCGACATGTCGGGCGTGGGATCAGCCATCGGCGCAGGCGGCATACCGCCCGTCGGCTCGGACACCGGCGCGGACACCGGCGCGCCCGTCGCCGCCGGCGGCATATCCGTCACCCGGCCCCGCAACGCCCCCGCCGCCTCCCCCACAGGGGGCGACGGCCCCGTCAGCGGTGCGCCATCGGGCATGTATTTCGGCCCGGCCAGCGGCTCCAGCAGCACCAGCGCGCCGTAATCATCGGCCATCGCCCGCAACACCCCGCTGATCAACGCGGCGGAGCGTGGCAGCCGGTGCCGCACCAGCAGCCAATAACACCCGTCGCCCAGATCCGAGAGTTCCAGCCCCGGCACATCCAGATCCGGCAGGGCCAGCTTTGCCCGGTCCGGCAGATCGTCGAGCGAATGCAGAAATTCCTCGAACGTATCGCCCCCGAACCGCAGCAGACGCCGCAGGCGACTGCCGGTGCCGGTGCACAGATAGGTGCCCAGATCCTCCAGCAGCGCGATCTCGGGCTTGTTCAACTGCTCCGCCGCGTGGCGCAGCACCGCATGGGTCAGCGCATCATCATAGGTGAGCATGGCTTCGAACCCATGCGGGCCCAGACCGACATCGCGGCTGATCTGCGTCCACAGGCGCGTGCCATAGGTATCCGTGACAAAGCACTGGATCGCCCGATTGATGAGCCCGTGCATTCCATTCCCCTAATTCCTGCAGCCCACACCCTACGGACCACAGGTTAAGGAACACCGAATTGACGCCAAGTCGCCGCGCACAAAGGCGGATCAGACGGGCGGCAGACCCAGCCATGCGGGCAGCGCGCCAATATCGTCCAGCACGGCACAGGCCTCGGCGGCCAGATCATCGGCCTCCGCCAACCCGGTCAGCACCGCGACCACCGGCATCCCCGCCGCCCGCCCCGCGCGCAGGTCATGGGTGCTGTCGCCGACCATCACCACCTCTGCGCTGGGCAGATCCAGCCCGGCGGCAAAGGCATGGCACATGCCGGGGGCGGGCTTGGCGCCGTGGCCGCTATCCGCGCCGATGATCCGCTCGAACCGGTCGGCCACGCCCAGCCGCGCCAGTTGCTGGCGTGTCGCGTCCTCCTGATCGTTGGTCGCAATGCCCAGCAGATAGCCTGCCCCGCGCAGCCGGTCGAACAGCGGCGCAAGCGCGACGGCGGGCACCGGCTCCACCTGTTCCGCCATCGCAGCCATCCGCGCCAGCAGCACATGATCGGGCAGGCTCAGCAATGGCCGCAGAAGCGCCATCGTCTCGGCCTGCGTGCCCGCCACCAGCGGGCTGTCGCGCAGAACCCGGCGCGCGACGGGATCGACCCCGGTCACCCGCGCCACCTGTTCGGGGTCGCCGCCCCCCTCGCGCGCGAGCGCCATCATCAGGTCGCTCAACGCCGCGCCCCATGTGCGCTGGAAATCAAACAGCGTGCCGTCCTTGTCGAACAGAATGGCGCGCAGCGGCTGCGGCGCAGGCACCGTCACGTCCAATGCGGCAATTGCCCGCCCGGCAATGCGGCGCGCGCTTGCATCGGGGTCTCGTAGCTCAGCTGCGCCGCGTCGCAGAAGCCGATGACCCACCTGTCGTCCATCACAAGGAAATCCAGCACCGAGGCCAGCGTTTCAGGCGCATCCCCCGCGCCACGCAGATCGTCGAGCCCCAGCCCGGTCGCGCCCATGAACACCTCCAGCAGCCCGTCTTCGGCCGCGATCCAGCCCAGCGCCCTCAGGGCAATCGTTTCGGCATGTTCGGGGGTCATTTACCGCTCCTTCAGAATAGTTTCCGCGATCGCAACACAATCTTAACCATCGCGGGCGCATCAAGATCGGGTCAGCCATGTCGCTCGCCGCGCGCAGGCCGCCGGACCGTTCCGGCAACGCAGACTGGCCCATCCGGGCCGCGCGACGGGCAGTTGCCGGAGGTATCGGTGCCAGGACGCATCCTCATCATCGACCCGGTCGAAATCAACCGGATCGCCCTGAACGTCAAGCTGTCGCGCGCCTGCTATGACGTCCAGCTGGCCGCGTCGCTGCGCGATGGGGTGCGGATGCTGCGGGCCGCGCTTCCCGATCTACTGCTGATCTCGCTACGGACCGCGCCGACGGACAGGCCAGCCCCTGCTGCCCCCTCTGCAAAAGGCGCCAAGCGCAGCAGGTCCGATCCCACGGACACGGCGCTGCGGCTTTGCCGGGAATTGCGGCGCTGGCCGGTCAGCGCGGATTTGCCCGTCATCGTGCTCACCGATCCCGATCCGCCCGACCTGCGCCTGCGCGCGTTGGAGGCCGGGGCGACCGATGTCATGGCCGAACCCGGCGATGCGTTGCTGCTCGCGCGGCTGCGCTCCTTGGTCCGCCTGCGTCATATGGAGGAGGAGCTGACCCTGCGCGGCGATGGTCCGGACCTGTTCGCGATGGCGGAGCCGGTCACCCCCTTCACCCCCGCCGCGCCGGTCCATTCCCGCGCCACGCCCGCCGGGCTGGCGAGCCCCGGCCTTCCGCCCCAAACCTCCACGCCGCCCCCCTTCACGCCGCCGGAGCGCCCTCGCCTGCCAGCCCGCCGCGCCAGCGACAGCTTTGATACGCCCCCGGTGACGGAGCCCGCATTGCAGGGACGCGTGGCGCTGGTCGGTGCCACCCCCGCGCAGGCGCTGATCTGGCAGCAGGCGCTGCGCCCGCACCTGCCGTGGCCGCTGACCGCCATGACCCGCGAGCAGGCGCTGACCTTGGCCGATCCCGCCCGCGCGCCCGACCTGCTGGTCATCGCGCCGCAGCCCGAACAGGGCAGCGCCCTACCGCTTCTGGCCGAGCTGCGCAGCCGCTGTGAATTACGCTTCTCGAAACTCCTCGTCACCCTGCCCGCCGAGCAGACGGATACAGCGGCGATGGCGCTGGACCTTGGCGCCGCCGAGGTGCTGGCCGATGCGATAGACCCGCGCGAGCTTGCCCTGCGGCTGCGTGCCCAGTTCGCACGCAAGCACCGCGATGACCGCAGCCGCGCCCGGCTGCGCGACGGGCTGCGCGCCGCCTATACCGATTCGCTGACCGGGCTTTATAACCGGCGTTACGCGCTGGAACATCTCGACGCCCTGCGCGCGGGCTCTGGCGGTATGCGGCGCGGATTTGCCGTGCTGCTGCTGGATCTCGACCGGTTCAAACAGATCAACGACCGCCACGGCCACCCCACCGGCGACCGGGTGCTATGCGTGGTGGCCGACCTGCTGCGCGCCAACCTGCGCACCGGCGATGTCGCCGCACGGATCGGCGGGGACGAATTTCTGGTGCTGCTGTCGGAAACCAGCGATGGCGCGGCGCGCAGCGCGGCGGAACGGCTTTGCGCCCGCATCGCCGCCGCGCCGGTGCTCATCGCCCCGCCCGCAGCGGCCCGGCCCGGCCCGATCCTGCATCAGACCATTTCGGTGGGCGTGCTGCCGATCCCCGCAGGCTCCGGCGCCGTGCCCGATGCCGCATCGCTGATCGCGGCGGCGGATCAGGCGCTCTATCGGGCCAAGCGCGCGGGCCGCAACCGGGTCGCCGCCGCCACGCAACTGCCCCGCGTCGTCCGCCCCCGCACGCCCCGCGTCACATCTGGACCGCGGCAGCCTTGACCTGATCGATCATCGCCTGGGTGCCGCGCGAAAATTCCAGCGGCACCGCATAGGCGTCGCCCCCGCGCACCGCGCGGCCAAAGGCCTCGACCTGCAACACATAATGATTGTCCGAGGTGAACCGCCGCACCTCCGCCTGCTGGCCATCGCGGTGCAACTCCACCCGCGCCTCGCCGAACACCGTCGGATTGAACGGCGCGCTCATGCGGATGCTGCCCCGGTCGCCCTGAAACGTCACCTCCTGCCGCGGGGCGAGCCGGGTCGACACGGTCCCGCCATAGGTAAAGCCGGGGAAATCGGCCCAGACCTGCACGAACGTGTCGACCTCGTTCTCGACCTTCCAGCGCGCCATCACGGCCTCTGGCTCCTGCCCGGTGGCATAGCGCACGCCGCCAAAGGCATAGACCCCGATATCCGGCAGCACGCCGCCGCCCGCCTCGACCCGGTTGCGGATATTGCCCGGATCGGGGTTGTTGAACGAAAACGCGACATCGACATGGCGCAGCGTGCCAACCTCTCCGGCGTCCAGCATATCGCGCACGCAGGTCCATTGCGGGTGATGCACGATCATGAATGCCTCGGCGATGACCAGCCCGGTTTCGTCGCGCAGGGCGATCAACTGATCGATCTCAGGGGCGGTCATGGCGATGGGCTTTTCGCACAAAACATGCTTGCCCGCGCGGGCGGCCTTCTGCGTCCATTCGACATGCAGGTGGTTCGGCAGCGGAATATAGATCGCGTCGATCTCCGGGTCCGCCAGCAGCGCGTCGTAGCTGTCATGCACCCGCACACCGGGGGCAAAGGCACGAAACGGCTCCGCCTTGGCTGCGCTCGATGTGGCGATGGCGGCGAATTCTGCGCCCTCGGCGGCGTGAATGGCACGGGCCATGTGCTGCAATGCAAAATTGGCGGCACCCAGCACGCCCCATCTGACGGGTTCGGACATCACGGTCTCCTCGGTAGGGATGTTGCCGCCACCATAGTCGCCCGCGCTTGAATTGAAACGGAAAACGCCGCCCCGGCGGGGAGCGGCGTTCTGTGTCGGGTCATGGCGGGGTGGTGTGCAGGGCTCGCGCGCCGCACCGAACCAAAGCGCGCGCTTACGCCGGCTCGGGCACCATCCCCTTTTCGCGGGCCAGTTCGGTCATCCGCTTTTGCAGCTTCTCGAACGCGCGCACCTCGATCTGACGGATACGCTCCCGGCTGACGTCGTATTCACCCGAAAGCTCCTCCAGCGTCATCGGCTCATCGCGCAGGCGCCGCTGTTCGAGGATGTTCTTCTCACGATCGTTGAGCACGTCCATCGCCTCGGTCAGCAACGTCAGACGCACGTTCATCTCGTCGCTTTCGGCATAGGCTTCGGCCTGATCGCTGTCTTCGTCCTCCAGCCAGTCCTGCCATTGCGTCGTGGTGTCGCCATCCGATCCCACAGTGGCGTTGAGCGACGCATCGCCCCCCGACATCCGCCGGTTCATCGAAATGACCTCATCCTCGGTCACGTTCAGGTCGTTGGCGATCTGTTTGACGTTTTCCGGGCGCAGATCGCCCTCTTCCAGCGCGCCGATCCGGGCCTTGGCCTTGCGCAGGTTGAAAAACAGCTTCTTCTGCGCCGAGGTGGTGCCCAGTTTCACAAGGCTCCACGACCGCAGGATATATTCCTGGATCGAGGCGCGGATCCACCACATCGCATAGGTCGCAAGGCGGAACCCCTTCTCAGGGTCGAATCGCTTCACCGCCTGCATCAGGCCCACATTCGCCTCTGAAATCACCTCAGCCTGCGGCAAGCCATAGCCGCGATAGCCCATCGCGATTTTCGCGGCGAGCCGCAGATGGCTCGTAACCATCTGATGCGCCGCGTCGGTGTCCTGATGATCCACCCAGCGCTTTGCCAGCATGTATTCCTGCTCCGGTTCCAGCATCGGGAAGCGGCGGATTTCCTGCAGATAGCGGTTCAGCCCGCCCTCGGGTGACGGTGCGGGAAGATTTCCGTAATTGGCCATGTCGGTCCCCCTTTCGCGGAGCCCCGAAGCTGCGCTCGGTCGAGCCACCCTTCGGGCGAAGGTCTGTGTGATTAACTGAACGGAATGGTTCAGGTTCCCGGCGTTCGTCCCGGTTCATGCTGAGATATGGGGATGAGTGTGTAAAATGACAATTAATGTGACGGCCTTTCACATGGCCGTGACGCGCACAATCGGGACGCCGTTTGCGCACCATTCCCCGAACAAGGTCATTTCCCGTGCGATAGGGCGCTGCGGGGGCGTGGCCCCGATCCGCCAGCGCCCCGCCCGGGACGGCCCCTATTGACCCGCCCGCAGCGCCGTTAGCAGATCCTGCATATCCTGCGGCAGCGGCGCTTCGAACCGCATCCATTCGCCGCTGACCGGGTGCTCGAATCCCAGCGTCGCGGCATGCAGCGCCTGACGCGGGAAGGCTGCCAACGCGGCGGCCGCCGCCTCGCCCAGCGCCTTGGCCGACGGTTTGCGCTGCCCGCCATAGGTCGGATCACCGATCAGCCCGTGCCCGCAATGGGCCAGATGCACCCGGATCTGATGGGTGCGCCCGGTTTCCAGACGGCATTCCACCAGCCCGGCCCCCACCGGATCGCCAAACCGCTCCACCACCGTAACTCGCGTCACTGCATGGCGCCCGGCATTGAACAGCACCGCCTGTTTCTGACGGTCGGTGCGGTGCCGCGCCAGCCCGGTGGTGATCTTGATGATGCCGCCCGGCTCGAACGACACGCCGCGTAGCCCGCGCAGACGCGGATCGGCGGGGTCCGGCGCGCGGTGCGTGACCGCCCGGTAGAGCCGTTCGGCGCTGTGTTTCTCGAACTGCGCCGCCAGCCCGTGATGGGCCGCGTCGCTTTTCGCCACGACAAGCAGCCCCGACGTGTCCTTGTCGATCCGGTGGACGATGCCGGGGCGCTTCTCCCCGCCGATGCCAGACAGGTTGCCATCGAAATGGTGCAGCAACGCATTGACCAGCGTGCCGGATGGCGTGCCCGGCGCGGGATGGGTCACCATGCCCGCAGGCTTGTTGACCACGACCAGCGCGTCATCTTCATGCACGATGTCGAGCGCGATCGCCTCGGCGCGGGTTTCGACCTCCGCCGCAGGCGGCAGGGTGATCGCGATGACCTCGCCCTCGGCCACCCGCGCGCGCGGATCGCTCAGAACCTCACCGCCCCGCGCCACCTGACCCTCGGCAATCAGCCGCGCCAGACGCGACCGGCTCAAGGCGGCGCTCTCTGGCACATCGCGGGCCAGTGCCTTATCAAGTCGGGACGGCGGATCGGCGGCGATCTCGACCTGGATCAAGCGGGACGTGTCGGACATGCAGGAACCTTCCTCTCAGATGGCGGATACGGCGGCGCTCCCGACGAGCCTGCGCCTATTGAAAGGGCTGGTCATCGCCCTGCTTGCGGTCATGATCCTCGGCATCGGGATCATCACGGTGGTCCTTACCATCCGCCTGACCGCGCCCGCCAGCCCGGATGCGCCCGCCGCGACCACATCCCCCCTACCCCAACTGCCCGAACGGGTGACCCTGCCCGCAGACACCCGCGCCGAGGCGGTGACATTCGGCCAAGGCTGGATCGCCGTGGTGACGGACGATCAGCGCATCCTGATCTACGACCGCGCCAGCGGCGCCTTGCAGCAGGACATCGCCCTCGACTGAGCCGCGACCGGAACCCACCTTGTAAAACGAAGAAAGGCCCCGATAAAATCGAGACCTTTCAAAGGAATAATGGTGGGTGATAAGAGATTTGAACTCCTGACATCTTCGATGTGAACGAAGCGCTCTACCACTGAGCTAATCACCCTGTGGCGAGCGATTTAGCGATCTTGGCCCGCCTGTGCAAGACCCGTTCTGCAGGAAAATGCGTCGCGCACGGGCCGCCGCAGGGTCACCGCAGGGTCACCGCAGACGGCGATGTCACTGCTGATGCCGGGCGCGACCACCCCCGCGCCGGGGGCCAAGGCACCCGACCGGGATCGCCCCCGGCCCGCCTGTCAGCCTTCGTCGGCCTCGGTCGTGGGCGTCTGCGCGATGGGGTCGCCCTTGGCCGCGCCGGTGCGGCGGATGCGGGCGGTCAGCACTTCGCCATTGGCCAGCGGCTTGCGGCGCGTGACCTTCACCTTGCCCAAGGGCGGCAGGACCAGCTCCTCCCCATTGTCGAGCGCCTGCCCCAGCACGTCGAGCATCGCCTCGACCACCGGCTTCACATCCCGCTTCTTGCCCCCCGACCGTTCGACCACCCGGTCGATCAGCGCAGGCTTCTTCAATTCCGGCCCGGCCACAACCGGCTCGGCCGCCACGACGGTCACATCCGGCGCGGCCACGGGCGTCTTCGCCTCGCGCACAGGGTCGGACTTGGTCTCGGGGGTCTTCTTGGGGCGGCTCGCCATCTGCATCCTCGCGGGGTTGGAGCAATCTGAAGAGAGGCTAACAACAGCCCGCGCGGGGGGAAAGCGGAGTTTCGAGAATAGCGTCACGCACAACGATTGATATAGCGCCCTTGGTAGAACGTCAGCGCTTGAGACGAACCTTAAGTGTGATGCGGCTGCTCATGTAAGCTAACGGAGCAGAATTCCAGCCGACAATCGAATTACAATAGGTTCGGTGAACCTATTAGCGCGACAAGGAGTGATACCATTATCAAGCATTAGTACCAAAACCTGACGAGCCGGAAATAAGAATCGTGAATCTGAATATATCTGACAGATACTGACGAATGCGCCCAAGAATTCTGGCTGGTAGCGCGTCGCAAAGCCGGGAGTAAGGTTCCCCTGCGCCGTTAGACGTTGACGAACAGGTATCTGATGCGCCCTACAAACTTCGATCAGCCGCGCAACCTTGTGCTTCCGAGGCTGCTTTTTCCCGAAATCGACTACCGGTGTTAATCTGCTGTAATTAGATTCCATAAAAATCAAATCTGAGCCAAAACGTGCTTCAAGCCTATAACCGCGCGTGCTTATTACAACGATTTTCTAATTCCCTAACAAAAAAGCCCCCCGCATTGCGGGGGGCTTTCTATCGTCAGAGCGGCGCGATCAATGCGCGGGGCCGACCCCGTGGGAGGTCTCGTTGCGCGCGGCGGCCAGCGTCGCCTGTGCGGCGGCTTCCTCGGCAGCCTCGTCCCATTCGATGGGTTCGGGCTTGCGCACCAGCGCGTGCTCCAGCACCTCGCGGACATGGCTGACCGGGATGATGGTCAAGCCTTCCTTCACGTTGTCGGGGATCTCCGGCAGATCCTTCTCGTTTTCCTGCGGGATCAGCACCGTCTTGATGCCGCCGCGCAGGGCTGCGAGCAGTTTCTCCTTCAACCCGCCGATGGGCATGGCGTTGCCGCGTAGCGACACCTCGCCGGTCATGGCGATATCCTTGCGGATCGGGATCTGCGTCAGCACCGACACGATGGAGGTCACCATCGCCAGACCGGCCGAGGGCCCGTCTTTCGGCGTCGCGCCATCGGGCACGTGGACGTGGATGTCCATCGTGTCGAAGCGCGGCGGCTTCACCCCGATCGACGGCGCGATGGAGCGGACATAGCTCGACGCGGCATCGATCGATTCCTTCATCACGTCGCCCAGCTTACCGGTGGTCTTCATCCGGCCCTTGCCCGGCAGGCGCAGCGCCTCGATCTGCAACAGATCCCCCCCGACGGAGGTCCAAGCCAGCCCGGTCACCACGCCGATCTGGTCTTCCTTCTCGGCCAGACCGTAGCGGTAGCGGGGCACGCCCAGCATATCCTCAAGGATCTCGGGCGCCACTTCGACAGCGTCGGCCTCCTTCTTGACGATCCGGGTCACCGCTTTACGGGCCAGCTTCGCGATCTCGCGCTCAAGGTTCCGCACGCCCGCCTCGCGGGTATAGGTGCGGATCATCTCGGTCAGCGCCTCGTCCGACAGGGCGAACTCGTTCTTGCGCAGCCCGTGATTGGCGATCTGCTTGGGCAGCAGGTGCCGCTTGGCGATTTCGCGTTTCTCGTCCTCGGTATACCCGGCGAGGCTGATGATCTCCATCCGGTCCAGCAACGGCCCCGGCATGTTATAACTGTTGGCCGTGGTCAGGAACATCACATCCGACAGGTCATATTCGACCTCCAGATAGTGATCGACGAAGCTCGCGTTCTGCTCGGGGTCGAGCACCTCAAGCATCGCGCTGGCCGGGTCGCCCCGGAAATCCTGCCCCATCTTGTCGATCTCATCGAGAAGGATCAGCGGGTTCGTCGTCTTGGCCTTTTTCAGCGCCTGAATGATCTTGCCGGGCATGGAGCCGATATAGGTCCGGCGGTGACCGCGGATCTCGGATTCGTCGCGCACACCACCCAGGCTGATGCGGATGAATTCGCGGCCCGTGGCCTTCGCCACCGACTTGCCCAGCGAGGTCTTGCCAACACCCGGAGGGCCGACAAGGCACATGATCGGGCCTTTCAGCTTCTTCGAGCGCTGCTGCACGGCGAGATATTCGACGATGCGTTCCTTGACCTTCTCAAGGCTGTAGTGATCGTCGTCGAGCACCTTCTGCGCGCGGGTCAGATCCTTTTTGACGCGGGATTTGTTGCCCCACGGAATCGACAGCATCCAGTCGAGATAGTTGCGCACGACGGTCGCCTCGGCGCTCATCGGGCTCATGTTCTTGAGCTTCTTGACCTCGGCCTCAGCCTTCTCGCGCGCCTCTTTCGACAGCTTCGTGTCGGCGATCTTCTGCTCCAGTTCGGCGACCTCGTTCTGGCCGTCCTCACCGTCGCCCAGTTCCTTCTGGATCGCCTTCATCTGTTCGTTCAGATAGTATTCGCGCTGGGTGCGCTCCATCTGGCTTTTGACGCGGGTCTTGATCTTCTTCTCGACCTGCAGGACCGACATTTCGCCCTGCATCAGCGCATAGACCTTCTCCAGCCGCTCCGCGACCGACAGGGTTTCGAGAAGCTCCTGCTTCTGGCCCACTTCGATGCCCAGATGGCCGGACACGAGGTCAGCCAGCTTCGGCGCGTCGCGGGTCTCCGACACGGCGGCGAGCGCTTCCTCGGGGACGTTCTTCTTGACCTTGGCGTAGCGCTCGAATTCCTCGGCGACCGACCGGGTCAGCGCCTCGATCGTGTCGGCATCGCCCAGTTCTTCCTCGACCGGCTCGGCGCTGGCCTCGAAGAACGAGTCATTTTCGACAAAGCCGGTGATGCGCACGCGCTGCCGCCCCTCGACCAGCACCTTCACGGTGCCGTCGGGCAGTTTCAGCAGTTGCAGGACATTGGCCAGCACGCCTGCCGAATAGATGCCCTCGGGGGTGGGATCGTCGATGGAGGGATCGATCTGGCTCGACAGCAGGATCTGCTTGTCGTCCTTCATCACCTCTTCGAGCGCGCGAACGGATTTGTCGCGCCCCACGAACAGCGGGACGATCATATGGGGGAAGACCACGATATCGCGCAGCGGCAGTACCGGGTAGCTGTGGCTCAGGGGCTCGTTCATTGTCTTTCCTCTTGTGCAAGAGGGCGCAGGCCCCGACTGGCGGCAACCGTGTGGCCCTCTCCGGACTGATCAACATCTGGGGGTTGCGCCCCCTGCCGTCAACCAGAGCGCGGCTGCGGGATTTCATCAACTTTGCCGGAGCGCGGGACCGGATACAAGGCAACTTCGCGCGCTCATAGCAGCGCGGGCCGCCCGCAGACCCGCCCCGCAGCGTGCAGATCACACCCCAGCCCACGGACGGACCCGCTTTCCCGCCGGGGGCTTAGCCACGACGGTGACACCGCGCGGTTCGGACGTGGGCGAACGGCACCTTAACGTGGCGTTAGCATCCTGTGCCGGGCGGTTGCGCGCAGCAGGAGCCTGCCCGTGGGATGGCGCTCCTGCGGGTGAGCGGCGCGCTACGCTTGTTCGCGCGCGGTGGCGTGCAGTTCCGAGCTTGCGAGACATAGACACTCCGGGCGCAACAGTAGCCTGCCCGTGGGGTGGCGCTGCTACGGGTGAGCGGGTGTGCTTTATGGTGACGTGCTCCTCCTCGCCCAGAGGTCAGCGCGAGGTGACAAAGCGCCAGCCCGTGGGGACGGGCAGGCGCTCGCCCGCGCGGCTTCGCCTTGTTCGCGGGCGGGTGCGGGGCGGCGTGGCACCTTACCCATGCGACCTTACCCGCACCACCTTACCCGGACGCTCACCCGCGCAAGCTTACCCATGGGTAACATCGCTCATTCCTTAATAAACAAAGCCCGCCCGCGATGCGGACGGGCTTTGCTTCAAGGCTGCGCCGTCGGATCAGGCGGCTTTTTCGGCGTTCAGGGTCGGATAATCCGTGTAGCCTTCGGCGCCGCCACCGTAGAAGGTCGCGGGGTCGGGATCGTTCAACGGCGCGTCCTGTTTCAGGCGCTCCGGCAGATCGGGGTTGGCGATGAACGGGCGGCCATAGGCCACCGCATCCGCCGCGCCCGAGGCCACGGCCTCGATGCCTTTTTCGCGGTCGTAGCCGTTATTGGCGATATAGGCGCCCCGGAACAGCTTGCGCAGATCGGCGATGGAATTGGCGCCCTCCAGATCCCGCGACCCGCCGGTCTGACCTTCGACCATGTGCAGGAAGGCCAGATCATAGGGGGCGAGCCCTTCGACCACGTGCCGGAACAGCGGCATCGGATCGCTGTCCGAGATGCCGTTGGCATTGGAGAAGGGCGACAGGCGCAGCCCCACCAGATGCGGCCCCCAGACATCGGTCACGGCGTCGAGCACGTCGAAAAGCAGTCGCGTGCGATTTTCGATCGAGCCACCGTAATCGTCGTCACGGGTGTTGGACCCGTCACGCAGGAACTGGTCGAGCAGGTAGCCATTGGCGGCGTGCACCTCGACCCCGTCGAACCCGGCGGCTTTCGCGTTTTCGGCGGCCTTGCGGTAATCGGCGATCACGCGCGGGATTTCCTCGCGCTCCAGCGCGCGCGGCTCCGAGACATCAACCATCTGCGTGCCGTCAAAGGTCTGCACCTCGGCGGCAATGGCGGAGGGTGCGACCGGCTTCTGCCCGTCGGGCTGGAGCGAGACATGGGAGATCCGCCCCACATGCCACAGCTGAAGCACGATCTTGCCGCCCGCCTCGTGCACGGCGTCGGTGATCTTCTTCCAGCCCGCGACCTGCGCGTCGCTGTGAATGCCCGGCGTCCACGCGTAGCCCTTACCCTCGGGGGAGATCTGCGTGGCTTCGGTGATGATAACACCGGCCCCGGCGCGCTGGCGGTAATAGTCGACCATCAGGTCATTGGGCACGCCGTCGGGGTCTTGGGCGCGGTTGCGGGTGAGCGGCGCCATGATGACGCGGTTGGCGGCTTCGATCCGGCCAAAGCTGATCGGGGTGAATAGGTCTGTCTGTGCCATGAAGGCTCCTCTGGCTGACATGTATCTGGATGTGCACCTAAGCGCGCGCGGCTATGCGGCAAGCCCCTGCGGCGGGGGTCTGCGCAAACGCACAGACGGAGGCGCGGCGGAGAGCGACAGGCGCGCGGCAACACGCGCCTGCGCCCAAGAACCGAGCGCAAAAACAGAGCGCCCCGACCAATGGCCGGGGCGCCCGTTAACAAATCGTAAACCTGACTTACTGAAGTTCTGCGGTTTGAAGCAGCGAGGTGATGCGGCGCACGGCGGCGCGGCGGTTCTCGCGTTCGGCGTCAAGGGTGCGGATCTTCAGGTCGCTTTCGCCATACCCCTGCACGACCATGTTTTCCGGCGGAACGTCGAAATACTCGGTCAGGGCCAGCGCCACCGATTCCGCACGGCGGTCGGACAGCGCGAGGTTATAGGCGGCATTGCCCACGGCGTCAGTGTGACCTTCGATCAGGAACACCTCATTGGGGCTTTCCGCAATGACGTCCGAGATCAGGTTGCCCAGATCGGCCAGTTCTTCGGCCTGATCGGGGGTGATCACGGCGGATCCGGTTTCGAACGTCACGTTATCGAGGCTGATCGCGGGGGCCAGTTTGCGGACCTGCCGGATGTTACGCACCTGATAGAGCGCAAAGCGGCGGTCGGTCTGCACATCGGCGGCGAGAGCCTGACGCAGGGCGTCCCGGTTCTGCGTCACCTCGATCACCTGTTCGCGCGGCTCGGGCAGCGTGGCCACATCGACCGGCTCATAGGTGCTGGTGTCGTCGATCAGCACGGTCACGTCACCGTTGGTATCGACCCGGATGCGGCGCAGCACGCGCAGTTCGTCATCCCGCAGGGTGATGATCTGGCTGCCGTCTTCGCGCGTCACCGTGGTGCGGCTCGACCCGTCGTTGAACGTTTCGGTCCGCACGTTGGAGCCGGGGCGGCGCAGCAATTCGTTGTCATCCTTGATGACGCGATACTGGCCGTCCCGCAGCACGACCACGCGGTCGTCGGATTTGCTGACGACTTCGCCGGCATTGTCCTGAAGCTGCTGACCAACCACGACCGCACCCAGACCGATGATGAGCGCCTTTTCCAGATCGGTCAGGCCATCGTCATCGTCATCGTTGTTGTTGCGGCGCGCATTGGCAGAGCCGTTGGCGCTGGCCTGTGCGGCCTGCGACAGGGTTTCCACCGTGCCGTCGAACTCTTCCGAGCTGGAGCGGGCCGAATCCTCGGTGATGGTTTCTTCTTCCACCTCGGAGGCTTCGGTGTCGGCGGACAGAGCCGCGGACTCGCGCTGCGGGGCGTCTTGCTCCGCGGTTTCGGCCTCGGCCTGAAGATCAGGCTCCTCTGCCGATTGCTGTTCCAGTTCGGCAGTTTCCTGCTCCAGCTGTTCCAGTTCCTCGGTCGTGGGCTCTGCCGGGGTGTCGGCTTCGGCTTCGGCTTCGGCGGTAGTGTCAGCTTCGGCGTCGGCATCGGCGGTGCCGTCAGTCTCGGCGCTGGCATCGGCATCCGCATCGGCGGTGCTGTCGGCCTCGGCGCTGTCATTGCCCAGAAGCTGGTTCATGGCACCGGCAAGCCCACCTTCGGGCGCGGCGTCGGTTTCCGGCTCGGCATCGGCCTCGGCGGTCATGTCGGCGCTGTCGGTGGCTTCGGCGGTGGTGTCCGTCCCGGCATCGGCTTCGGTCGTGGTCTGAAGCTGCTGCTCCTCGGTTTCCGCTGCGGGCGCGTCGGCCTCGGCGGTTTCGGGCGCGGGTTCGGCGGTGGCGTCAGCCTCGGCAGTGGCGTCTGCTTCGGGGGCGGGCGCTTCGGTTTCCGCAGTCTCGGGTTCCGCAGCTTCGGGTTCCGCAGTCTCGGCTTCGGCGGCCTCGGCTTCGGGCTCCGGCTCGTCATTGCCCAGAAGCTGGTTGACCACGCCGCTCAGCAGACCGCCCTCGTCGCCATTGCTTTCTTCCTCGGCGGAGGCTTCGGCATCGGCGGTGGTTTCGGTCGACATGTCGGCTTCGGCCGAAGCGTCTGCCCCGTCGGTGCCCGCATCGGCGTTCATTTCGGTTTGCAGCGACTGCTCCAGTGTCGCAGCATCCATGTTGCCGTCCACATCGACGGGCATGACGCCGGTCATCGCGGTGGCTTCCTCGGCCTGCGCAGTGGTCAGGCAGACCTCGGCTTCTTCCTGGCCTTCGTCATCGGCGATCAGCACCGCTTCCTCGGGCAGGTCGTAGCCGCCATCCTCAAGGTCGGCGACGGTGAAGGCGCTGGTATCAGCCGGGCATTCCGCCGAGCTGTCCTGCGCGAAAGCCGCACCGGGCACGGCCAGCGACAGGCTGGCCAGCAGGGCGGTGGTGTTCGACAAAGTACGACGCATGTGAGTGTCCTCTTTCCTCAGCGTATTCCCGAAAGAACGCTCAATGTCAGAGGCCGGTTCCGCTCACGTTTCAGTCATTTGCCCGGAGCGTGGGCAGAGGCGGTCAGGAGAGCATCGCCATCAGGCGCGCGCGCTCGCCGTGGTCGCGGGGATCGGCCAATGCCGCCGCCAAACCCTCCAGCGCGGCAATGTTATGACCGGCGCGGAAGCTGTCAACATGGGGCAGCATCGCCGCCACCCCCTGCGCCCGTGGGGCGAAGCCATCCCAGCGCAGAAGCGGGTTCAGCCAGATCAGATGGCGGCACGACAGGTGCAGCCGCTCCATCTGCGCGGCCAGCCGCGCGGGGTCGTCGCGCTCCAGCCCGTCGGTGATGAGCAGCACCACCGCCCCCTGCCCCAGCACTCGGCGCGACCAGTCGCGGTTGAATTCGGCCAGACAGGCCCCGATGCGGGTGCCGCCCTCCCAATCGCGGGCCTCGCGGCCTGCGGCCTGTAGCGCGGCATCGACATCGCGATCGGCCAGATGGCGGGTGATGTTGGTGAGCCGGGTGCCGAAGGTGAAGCCGTGGACGCGGGCCCAGCCCTGTCCTTCGCGGTTCGACACGGCGTGAAGGAAATGCAGAATCGCGCGGGAATATTGCGACATGGAGCCAGAGATGTCGCAAAGCGCGACAAGGTTCGGCCAGCGGGTGGCGCGGGCACGGGTGCGGATCTCGGTCACCTCGCCGCCCCGCGCCAGCGCGCCGCGCAGGGTGCGCCGCCAGTCGGGCGCGCGCCCGCGCCGGTCCGCCACCAGCCGACGGGTTATGACGGGCGGCACCGGCAGGCTCATCTGCGACAGGATCTGACGGGCGCGGGCCATTTCGGCGGTGCTCATCTGCTCGAAATCCAGCGCGCGGAGTTTCTCGTCACCGCTGGCGGTGGCGGAGGCGTCGATTTCGACCTCGGTTTCCTGCGGCTGGGCCGGATCGACCGGGCGGTCGGCCTGATCGGCAAGGAGCGCTTCGGCGGCGCGCTTTTCGGCGGGGGCGGCGGGGCGGTCCTCCTGCACGCCGCGCACGGCGGGCACCAGCATCGCCATCATGTGTTCCATATACCGCGGATCGCGCCAGTAGAGCCGGAAGATCTGTGCAAACACCGTGGCATGTTCGGGGCGGCTGACAAAGCAGGCGTGCAGGGTCCAGTAGAAATCCCGCCGGTCGGTGAAGCCTGCGGCCTCGACCGCGCGGATCGCCTCGATCACCCGACCGGGGCCGACGGGCAGACCGGCCTTGCGCAGGGCGCGGGCGAACCAAGTGATGTTTTGCGACAGCTTGCCATCCTCGGGCAGGTCCAGCGGCAGGTGTTCAGCCATGCGCGCGGATCACGCCGGGGCCAGTTCGGCGCGCACCTCGTCGAGAATGCGCTTGGCCTCCGAACCTTGCAGCTTGCGAATGTCGTCTTGGTATTTCAGCACCGCGCCCAGCGTGTCGGCGATCACCTCGGGACTGAGCGCGATGGCGTCGAGCGCCAGCAGGCATTTGGCCCAGTCGATGGTTTCGGCGACGCCCGGTTTCTTGAACAGATCCTCGGTGCGCAATTGCTGCACGAAGGCCACGACTTCGCGCGAGAGGGTCGCCTGCGCTTCGGGTGCGCGGGCGGCGAGGATCTCCATTTCCCGGTCGAAATTGGGATAATCGACCCAGTGATAAAGGCAGCGGCGTTTGAGCGCGTCATGCACTTCGCGGGTGCGGTTGGAAGTGAGAATGACGATGGGCGGCTCCGGCGCGCGGATGGTGCCAAGTTCGGGGATCGTGACCTGAAAATCCGACAGCGCTTCTAGCAAGAACGCCTCGAACGGTTCATCGGTGCGGTCGATTTCATCGATCAGAAGCACCGGCGCGCCGCCCTCCTGCGGGCGCATGGCCTGCAAAAGCGGACGCTCGATCAGGTAATCCTGCGAGAAAAGCTCCGTCTTTAGCGCGGCGCGGTCGGCGCCGCCCGTGGCCTCCGCCGTGCGGATCGCGATCATCTGTTCGGCGAAGTTCCATTCATAGACCGCCGACGCGGCATCAAGGCCTTCGTAGCATTGCAGGCGGATCAGACGGCGGCCCAGCCCGGCGGCGATGGCCTTGGCGATTTCGGTCTTGCCGGTGCCGGCCTCGCCCTCAAGAAACAGCGGTCGGCCCAGCCGCAGCGCCAGAAACGCCACAGTCGCCAGCGGCCTGCCGCAGACATAGTCCTGCCCGGCGAGCATCTGCTGCACCGCTTCGATCGAGTCCGGTATCGGGGTCATGGTGTCCTCCTTGGGTCAGAACTGCATGCCCCGCGCCGGGTGACAAGCACGACGAAAGGGGGAGAGGCGCGCGCCCTGCCCCGCGCGGCGATATGCGTGCCCACGGGGTGACCGGGCGTTGTGCGGGCACTAACCGTCCCCGGCGTGATTCCGCCTGCCCGGCAACAGCCCGACAATGGCGCGAAAACCTTCTAATTTGCGCCGCATTTGCCGATCATCTTGGCGCAGATACCCACTGTTGCGTTCTCCTGCGCGACAGTTGCCTGCCGCCTCAGCCCGTCGTGACTTGACGGATCACCGCCCGCCCTGCCCGATACCCGCATGTTACCCCGATGTTGTTCCCGCCTGCCGCCGCGCCCGGCTGGCCAGACCGCCCGACCCGACTAGATGAGCTGACATGCCCGATGACCTGCGCCCCGGCGCGACACCCGACCCGACCGCCCGCCAGACCGAAATGCCCGCCGCCTCCCCCCGGCCCAGCCCCAAGGAACGTCACATGCCACAGGATCTTCCTGATCAGACGATCGATGCCGCCGGCCCCGATGCCGCACGCGGCGCGGAGGCGCCCGCAGAGGCCGATGCCCAACGGGGCACCGAGGACGACGACGCGCCGATCACCCCCGAAGCATGGCACGCGCGGCTTGACGCCCATGGCGAGATGCATGGCTATCATGAACGGCTCGGCGCCCGGCACGGCGCGCTATATACCGAAGACAGCGAGACGCTGCTTGTCACCTTTGAAGACGCCGGTGCGATCCGGGCCAATGGTGATGCGGCCACCCTGCCCTTTGGGCTGACGGTCGCGGGGCGCGAGGGCTGGTCGCAGCTGTGCCTTTACAGCGAGGGCGACACATGGTTCCGCGACGAGGCGATCTATGCCTTTTTTGACCGGCTGATCGACGAAGGGTTCTTTTTCGAATTTGAGCGGGTGGTGTTCTATGGCGCCGGGGCCTGCGCCTATGCCGCCTGCGCCTATTCGGTGGCCGCGCCGGGGGCGATTGTCGTCGCGGTGCAGCCGCAGGCGACGCTCGACCCGACCGTGGCCGAATGGGACAGCCGGTTCCTGAGGATGCGTGGCACGGATTTCACCTCGCGCTTCGGCTATGCGCCCGCGATGATGGAAGCGGCGGCCAAGGGGTTTGTCCTCTACGATCCGAACGTGAAAGAGGACGCGATGCATGCCGCGCTGTTCACCCGCGAGGGGGTAGAGAAGCTGCGCTGCACCTATCTGGGCACCGATCTGGAACCGGCCCTGACGCAGATGGATATGCTGGTACCGCTGCTGCGCGCCGCCGGGCGGGGCACGCTGACCCGCGCCGTGTTCGCCGATCTGTGGCGGCGGCGGCGCGATTATGTTCCCTATCTGCGGCGGCTGGTCGTCACGCTGGAAAGCCGCGAGCGTCCTATGCTGGCGGGGCTGGCCGCGCGTGCGGTGCTGTCGCGCCGCAACGGGCCCCGGTTCCGCAAGGCGCTGAAGACCGCCGAGGCGCAACTGGCGAAAGCCGACCGCAGCCTGCCCCACGCCCGGACCTTGCCGCCCGAGGCCTGAGCCCGCGGGGCGGCAACGCCGGGGTCAGGGCACGCGGATCAGAGCCCGCCTTCGGTTTCGATGAAGCGGGCGATCTCCTCGACCCCACGGCCCGCGCGCAGCGAGGCCATCACATAGGGCCGCGCGCCACGGGCCGCGCGCGTGTCGCTTTCCAATTGCACCGGATCGACGCCGACATGGGGCGCGAGGTCGATTTTATTGACCACCAGCAGATCGGAGCGGGTGACGCCCGGCCCCTTTTTGCGCGGGATGTCCTGCCCTGCCGCCGTATCGATCACATAGAGCGTCAGATCGGCCAGTTCCGGCGAGAACGTCGCGGCGAGGTTGTCGCCCCCCGATTCGATCAAGATCACGTCGAGATCGGGAATCGCCGCGCGCAGATCGGCCACGGCGGCAAGGTTGATCGAGGCATCCTCGCGGATCGCGGTATGCGGGCAGCCGCCGGTTTCGACGCCGCGGATACGCTCCATCGGCAGCACCTGCGCCCGCATCAGCGCCTCGGCATCCTCACGCGTGTAGATGTCATTGGTGATGACGGCGACGGAGTGGCGCGGGCTGAGCGCACGGCAAAGCTGTTCGGTCAGCGTGGTCTTGCCAGCCCCCACCGGGCCGCCGATACCCACGCGCAGCGGGCCGTTCTGACTGGGCATGTCGGGTTCCTTTTTGTTGGATCGGCAATGGTTTAGCGCCATACGCGGCGCAAGGCCAGCCGCGCGGGCCCTAATCAGGTTTTGAAGATCCGCACCTCAAGCACCTCATGTTCCATCGCGGCCAGATCGGCGCCGAACGCCCCGGTTGCGATCATGTCGAGCGGCGCGTCGGCACAGGCGGCGGCCAAGGTTACGACATCGGGGTGAAGCGCAGCCAGCGCCGCCTGCCCCTCGGTCTGGCCCAAGGGCACGAAGCGCACCCCCGCCTGCACGAGGTTGGCGGCAAAGCTGTGGAGATAGAGCGCGATCACCTGCGTCACCGGCAGATCCAGATCCGCCGCCGCCGCGCCGAGCGCCACGGGCAACGCCATCGGGGGACGCGCCGCGCCGGTCATCGCGTTGACGGTGAGGGTGAGCGCGCGGCCCTGTGCCTCCGTCTCGACCCAGCGTTCGCGGGAGGGGGCCAATGCGCGCGCCAGATCGGCCAGGTCCGTCAGGCGCGCGGCATCACCACCGGCGCGCAGGGCATGGGCCAGCAGCGTCGCATCCGCCCGGCCCGCGCCTTCGGACAGGACCACGGACACCCACGCGCGCAGGCTGTCTGCGTCCTGCACCCGGCCTGCGGCGATCTCGGTCTCCAGCCCGTGGGAATAGGCGAAACTGCCCAAGGGAAACGCCGGTGACAGCCATTGGGTGAGGGTCAGGAGCGCGGTGGGGTCGGCCCCGGCGCTGGGTTCCGGCAGGGTCAGGGGGGCGGTCATTGTTCATACCTTTTGGCCAGCCGGTCGACATCGCCCATGCGCAGATAGGTCAGTTCCCGCGCCAGCCGCAGGCTTGGCTTGGCCGCAAAGAGCAGCGAGCCCACGAGAAACGCCCATGTGCCCGGCATCATCAGACTGTCGAAGAAAAACATCACCGAGCCGCCGATGAAACACGCAGCGGCAAGAAAATCGACGAGTGTGTAGACGAGTTCGTAGAGCGCATAGACCCGCGCGTGATCGGGCGAGCGGCGGCGGTTGTCGGGGTGAAACAGAGTGGCATCCTCGCTGCGGGCGGCGGGCGGGTTTGCCCCCGCCGCGCCGTCCCTCCCCGTGTCCGCTGCGTCGCGGGGTGCGCTGCTGTCCTGCGGCATGGCGCGGCTCACGATTTGGGTTGTTTGGACTGCGCCTCGAAATCCGGGTGATGCCCATGCGCATTGGCATGGCCGCGCGTGGTGTCGGGATGCGGCGCGACCTGATCGGCGGCATGGGCGTGCACATGGTCATGGCCCATCGTGCGCCCGTGGCCGTAGGCGCCACCTTCGGGTCGGAATCGCTCCGTCGTGGGGCTGAGCGTGGCGCCGAGCCCTTCGAGCATCTTGCGCAGGACGTGATCGTCGCGGATCAGCAGATGGCCGTCGCCGACCTGACAGGGCGTGTGGCGGTTGCCGATATGCCATGCCAGCCGGGGCAGGTTTTCACCTTCGACCCGCAGAAGCGGCTCGCGCGCGGCCTCGACCCCGATCACCTCGCCGGTTTCCAGCCGCAGCCCGTCGCCCTGTTCCAATGAGACGGTTTCAGGCAGGTCCACCATCACCGGACGCCCCGACGCGGAGGTCAGGCGTTTGCGCCGCAAGAACCGCGCGTCGTAGTCCAGTTCCAGCCAATCGGCCGCGCCATCGCCGCCGCCACGGATCAGCGCCGAGGCCAGCGCGGGCCGGTCTTCGGGCGGCAGCGACAGCGGATCAAGGTCGTCATCGGGCAGGTTGGCCAGGCGATCGGTCGGCGGATCTGCGGGCATCGGGAATATCCTTCGAATTTGAGTGCTACCCCCGATGCTAGCCCGCGCCCCGGCGTCCGCAACCGGAAAGCGGGCGGAAGTCGGCGGAAGCAGGCGGGGAATGTCACTCTGCCGCGCTCATGAGCGGATGGGCGGGGGGTGGCGGGCGAAGGACGGCCCGTTGCGCGGGTGGAGGTAGGCTTGGCCCGGTTTTCCGGCATTAAGGCAACCTCGGAACTAGGCGCATCCGCTCTCGAACAAGCCCGCAGGGCGCGAGAGCGAGCGCCTGCCCGTCCCTGCGGGCTGGCGCTTGGTCACCTCGCGCTGACCTTTAAGCGGAGAGGTTGATCACACCATAAAGTGCGCCGTTCAGTCGTAGCAGCGCCATCCCACGGGCAGGCTGGCGTTGCGCGAAAGGCGACTGGGCACAGGGCGTGACAAACACGTTCAGAGGATGCGCAGCCGCACGACCGTATAGGCCATCCCACGGGCAGGCTGGCGTTGGGCGAAGGGCTACGGGACGTAAGCGTCACAGACACGGTCAAAGCACGCGCACTCGCTCGACTCTATCAGCGCCATTCCATGGGGAGGTGCGAAGGTGACCGCTCACACCATCCTTTAGCCGTCATTCCCCGCGGTCGGCGGCGATGATGCGCACGGGGTCGGTCAACGCTCGGCTGCCGTTGCGGGACTTGGAGCCCAGCGTCAGCGTTACGCCCAGATCCGGCACGAATTCCATGAACACCGTCGCATCGGCCTGACCTTCGGGACCGTAGCGCAGCTGATAGGGCAGGACGTCGTAGCTGCACGGGCCGATCTCGCGGCGGCGGGCGTCGTAGACCTGCACCTCCATGCGCAGTTGGTTGGCCTGCCCGCTGCCGTAGCCTTCGAGGATCTGTTCGGCCCAGTGCTGACCGGGGGCGAGCGGCAGATGCGCGGCGGGATCGAAGGGATAGCCGGTCAGGAACGGCGGCTCGGCGGGTTGCTCGACGATCCGGTCGGACAGCAGGAACACACCGCCCAATGCCTCGACCCGCGAGGTTTCGCCGGGACTGGCGGCGATGGAGGTCAGTTCCACCACTGTGTTGGCGGTGCCTTGGCTGAACCGGGTCACATCGCCATTGGCATAGGTCACGCTGAACCCGGAGGCGAGGTCATCCCCAACGGGGCAGGTTTCGGCGGAGTCGGCGGAGGTCTGCGCCAGCGCCGCGCCCGCGGGCCAAGCAGCGGCGAGCCCGGCCAGAATGCTGGCTCTCAACAGCGCGGCCCCGCCCGATGCCACGGCACGAGGGATGCGCGGCAGGGGACGGGGACGGCTGGAGTTTTCCGGACGGGACCGGCCCGGAAACAGGTGATGGCCCCAACCGGTGGCGGGGCCGAATGTCAAATGGGCGGCGGCGCGGGCCGCACCGCGGAAGTCATAGCGCAGTCGGGTCATGCCCGGACGCTGGCACGCGGCCCCGCCGGGGGCAAGGCACGAGGCCCGCGCAAAGGCGTGACTGACGCGGATGTGTTCGGATCGGCCCTCGATTGCACGTGACACGGCAGAAGGCTGGCACGCGGCGCGGCGGAAGGCTGGCCCCGCTTGCGCAGTCGAGACCTTGGGAGGAAAGGTCCGGTGCGCGAAGCGGGGTTCGGATCGTCGGGACCGGGCGGGAGGACCCGGCCACCCCCGGCTGGCGCATCATCGGTTCACGACCTGTCGGCAGGGAGGGTGCCGCGATCTGGAACCGACATGAACAAGCTGCGCCGGGGTGTCTGCGGCCCGCCGCAAATTCGGCAGACCGTATCGTCATAAGGTCGGGGCGACATGTCGCCCCATGCGCGCGGCCCCGGAGGGGAGGTCAATCGCCGCGTCCGCGCTCACCTGCGGGCCGGGAGGGGCCCTTGGCGGTGAGGATAACAGCGGCGAGCGGGTCAGCGCGCATCCGGTCCGACATCGCAGGGGGGAGGAGGAGACCCCGCTGCCGGATCGGTCAATCAGCCCAGACGGGAGACGAGGTAGCCCGAGATCTGGTCGCGGGTCAGGCCGCGCTCGGCCAGTTCTTCGTCGTTCAGGGCGTAAAGGGTGTTGGCTTCGTCGCGGACTTCGATGGCGGTGTTCAGGGCCACGAAGAAATCACGCACCACGCGGAAGGGGGCGGTGAGAACGGCGGGAAGCGGGCTGGCGGCATTTGCGGTCATGGTGGTCATTGGATCGTTCCTATCGGTTGCTTGCGTCTTGGTGTTGACCCTTCATATCGTGCCGCGATGCAGCGTTTAAACCGACAACCCGGAAACCCCGCGTTGCGCTTGGTGCATAACAGAATTTGCACTGTGATCACAAAGTAGGCGGGTCTGGATGGCAATCGGGCGGACAGCGAATGCTGCAACGCGGCAAGGGCGGCGTGCGCCTTGGATCCTCCGCCCTGCCCGCAGGCTGGTTTCGGGTGCGGCACGCGAGGAGAGGGGCGCGGGTCTGACCAGGGGACCGGCGCTTTGGTCAGGAGCACGGCGGCGCGCCGGGATGAGGCATGCCGTTTCGCTGCGGGGCGCGATTTCTCCGGTGCGCGTTGCGACTGCTCGGACGCGAGCGCATCCGCCCGTGGGCTAGGGGCCGCCGCGCGGGCTGTCCGTTCCATGGTCCGCCGCGTGGCCACGCTGTGCCGCCCCTCAAGCGCGGACGTGGCGGACAGACCTAGACCGCAGATGCGCCGCCCGTGCGGCCCCACCCCGGTCAGGCCGCTGTCGCGGCTCCTGTGCCTCCCCTGCCCGGCCCCACTTGCACAGCGCGCAACCATCGCCTATCCCGCTTGAACCACGCATGAGGGACGGAACCGGGGCTGATGCCGCTGCTTGTCATGAAATTCGGTGGCACTTCGGTTGCCACGCTGGACCGCATTCGCCGGGCCGCTAAACGGGTCGGGCGCGAAGTCGCGAACGGCTATGATGTGATCGTCATCGTCTCGGCCATGTCGGGCAAGACCAATGAACTGGTGGGATGGGTCAATGAGACCTCGCCCCTGTTCGACGCGCGCGAATACGACGCGGTGGTCAGCTCGGGCGAGAACGTGACCGCAGGGCTGATGGCGCTGACGTTGCAGGAAATGGACGTGCCGGCGCGCAGCTGGCAGGGCTGGCAGGTGCCGCTCAAGACCAATTCCGCCCATGCCGCCGCGCGGATCGAGGAAATCCCGACCGACAACCTGATGGCCAAATTCGGCGAAGGCATGAAGGTCGCGGTCGTTGCGGGTTTTCAGGGGATCAGCCCGGAGGGCCGGATCACCACGCTGGGCCGGGGCGGATCGGACACCACCGCCGTGGCCTTTGCCGCCGCATTCGGCGCGGAGCGGTGCGATATCTATACCGATGTGGACGGCGTCTACACGACCGACCCCCGCATCACCAAGAAGGCGCGCAAGCTCGACCGGATCGCGTTCGAGGAAATGCTGGAACTCGCCAGCCTTGGCGCCAAGGTGTTGCAGACCCGTTCGGTCGAACTGGCGATGCGCTACAATGTGCGCCTGCGGGTGCTGTCGAGCTTCGAGGACAATAACGAGAGCGCCGGAACGCTGGTCTGCTCCGAGGAGGAAATCGTGGAAAGCAATGTGGTCTCCGGCGTCGCCTTCAGCCGCGACGAAACCAAGATGACGCTCACCGCCGTGGCCGACAAGCCTGGCATCGCCGCCGCGATTTTCGGGCCCTTGGCCGATGCGGGCGTCAATGTGGACATGATCATTCAGAACGTGTCCGACGAGGGGCGCACCGATATGACCTTCTCCTGCCCCACCGATCAGGTGCGCCGCGCGGAGAAGGCGCTGGAGGATGCGAAAAGCTCCGGCGATATCGATTTCGGCGGGCTGAAGATCGACGGCGACGTGTGCAAGGTATCCGTGGTAGGCATCGGCATGCGCAGCCATGCGGGTGTCGCGGCGCGGATGTTCAAGGCCTTGCGCGACGAGAGCATCAACATCAAGGTGATTGCAACTTCCGAGATAAAGATTTCGGTCCTGATCGACCGGAAGTATCTGGAACTGGCCGTGCAGGCGCTTCATGATGCCTTCGGGCTGGAGACGGCGGCCTGACGCGAAGCCTGACAGGAGGCGGATGAGCAATACGACCGGAAGCGGCAGCCGCAGGCTGCTCGGGCGCCTGCGCCAGACCCTTGCCGAGCCGGGCGAGGGGCAGGAAAGGCTTGACCGGATCGTGAAGCTCATCGCCGAGGAGATGGCGACGCATGTCTGCTCCATCTACCTGTTCCGTGATGCCGAAACGCTGGAGCTTTGCGCGACCGAGGGTCTGAAGGCCGCCGCCGTGCACGAAACCCGGATGCGGATGGGCGAGGGTCTGGTGGGCCGCGTGGCGCAACTGGCCAAGCCCATCAACACCGCCAACGCCCCCGCCGAGCGCGGATTTCGCTACATGCCAGAAACCGGGGAGGAGATTTATTCCGCCTTCCTCGGTGTGCCGATCCAGCGGCTGGGGGAGCGTCTGGGCGTGTTGGTGGTGCAAAGCCGCGAAGCCCGCGCCTATTCCGAGGATGACCTCTACGCGCTGGAGGTTGTCGCGATGGTTCTGGCCGAAATGGCGGAACTGGGCGCGTTCATCGGGGAAGGCGCAGCGCTGGCGGCGCGTCACCAGCAGCCCGTCGCCTTTCGCGGCACGATCGGGCAGGAGGGCACCGCCGAGGGCCATGTCTACCTGCACGAGCCCCGCGTCGTGGTCACCAACCCCTTTGCCGACGATGCCGAGGCCGAACTGCACCGGCTGCGCGAAGCCGTGGATGCGCTGCGGGTGTCGGTGGATGAAATGCTCATCTCCGCCCCATTGGGCGATGGCGATCAGCGCGAGGTGCTGGAAGCCTACCGGATGTTCGCCAATTCCAAGGGCTGGCTGCGCCGGATGGAAGAGGACATCAGCCGCGGCCTGTCCGCCGAGGCGGCCGTGGAGAAGGAACAATCCACCGCCCGCGCCCGCCTGCAACAGGTGCCCGACGCCTATTTGCGCGAACGCTTGCAGGATCTCGACGATCTGTCGAACCGGCTGTTGCGGCTGTTAACCGGACAGGGCCGCGACACCGGCGCGGAAATGCCCGACGACCCGATCCTCGTCGCGCGCAATATCGGGCCGGGGGAATTGCTGGCCTATGGGCGCAGCCTGCGCGGCATCGTGCTGGAGGAAGGCTCCGTCGGGTCGCATGCCGCGATCGTCGCCCGCGCGCTGGCGATCCCGCTGGTGATCCATGCCCGCCGCATCACGACCGAGGCGCTGAACGGCGACCGTATTCTGGTCGATGGGGAACAGGGCTCCGTGCATCTGCGGCCCGAAGATACGGTGCTGTCGGCCTTCCGCGACAAGATCGCGATGCAGGCGGAGGCGATGCAGCGCTATGCCTCGATCCGCGACAAGCCCGCCACCGCGACCTGCGGCGTGACCATCGGGCTGCATATGAATGCCGGGCTGATGGCCGATCTGCCCTCGCTCGACGGGTCTGGCGCCGAGGGCGTGGGGCTGTTTCGCACCGAGCTGCAATTCCTGATCCGCAATCACGTTCCGCGCCGGGGTGAGTTGGCCGCGCTCTATGCCCGTGTGCTGGATGCGGCGGGGGATAAGCGGGTGGCGTTCCGCACGCTCGATATCGGCTCCGACAAGGTGCTGCCCTATATGAAGCGGCTCGACGAGCCGAACCCGGCGCTTGGCTGGCGCGCGATCCGCGTCGGCCTCGACAAGCCCGGCGTGATGCGGATGCAGTTGCAGGCGCTGATCCGGGCCGCGCGGGGGCGTCCGCTGACCGTGATGTTCCCCTTTGTGGCCCAGTTCGAGGAATACAAAGCCGCGCGGCAGGCCCTGCTCGACGAGATCAACCGCGAGGAAAAGCTGGGCCATGTCCTGCCGTCCAAACTGGAAATCGGGGCGATGCTGGAAACGCCGTCGCTGGCCTTTGCGCCGAAGCAGTTCTTCGACATGGCGGATTTCATCTCCATCGGGGGCAATGATCTCAAGCAGTTCTTCTTTGCCGCCGACCGCGAGAACGAAATGGTGCGGCGGCGTTACGACACGCTGAACGTGTCGTTCCTGACGTTTCTGGAGCAGATCGTGCGGCGCTGCGCGGAGAGCAACGTGCATCTGAGCTTCTGCGGCGAGGATGCGGGCCGCCCGATCGAGGCGCTGTGCTTTGCCGCGATGGGCCTGCGCAACCTGTCGATGCGCCCGGCCTCCATCGGCCCGGTCAAGAACATGATCCGCCGGACCAGCATCGCGGAGGCCCGCGCCGTCATCGATCAGGCCATCGAGAACGGCGACCAGTCCGTGCGCCCCGCGATCATGGAATGGCTGCGCGGCAACTGGGCGTGAGCCGGGCCTATCTGGTTTAACTGGCGACGTGAGCCTGCCCGCGGGGTGGCGCTGCTCCGGGTGAGCGGCGCGCTCTATGGTGGGGCGTTCCTCCCCGATCCGAGGTCAGCGCGAGGTGGCACAGCGCCAGCCCGTCGGACGGGCAGGCGCTCGCCCGCGCGGCTTCGCCTTGTTCGCGGGCGGTTGCGCTGAGTTCCGATCGGCGCGCCGCACAGCTGTTGTTCTAAGCACAACGGAAGCCTGCCCGTGGGATGGCGCTGCTCCGGGTGAGCGGCGCGATTTATGGTGGCCAAGTCCTTCTCCGCTCCGAGGTCAGCGTGAGATGGCCAAGCGCCAGCCCGTCGCGGCGGGCAGGCGCTCGCCCGCGCGCTTCGCTTGTTCGCGGGCGGTTGCGCTTAGGTCAGAGAAAGCGAGGCATAATCACTCCGGGTGCGACGTGAGCCTGCCCGTGGGGTGGCGCTGCTCCGGGTGAGCGGGTGCGCTTTATGGTGGCCAAGCTCCTCCTCGCCCTGAGGTTAGCGCGAGATGACAAAGCGCCAGCCCGCAGGGACGGGCAGGCGCTCGCCCGCGCGCTTCGCTTGTTCGCGGGCGGTTGCGCTTAGGTCAGAGAAAGCGAGGCATAATCACTCCGGGTGCGACGTGAGCCTGCCCGTGGGGTGGCGCTGCTCCGGGTGAGCGGCGCGATTTATGGTGGCCAAGTCCCTCCCCGCCCTGAGGTCAGCGCGAGGTGACAAAGCGCCAGCCCGCCGGCACGGGCAGGCGCTCGCCCGCGCGGCTGCGCCTTGTTCGCGGGCGGTGGCGCTGAGTTCCGAGCAGCGCGCCGTGGGGGCGCCCCGTCGGCATCCGCCCTTCACCCTTGACTTCCGCCGCCCTGCGCGGTGTATCGGCGCGACACTGAAACCGGCCCGAGGGGACCTTTTATGCACGCCTATCGCAGCCATACCTGCGCCGATCTGAACAAGAGCAATGTCGGCGATACCGTCCGCCTGTCGGGCTGGGTCCATCGGGTGCGGGATCACGGCGGCGTGCTGTTCATCGACCTGCGCGACCATTACGGCATCACCCAGCTGATCTGCGACGGCGACAGCCCCGTATTCGCCGAAGTCGAAAAACTGCGCTCCGAATGGTGCATCCGCATCGACGGCAGCGTGAAGGCCCGCGACGAGAGCCTTGTGAACACCAAGATCCCCACTGGCGGCATCGAAGTCTACATCCGCGATCTGGAAGTGCTGGGCGCGGCCAAGGAACTGCCGCTGATGGTATTTGGCGATCAGGAATATCCCGAAGAAACCCGCCTGCGCTATCGTTACCTCGACCTGCGGCGCGAAAACATGCAGCGCAACATGGCGCTGCGCTCGGATGTGGTGGCCTCGATCCGCAAGCGGATGTGGGACAAGGCGTTCCGCGAATACCAGACCCCGATCATCACCGCGTCCTCGCCCGAAGGGGCGCGCGACTTCCTCGTGCCGTCGCGTTTGCATCCGGGCAAGTTCTACGCGCTGCCGCAGGCGCCGCAGCAGTTCAAGCAGCTGATCATGGTGTCGGGCTACGACAAGTATTTCCAGATCGCGCCGTGTTTCCGCGACGAAGACCCGCGCGCCGACCGCTCGCCCACCGATTTCTATCAGCTCGACATGGAAATGTCTTTTGTCACCCAGCAGGACGTGTTTGACACGATCTCCCCGGTGATCGGCGGTATTTTCGAGGAGTTCGGCGGCGGGCGCCGGGTCGACGATCCCGCGCAATGGCCGCAGATTTCCTATAAGGACGCGGCGCTGAAATACGGCACCGACAAGCCCGACCTGCGCAACCCGATCGAGATGCAGGTGGTAAGCGAGCATTTCAAAGGCTCCGGCTTTGCGATCTTTGCCAAGATCCTCGAACAGGACGGCACCGAAATCCGCGCCATTCCCGCCCCCACCGGCGGCAGCCGCAAATTCTGCGACCGCATGAATGCGTTCGCGCAGAAAGAGGGCCTGCCGGGGATGGGGTATATCTTCTGGCGCGACAAGGATGGCGAGGTCGAGGCCGCAGGCCCGCTGGCGAAAAACATCGGGCCCGAGCGGACCGAGGCGATCCGCCAGCAACTGGGTCTTGGCGTCGGCGATGCCGCGTTCTTCCTGGGCGGCAAGCCCAAGAGCTTCGAGGCCGTCGCGGGCCGCGCGCGCACCGTTATCGGCGATGAGCTGGGCCTGACCGACAAGGACCGCTTTGCCTTCGCGTGGATCGTCGATTTCCCGATCTACGAGAAGGATGAGGAAACCGGCGCGATCGATTTCGAGCATAACCCGTTTTCGATGCCGCAGGGCGGGATGGCGGCGCTGGAGGGCGATCCGCTCGACGTGCGCGGCTACCAGTACGATCTGGCCTGCAACGGCTATGAGCTGGTGTCGGGCGCGATCCGGAACCACAAGCCGGAGATCATGTTCAAGGCGTTCGAGATCGCGGGCTACGGCCATGACGAGGTCGAGAAGCGCTTCGGCGGCATGGTCAACGCATTCCAGTATGGCGCGCCGCCGCATGGCGGTTGTGCTGCCGGGATCGACCGGATCGTGATGCTGCTGGCCGATGAAGCGAATATCCGCGAGGTCATCATGTTCCCGATGAACCAGCGTGCCGAAGACCTGATGATGGGCGCGCCGTCGGAGCCGATGAACGAGCAGCTGCGCGAATTGCGTCTGCGGGTTCTGCCGCCCGAGGCCTGATCCGACCTGCCGTGGCCTGCGCCGATCCGGGGCGGGCCGCGACAGAACCGTGCCGGATGGTTGGAAACCGGTCGAACAAAATCGCTCCCGTTGCGTTGGGGTGCCAGTCACCGCGCAGGCTTCTGCGCCGGTATCAGCAACGGGAGTTTCACCATGCGCAAGTTCATCAAGTATTTCGCGATCTACAAGCTTGTCCGTCGGTTCATGCGCCGCCGCGCCTGAGCCGGGCCGCGCCCGCTGGGGCCACGGACCTGCCGACCGACACTGAGTGACGCCCGCTGCGGGCCGGTATCGCGTGACGCGCCCGGACCCGAGCGGGCGTTTTTCATAGGAGCCGCGCGCATGGGGCCGCATGGACAGGCGGGCGGGTGGCTTGCTATGGCGGGGAACGCCCCTGCCCGCGCCTGTCCCCGCCTTGTCCCCCGGATGCCCTATGCCCCCTGCCGCCGATTTCGAGCCTGACCCCAACCGCCGCGCGGTGCCTGTCTGCGACGCGCTTGGGCTGCTATGCCCGTTGCCGGTGCTGCGGGCGCGCAAACGGTTGCTGGCGCTGGCGCCCGGCATGGTGCTGGAAGTGCTGGCCGACGATCCGATGGCGCGCATCGATCTGCCGCATTTCTGCGCGGAGGCGGGGCATCACCTGTTGGAGGCCGCGCCCGCGCCGCAGGCCGCCGGAGCCCATGCCCCCGCCGATCCTGCCCGTCCCGCATGGCGATACCTGATCCGGCGCGGCGCGGATCGTCCGGAGCCGGGCTGACGGCGGTAAAGGCTGCGTCTAGGGCGCGCCATTTGGGCAGGGGATGCAGGGCGCGACATGCTGGCGCTCTTGACCTTTGACGCAAACCGCCGCAGATCGCGCGCATGACAGATCATTCCGCTTCCGCCCCCGCCCCGTCCGACGCCCCCGCGCAGGGCGGCTCCGCCCCCGGCCCGAAACTGGCGCTGGTCACCGGCGCGTCGCGCGGGCTTGGCGCGGCGCTGGCCTATGCGTTGTCGCGCGACCACCATGTGATCGCTGTCGCGAAAACAGTCGGCGGGCTGGAGGAGCTTGACGATCGTATTCAGGCGGCGGGCGGACAGGCGACGCTGGCGCCGCTCGACGTGACGGATGCCGGCGCGATGGCGCATCTGTGCCGCTCGATCCATGACCGCTGGGGCGGGCTTGACCTGTGGGCGCATTGCGCGATTCATGCAGCGCCGCTGTCGCCTGCCGTGTTCGTCGATGGCAAGGATTTCGGCAAGAGCGTCGATCTGAACGTGACCGCCACGCAGCGGCTGATCACCTATGTCGCGCCGCTGTTGCAGGCGCGCGAGGGCGCGCGGGCGCTGTTTTTCGACGATCCGCGCGGGGGCGAGAAATTCTTTGGTGCCTATGGTGCGACCAAGGCCGCGCAGATCGCCCTGGCCCGCAGCTGGGCCGCCGAAACCGCGACCACCGGCCCCGATGTGCGCATCCTGACGCCCGCGCCGATGCCCACCGCCACGCGGGCACGGTTCTTCCCCGGCGAAAACCGCGATGCGCTGGCCGCGCCGGATGCCGAAGCCGCGCGTCTGCTGGCTACGCTTTAAGCACTGCGGCGCCCGTCGCGGCGCGGTGACCCGAGATCAGCTATGATCCGAGTTTCCCCTGCCACGGGCCGCGCCTAGACTGCGCCGAGCGTGGCGATTCCGCCGCGCGGCCTGCTGGCCTGCCTGCCGCCCTGCCTGACTTTGGATGCTGATATGACCCGACCGATCCAGCCGCTGTCCCCCGCCATGGCCGCGACCGCCCTGCCGCCGGTGATGGAGGCGCGGCGCTGGCTGGAGGGGGTGACTTTCCCGCCTGAGCGGCCGCTCATCAATGTCAGTCAGGCCGCCCCGGTCGATCCGCCCCCCGCCCCGCTGCGCCAAGCGATGGCCGACGCCGTGCTGCACGAGGATGCCGCGCATCTCTATGGGCCGGTGCTGGGCCTGCCCGATCTGCGCGAGGAGGTGGCCCAACAGTTTTCCGCTGCCTATGGCGGGACTGTCACGGCGGCGCAGGTGGCGATCACCCAAGGCTGCAATCAGGCGTTCTGCGCCGTGATGGCGACGCTGGCCGGACCGGGCGACGAGGTGCTGTTGCCGGTGCCGTGGTATTTTAATCACGAGATGTGGCTGCGCATGTCCGGCGTGGGCGTGGTGCCGCTGGATACCGGCGCCGATCTGCTGCCCGACCCGGACCATGCCGCCACGCTCATCACCCCGCGCACACGGGCCATCGTGCTGGTGACCCCCAACAACCCCGGCGGCGTGGAATATCCTGCGGCGCTGGTCGCCGCGTTCCGCGATCTGGCGCGCGCGCGGGGGCTGGCGCTGATCATCGACGAAACCTATCGCGATTTCGACAGCCGCAGCGGCGCGCCGCATGACCTGCTGGCCGATCCCGATTGGGACGACACGGTGATACAGCTTTATTCCTTCTCCAAGGCCTATCGCCTGACTGGGCATCGGGTGGGGGCGCTGATCGGATCGGTCGCGCGGCTGGCGCAGGTCGAGAAATTCCTCGACACCGTTGCCATCTGCCCCGGTCAGATCGGCCAGCGCGGCGCGCTTTGGGGGATGCGCCATCTGGGGCAATGGCTGGCGGGCGAGCGGGCGGAGATCCTCGAACGCCGCGCCGCCATCGAAAGCGGCTTCCACCGAATCGCGGCTCAGGGCTGGCAGTTGATGGGCTGCGGCGCCTATTTCGCCTATCTCGCGCATCCCTTTGCCGAAAACTCCGCCGGGCTGGCCCAGCGGCTGGTGCGCGAGGCCGGTGTGCTGGTGCTGCCGGGCACGATGTTCACGCCCGAGGGATCGGAGCTGGGCGCGCGCAGCCTGCGGCTGGCCTTTGCCAATATCGACCGCGCGGGCATCGACACGATGTTCGGACGGCTGGAGGGGCTTCCCCCCGCCTGACCTGACATGCCGCGATGTCACAACCCATTGAAGACCGGACCCCGAGCCTATATTTTGGGGGCAGAACAAAGAGGACGACCACGCATGGCGATGCAGGCCCATGAAATCGAAGCGCTGATCCGCGAAGGCTTCCCCGATGCGCAGATCACCATCACCGATCTGGCCGGCGACGGGAACCACTACGCCGCCGAGGTCATCGACGAGAGCTTCCGCGGCCAGAACCGCGTGCAGCAGCAGCGCGCCGTCTACGCCGCGCTGAAGGGCAAGATGGACGGTGCCAACGGCGAATTGCACGCTTTGGCGTTGACGACCAAGGCGCCCGCCTGACGGATCGGCCCCATCGGGGCACGCCCGCACAATTTCCGCCGACCCGGGCCGGGGGCGGAACCAGACAGTTTGGGAGACAGGCGAGCCCGCGCGCCCGCTCCGGCACAGGAGGACCGCAGCAATGGCGGATGCAGCAGAACGTATCAAGGACACGGTGACCCGCAATCCGGTCGTGCTTTTCATGAAGGGCACGAAAACCATGCCGCAATGCGGGTTCAGTTCCCGCGTGGCGGGGGTGCTGAATTTCATGGGTGTCGAATATCACGACGTCAACGTGCTGACCGATGACGCGATCCGTCAGGGGATCAAGGACTATTCGGACTGGCCGACGATCCCGCAGCTTTATGTGTCCGGCGAATTCGTCGGCGGCTGCGACATCATCACCGAGATGACCCTGTCGGGCGAGCTGGATCAGCTGTTCGAACAGAAGGGCATCACCTACGACAAGACCGCCGCCGAGAAGATCCGCGAAGCCAACGCCTGATCCCAGGCGCGGCACCGGCCCCCGGCCTTGGCCCTGTCCAACCCCAAGATGTCCCGCCCCGTCGTGTCCTGCGACGGGGCGGTTTGGTTTTCGGCCTCTCTCATGCGCGCCCCGCTCGCCCCGACGTGAGTTGAAGCCGCGCCCGCCCTGCGCCATCCTCAGACCGTTCCAGCCCACCGGGAGTATCACGCCTTGGCCGTCGATCCGATTCTGCTTTCGATCCGCTTTGGCTATGGGCCCGGGCCCTCCCGCGTTTTGCCGCGCGATCCGTCCGATCTGCTGATCCCGCTGGCGGGGGAAGATGTAATGGCCGCGCGGTTCCCGATCGAGTCGTTTTCGGTGATCTACGAGGAAACCCGCGCCTATCAGACGGATATGCGGCGGCGGAACGATCTGCGCAAACAGGTCCGCGCGATGGACGCCCCGCCCGAGGATCTGGTCGCGAAGCTCGACGCAGCAAGCGAGGCCGCGCGCTGGCATATTCAGGAAGGACGGCGCAGACAGGCGCGGGCGCTCACTGCCGCGCTGGCCCGGATCGCGGAAACCGATGATCCGCTGCGGGAACGGCTGACCCGGTTCTGGGCCGATCATTTCACCACCATTGGCAAGAACGGCATGACCCGCTGGGCCGTGTCGGCCTATGTGGAGGAAGCCATCCGCCCGCATCTGACCGGATCGTTCGCGGATCTTCTGATCGCGGCGGTCACCCACCCGATGATGCTGCTCTACCTCGATCAAAGCAATTCCATCGGCCCCAATTCCCGCGTGGCCGAGCGGCGGGCCGAAAAGAAGGCGCAAAACCCCGACAGCAATGACGCGACCGCGGGCGGGCTGAACGAGAATCTCGCCCGCGAAGTGATGGAGTTGCACACGCTGGGCGTGGGCGCGACCTATAGCCAAGACGACGTGCGCCAGTTGGCCGAACTTTTCGCCGGGATGATGGTGGTGCTGAAGGACGAAGGCCTGACGTTTCAAAAGTCGCGCGGGGAGCCGGGGCCGGAAACGGTGCTGGGCCAGAGCTATGGCGGTGCGACGCCCGCGATGGCGGATGTCATCGCCGTGCTGCGCGACCTTGCGCGGCATCCCGACACCGCGCGGCATCTGGCGCGCAAACTTGCCGTGCATTTCGTGGCCGATGATCCCGATCCGGCCCTAATCGATGCGCTGACGGCGCGCTTTCTCGAAACCGATGGCGCATTGCTGGCGGTTTATGACGTGCTGCTCACCCATCCCGCCGCGCTGGCCCCGCCGCTGAGCAAGGCCAAGCAGCCGTTCGATTTCGTGGCCTCCAGCCTGCGCGCGCTAGGCGTGCCGGGGGCGCGGCTGACCGGGCTGAACCGTGTGCAGGTGCAGCGCAATCTGATCCGCCCGATGACCCGCATGGGCCAACCGTGGGAGGTGCCGACGGGCCCGGATGGCTGGGACGAACCCGACACCGCCTGGATCACGCCGCAGGGGCTTGCCGCGCGGATCGAATGGGCGATGGCCCTGCATGACAAGCTGGAGGACGGGCTGGGTCTGACCCCGCCCGATCCACGCGGGCTGGTCACCACCGCGCTTGGCCCCGCCGCGCATCAGGCGGTGGTGTTTGCCGCAGGGGCCGCCGAAACCCGCGCCGAGGGGATCGGCATTGTTCTGGTCTCCCCCCAGTTTCAGCGGCGATAGGAGCCAGCATGAGCCGATCCGCCCCCTGCCCGCCCACCGATGCGATGGTCCGCCGCGTGCTGGACCGGCGCGCGTTTCTGTTCCGCTCCGGCGCGCTGGGATGTTCGCTTGCCGCGTCGCCGCTGCTGACGCCCGTGACGCTGGCTGCCGCGCCGTGGGACACGCGGCTGGTCGTCATAATTCTGCGCGGCGCGATGGACGGGCTGGACGTGGTGCAGCCCTATGGCGACCCGGAGCTTGCCGCGCTGCGCCCGACATTGCGGACGGGCGAGGCCGGGGGCGCCGCCGATTTGGACGGGTTCTACGCACTGCATCCCGGTCTTGCCGATCTGCTACCGCTCTGGGATCGCGGAGAGCTGAGCTTTGCCCACGCCGTCTCGACGCCCTATCGCGACAAGCGCTCCCATTTCGACGGGCAGGATCTGCTGGAGGCCGGGACCGGATTTGCCCCCGGCGAGCCTGCGCCGCGGGACGGGTGGCTGAACCGGATGCTGCAAGCGGTGCCCGGTGTCAGCGCCGAGACCGCCTATGCCGTGGGGGCGGGCGAGATGCTGCTGCTGAACGGCGCGGCCCCCACCGCAAGCTGGTCCCCCGATCAGGAATTGACGCTTTCGCCGCAGGCGCGGCGGCTGATCGAACTGGTCTATGAAACCGACCCGCTGTTTCACGCCAACGTTCTGGAAGCGATCCAGTTGACCGCCGCGATGGAGGCGCAGGCCGCAGCCGATGCCGCCGCGCCCGACGATGCCGCGGATGACCCCGACGACCTCGACGGCGACGCCCCGATGATGGCGGCAATGGACGCCCCCGAAGGCAACGCTCCCCATTTGCGGCTGGCCCGGTTCACCGCCGAGCGGCTGCGGGGCGAAGCACGGGTGGCGGCGTTTTCGATCAATGGCTGGGACACCCACGCCAATCAGGGCAACGCGCTGAAAAAACCGCTCGCCGCGCTGGCAGAGACGATCCTGAGCCTGCGCGCGGAACTCGGCTCGGTCTGGGGTCAGACGGCTGTTCTGGCCGTGACGGAGTTTGGCCGCACGGCGCGCGAAAACGGCACACGCGGGACCGATCACGGCACGGGCGGCGCGATGGTCATGGCGGGCGGCGCGGTGCGCGGCGGGCGGGTGCACGGGTTGTGGCCGGGGCTGGCGGAGGCCGATCTCTATGCCCGACGTGACCTGATGCCCACCGCCGATGTGCGCGCCTATGCCGCTCAGGTCATGCGCGGCATCACCGGGCTCGACACGCGGGTGATGGAACAAGCGGTGTTCCCCGGTGTGGACCTGAGCGGCGCGCCCGAACCGGGCAAGCTGATCGTGTAGGGGTGCCGGACGGCTCGTGGGGTGGCGCTTCAAAGGCGAAGCTCAAGCCGGGGCCCGCGGCCCGGATATGTCTGATCGCCCTGACGGACCAGCGCTGTCCACGCACTCTGCGGCCATATTCGCGGGCGAGTGCGGGTGGCGGCACCAGGGCTGCCGCGGCACGGGGCGCGCAAAACACGCTTCCGTTTTAAGGGCGCGCGGGCTACGCCAAGTCAGCCTTTGCACCGGAGCCTGCCCCATGACCCACTCTGCCCCGCTTGCCGCATGGACGCCACCGCCGCTGCCGGGCCCGGACCGGATCGAGGGGCGCTACGCGGTGTTGGAGCGGCTGTCGGCGGAACGGCACGCCGCCGATCTGTTCGAGGCCAACCGCGCCGATGACGCGATGTGGGACTGGCTGCCCTATGGCCCGTTCGGCTCGCAGGCTGTGTATCATCGCTGGCTGGCGGAACAGGAAACCCGTCAGGACCCGTTTTTCTACGCCATCGCCGACCGCGCGACGGGGCGTTGGCAGGGGGTGCAATCGCTGTTGCGGATCGATGCGGCGCAGGGCGTGATCGAATTGGGCCATGTGGCGCTGTCGCCCGCGCTGCAACGCAGCCGGGTCGCCACCGAGGCGTTTACATTGCTGATCGGATGGGCGTTCGAGGCGGGCTACCGCCGGTTCGAATGGAAATGCAACGCCCGCAACCTGCCCTCGCGCGCCGCCGCGCAGCGTCTGGGGCTGAGCTATGAGGGTATTTTCCGGCAGGCGGCCATCGTGAAAGGTCATAATCGCGACACCGCGTGGTTCGCGGCGATCGATGGCGAATGGCCGGGTTTGCAAGCGGCCTATGCCGCATGGCTCGACCCTTCGAATTTCGACGCCGAGGGCCGGCAGATCGACCGGCTGGGCAACCTGACGGGGCTGGTTCTGGCCAACCGCGATCCAGCGTTAGGCTAGCGCGCGCTGGCGGACCGGGGCCTGTCTCAGCCTTAGCGCGGGTCGCGGCGGGTGGCGGGGACGCGCACCGGGATGGGCGCGGGCGCGGGCTGCACCGCCCGGATTGCAGCCGACATGCCCAGCATCGTCACAGCCATACCGGCCCAGATCGCGACCAACCCGACACCGCCCAGCCCCGTCAGGGCAGCGATAGCGACGCCCGACAGGGCGAGCGCGGCAAGGGTCAGGCTGGATTTGGATGCGGACATGGAAAAAACCTCTCTTTGACGAGAAAGAGCCTAGAGCCTGACGCGGCATTGACCAGCGCATTCGCTCAGGCGACGGGCAGACGCGGCGGAACCTCGCCGGTTGCGAGGGATGCCGCCCGCGCGCCGGTGCCGCGACCGCGCCGGGCGGGCGCGTTCTGCTCCGCCCCGGCGGTGAGCCAATCGCGGAACGCGCGCAGCGACGGGCTGCCAAGGCTGCGTTCGGGAAAGATCAACGCGTAGGGCGTGGGGCTGCGGTGACGCCGGTCGGACACCACGACCAGCCGCCCCTCGCGCAGATCGGGCTCCGCCAGCAGCGCGGGCACCAGCCCGACGCCCAAGCCCGCAATCGCGGCTTCCAGCACCATGCCGAAATGATCGAACCGCGCGCCACGGGTGGCCGTGCGGGGATCGACCCCGGCATCGCGGAACCAGTCGAGCCAGAGCGACGGGCGCGTGGATTGCTGCAATAGCGGCAGACGGGCCAGCGTCTCGGGCGCATGTGGGCCGGTCCCGGCCAGCCCCGGCGCGGCCACGGCGAGCAACTGTTCGTCAAACAGCACCTCGGTCACCACGCCGGGCCGCTCGGTGCCGACGCGGCGCAGTTCGGCGTCAAATGGCTCCGTCTCGAAATCGACGGGGGCCAGCCGGGCGGAGATATCAAAGGTCACGCGCGGCGCGCGCGCCTGGAATCCGGCCAGACGCGGCACCAGCCAGCTTTGCCCTAGGCTGGGCAGCACGGCGAGGCGGAGCACTTCGGAATGACCGCCGAACGCCATCGCGGTCAGCGCCGCCCCATCCAGCCCGTCCAAAAGGCGCTGGGCCTCCTGCGCAAAGCCGCGCCCCGCATCCGACAGCACCAGCCGCCGCCGCACCCGGTCGAAAAGCTGCACGCCGAGGCGCTCTTCCAGCGTGCCGACGGACCGGCTTACCGCGCTTTGCGTCAGGTTCAGCGCCTGAGCCGCGCGGGTCGTCGTCCCGTGGCGAGCGCAGGCGAGAAAGGCCTGAAGTTCGGAAATGGTCGGCAGATAGCTGGCACGCATGGGAAACCCTTATACTCACGATCCCGTGACCCTATGAGATACACTCATGACAAGTCCAGATAAGATCGTTTGCTCCGCCGCTTGCCGTTCCGGTATCCTACGGCAAACGCACCAGATCCCGCCTTGGCCCCTAGGCCGGGCGCGGATCGGACATCCGGAGGACATCATGGACCAGACCACCCGCAAACCCCTGAGCCCGCAAAGCGCCCCCGATCTGAGCCGGTTCGAATGGGACGATCCACTGCGGCTGGAAAGCCAGCTTGACGAAGACGAGCGTATGCTGCGCGACGCCGCACGGGACTTTGCCCAATCGGTGTTGCAGCCGCGGGTCATCGATGCGTTCCGCGAAGAACGCGACGCGCCGGAGCTGTTCGCGCAGATGGGCGAAGCCGGGCTTCTGGGGGCGACCCTGCCGGAGCAATATGGCGGGCTTGGCGCGTCCTACGTTACCTATGGCCTGATCGCGCGGGAGATCGAGCGCGTGGATAGCGGCTACCGTTCGATGATGTCGGTGCAGTCGAGCCTCGTGATCTACCCCATCTATGCCTATGGCAGCGAGGAGCAGCGCCAGAAATACCTGCCGAAGCTGGCCTCCGGCGAATGGATCGGCTGTTTCGGCCTGACCGAGCCTGACGCGGGCTCCGACCCGGCGGGGATGAAGACCCGCGCAGTAAAGACCGACACCGGCTATCGCATCAGCGGCTCGAAGATGTGGATTTCCAACGCGCCATTCGCGGACGTTTTCGTGGTCTGGGCGAAGTCGGACGCGCATGACGGCAAGATCCGTGGCTTTGTGCTGGAGAAGGGCATGAAGGGGCTGAGCGCGCCCAAGATCGAGGGCAAGCTGAGCCTGCGCGCCTCCACCACCGGCGAGATCGTCATGGACGGGGTCGAGGTCGGCGAGGACGCGCTGCTGCCGCATGTGCAGGGCCTGAAAGGTCCGTTCGGCTGTCTGAACCGCGCACGCTACGGCATTGCGTGGGGCGTCATGGGCGCGGCGGAATTCTGCTGGATGGGCGCGCGGCAATACGGGCTGGATCGCAAGCAGTTTGGTAAGCCGCTGGCGCAGACCCAACTGTTTCAGAAGAAGCTCGCCGACATGCAGACCGAAATCGCACTGGGCCTTCAGGCCGCGTTGCAGGTCGGCCGCCTGATGGACCGGGCCGAAGCCGCGCCGGAGATGATCAGCCTCATCAAGCGCAACAACTGCGGCAAGGCGCTCGACATCGCGCGGGCCTCGCGGGACATGCATGGCGGCAATGGCATCTCCGAGGAGTTTCAGGTGATGCGCCACATGGTGAACCTTGAGACGGTGAACACCTATGAGGGCACCCATGATGTGCATGCGCTGATCCTTGGCCGGGCGCAGACCGGGCTGCAGGCGTTTTTCTGATGCCGGAGACGACTGCCCCGCTCGCCGGGCTGAAGGTGGTGGAACTGGCGCGTATTCTGGCCGGCCCGTGGGCCGGGCAGGCGCTGGCGGATCTGGGCGCGACGGTGATCAAGGTGGAAAGCCCCGAAGGCGACGACACCCGCCGCTGGGGTCCGCCCTTTGCCGCCGATGGCGCAGCGGCGTATTTCCATTGCTGCAACCGGGGCAAGCGCTCGGTCACTGCCGATTTCCGCAATCCGCAGGATCTGGAGATGGTGCGCGCGCTGATCGCCGAGGCGGATGTGGTGATCGAGAATTTCAAGTTGGGCGGGCTGGTGAAATACGGGCTCGATTACGCTACCCTGTCGGCGGTGCATCCGGGGCTGATCTATTGCTCGATCACCGGGTTTGGCCAGACCGGCCCCTATGCCAGCCGCGCGGGCTATGACTACTTGATCCAAGGCATGTCGGGGATCATGGACCTGACCGGCCCTGCCGATGGCGCGCCGCAGAAAATGGGCGTGGCCTTTACCGATATATTTACTGGGCTCTATTCGGTCATCGCCATTCAGGCGGCCTTGGCGGAGCGGGCGCGCTCCGGGCGCGGGGCGCATCTGGACATGGCGCTGCTCGACGCGGCGGTGGGGGTGCTGGCCAATCAGGGGCTGAATTTCCTGACCACCGGCACCGCGCCGCGCCGTCTGGGCAATGCGCATCCCAATATCGCGCCCTATCAGGTGTTTCCGGTGCGCGACGGGCATTTCATCCTGGCTGTCGGCAATGACGCGCAGTTCACGCGGGCCTGCGCGGTGCTGGGGCTCGATGCGGTGGCCATCGATCCACGCTATCGCAGCAATGCCGACCGGGTGGCCAATCGCGACAGCCTGACCCACGCGATGGAGGCCGCGACCCGCGACTGGGGCCGCGACGATCTGCTATCGGCGCTGGAGGCGGCGGGCGTGCCTGCCGGGCCGATCAACACCGTCGAGGATGTGTTCGCCGATCCGCAGGTGCAGGCGCGCGGCATGCGGATCGACCCCGAAGGCCAGCCGGGCGTGCGTATGCCGGTGATGATCGGGGGTGATCCGATGGCAGCGGCGCGCCCCTCGCCGGAGCTTGGCGCCGATACGGATGCGGTGACCGCCGCGCTGGCACAGGGCGACAGTCCTTGGTGATGTGAGATAGACGCGCGCGCGGCGGGCCATCGCCACAGCCGCGCGCGGGTCAGCTCATTCCATGTCCAGCAGGCGCGCCCGCAGTGCGTCGGTATCTTCCAGCCGGATCCCGCTGAAGATCTCGAACCCGTGCACACCCTGCCAGAAGAACAGTTCCCAGCCTGACAGAAACGGCGTGCCTGCGGCTTCCGACTGCACGGCAAAGGGCGTGACGGCAGGGGTGTAGACCGCATCGAACGACCAGTTGGCCGTGGGGAAGCGGCCTTCGGGCACGGCGGAGCCGCCATAGCCCACCATGCCCAGCGGGGTGCAATTGACCACGCCATCGGCATGGTCGAGGTCATCGACCGTCCCGGTCCGGCCCATGGTGACGCCATTGCCCGCCTGCGTGATCGCCTGTGCCAATGCATCGGCCTTGGCGCGATCCATATCGACCAGCACCACCTCTGACGCGCCAAGAGCGACCAGCCCAAAGGCCACGGCGCGACCGACGCCGCCTGCCCCGAACTGCACCACCCGCCCCGGCGCCATATCCCCGAACTGCGCGCGGTAGGCGGCGATGAAACCGCTATGGTCAGTGTTAAACCCGCGCGGCCCATCGGCGGCAAACAGCACCGTGTTGCAGGCGCCGATCCGGGCCACCAGCGGATCATCGATGCGCAGATGCGGCACCACCCGTTCCTTATAGGGCAGCGTGACATTGGTGCCCGCCAGCCCGTCGGCCTGCGCCTTGGCAAAGGTGTCCTCGAAGCTCAGCCCCAGTTCGGGCGGAATATAGAGGTCATAGCGCGTCGGGCGCCCGGCCAACTCACCTGCGGTCCGTTGCAGGGCGGGCGACCGGGACGCCTTGATGTTGTCTCCGATGAGACCGAGTTTCAGCATGAGATGGATTATCCTTCGTATCCCAGCAGGCGCGGCAGGAACAGAACGATGCCCGGGAACAGGATCATCGCCAGCAGCGCCACGACCAGCACAAAGAGGAATGCCCAGATTTCGCGGATGATGGAGCCCAGCGGAATGCCCGTCACCGCGTTGATGACGAACAGCAAAACCCCATAGGGCGGCGTGATCAGGCCGATCATCGTGTTGACCACGATCACCACCCCGAAATGCACCAGATCGATACCCAGTTCGCGGCAGGTCGGGATGAACAGCGGGATGATGACCAGAATAATGGTCGTGGCGTCCAGCACACAGCCCAACAGCAACACCACCACGTTGACGGCCAGTAGGAACATCAGCGGCGACACATCGATGCCGACGAGCTTCTCGGCCATCATCGAGGGGATGTTTTCCGAGGCCACGATGTAGTTCAGGATCAGCGCCCCGCCGATCACCAGACCGACCGCGGCAGAGGAGCGCGCGCTTTCCACGAAGATCTCGTAGAGCCCGCGGAAGCTCAGCGCGCGGTAGAACACGCCCGCCAGCACCAGCGCGTAGAACGCGGCGACGGCTGCAGCCTCGGTCGGCGTGGTGACGCCGCCATAGATCCCGTAAAGCAGGATCGCGGGCATCAGCAGCGCCGGCACCGCATTGATCGCGGTCTTGGGCAGTTCGCGCAGCGGCACCGGCTCTTCCAGCGCAAAGCCACGGCGGGTCGACAGCCACGCGTTCATCACGATCAGCACCAGACCCATGAACAGGCCGGGCAGGATGCCCCCCATGAACAGGTAGCCGATGGAGCTGTTGGAGATCAGCGCGTAAAGCACCATCGGGATCGACGGCGGAATGATCGGGCCGATGGTGGCCGAGGCGGCGGTGATCGCGGCGGCATAGCCCGGCGTATAGCGCCCGTCCTTGGTCATCATCTGGATGATGATCTTGCCGATGCCCGCCGCATCCGCGACCGCCGAGCCCGACATCCCCGAAAAGATCAGCGATGCCACGATATTCACATGACCCAGCCCGCCGCGGAACCGGCCCACCGCCGCCACGCAGAAGGTCAGCAGTCGTTCGGAAATGGTGCCCGCATTCATGATGTTCGCGGCCACGATGAACAGCGGCACGGCCAGCAGAATGAAGCTGTCATAGAGACCCTGCAGGATCTGCTCCCCCGCAAGGGCGATGTCCTGACCGGCCACGGCCAGATAGGCCAGCGCGCCGAGGATCACGGAATAGGCGATGGGCGTGCCGATCGCGGCCAGCAGGAAAATAGTCAGCAGGCAGGCGGTAAGTTCGAAGCTCATCAGTCTTCCCCGACGTGAATTTCATGGGCCTCGGTCGATGCGCCGTGCCGCAGGGTGCTGACGAACACCCAGATGTAGCGGACCGACACCACGACGAGGAAGATGGCATAGCAGGAGAAGATCGTGCGCAATGGCACGCCCAGCGTGGCGCTGCGCTTGATTTTGAGGAAGTCGATGTAATCCCACGTGGGCAGCAGCGAATACAGCAGCCCGCCCGCGATGGCCGCGGCCGAGATCAGCGCAAACACCTTGCGCGGGCCATCCGGCACGGCAAGGTAAAGAATGTCGAAGGTGACGTGATCGCGGTCGCGCACGATAAACGCGGCACCGATGAACACGATCCAGATCCACAACGTCAGGTTCAGCTCGATGGTCCAGCCCACCGCGCCGCCCAGAACGTAGCGGGAAAAGATCTGCACGAGAAATGTCGCGAAGAGTGCGAAGAGGGCAGCTGCGGTCAGCGCCTCGACGATCCGCACGATCCATCTGACAGGTGTCTGCATCGGAAATCTCCTAAACCTCGCCGACCCTGCGGCGCCTGCGGCTTCGCCCGTCCCGCTGTGGGGCCACGCCGTGGCACAGCCGGGGGGCGGATGGTCGTCGGGCGCGGAATGACCGCGCCCGAACCTCAAGCCTGCGACCGTGCCCGACAGGCGCGGTCATGCCGGAGGGCACCCCTGCGGGGCCCCTCCGCCGTGGCGATCACTCGCCCAGTGCGTTGATCTGGTCGAGAACACCCTCGGGCCAATCGGCGGCGTATTCGCTTTCCAGATACATGGACTGCACCCGCTCGCGGAATGCGGCCAGATCGGGCTCATAGACCTTCAGGCCCTGCTCTTCGACGAAGCTGACCAGTTCTTCTTCCTTGGCAAGCTGGTTCTGGCGACCGAATTCGGCGGCTTCATCAGCGGCGGATTGAACGGCCTGCTGCTGCTCTTCGGAGAGGTTGTTCCAGACTTCCAGACCGATGGTCAGGTAGTTCAGGTCCACGAGATGCGAGGTCAGGACGATCTGGTCGGTGACTTCGTAGAACTTCGCGTCCACCACGGTGGGGATCGGGTTGTCCTGACCGTCGATCGCGCCGGTCTGCAGCGCGGTGTAAACTTCGGTAAAGGCGACGGGGACCGGGTTCGCACCCAGCGCACGGCCAAGGAACTGCCATGCGTCAGTGCCGGGCATCCGCAGCTTCACGCCATCCAGATCCTCGGGGGTCTGCACGTCGCGGTCGCCTTTCAGGTTCAGCTGACGCTTGCCCAGATACATCACGGACAGCAGCTTCACGCCCAGTTCGTCTTCGACCTTCTGCTTGAACGGGTCCATCAGCGGGTCGTTGAACACCGCGACCTGATGTTCGGCGCTCTGGTGCACATAGCCCGCCGTGAAGATCGAGAATTCGGGGAAGAAGACGGCCAGTTCCTGCGCGGACGCGATCGACATCTCAAGGTTGCCGCGCGCGATGGCTTCCAGCTCGGTGCCCTGCTTGTAGAGCGTCGCGTTCCAATGCGGCTCGAAGCTCGCGAAATCGGAAACGGCGGGGCCGAATTTCTCGACCAGTGCGACAGCGCGCTGATCGGTTTCAGATGCCGGCGAAGACAGGCGCAGCTGCAGCTTGTCCTGAGCAAAGGCCGAGGTGGCGAGGCTGACGCTGGCCGCAGCGGCCGCAGCAAGACCGAACGCGGCGCGCCGCGTGACTTTCATAGACATGGATGTCCTCCCAAGTGTCGTTACGCGTCGGCAACCCGACGGCACCCGCGGACCCTGCCAATGCTCCATGTCAAAATCAACAGAAATATTCCGGCATCTACCAAAAAATTCCGTTTGTCCGTGAAAGCACTAATAATCGATTATTCATCATCCGACCTGAAGGGCCGAGGTCACGCCGCTTTCGATATGGTCGCGCAGGATCGCTTTCGCGGCGGCCGCATCGCGGGCCAGCGCGGCGTCAAGCATCTGTTTGTGCTGCTGGGAGGCGATCTCTCCGCGGTTCGTCAGAACCCGGAATTGGTAGCGAAGGTATTTGTCGAAAACGACGCGGTGGATGTTGAGAAGCTGCTCCGAATGGCAGGCCGCGATCAGGGCCACATGGAATTCGCCATCAAACAGCCGCCAGTGCTGCAGCGCGGTCATGTCGCCCGAATTGATCCGCTGCTCCATCCGGTAAAGCCGGTGATGGGCGGCGATGATTCGGCCTTCCCACGCTGTATCGCCACGCTCGAACGACCGGTGCATGGCATGGGATTCCAGCAAGATGCGCAGTTCGGCCAGTTCGTGCAGATCGTCTTCGGAGATCGGCGCGGCAAAGAAGCCGCGCTGCCCTTCGGTGACCACGAACCCCTCCATCGTCAGACGGTTGAGCGCTTCGCGCAGGGTCGATGTGCTGGCGCCGTAAGCGTCGCGCAGTGCCGAAAGCTTCAGCTTGTCGCCGGGCCCGTGGCGGCCAAAAATGATGTCACGGCGCAGTGCCCCGTAAAGGGACGCGCCGATCGAGGCGGGCTCGGTGACCTGCTGCATGATGTTCCTTGTCGTTGCCTTTGCCCCGGCAGACCCCGGCCCCCGCTGGCCCGTGCGGGCGCGGAGCCGCGGCGTGCGGAGCGGTCCTCCCTCTCGGAAGGGCCGAGAATAAGTGACATTCAGAGCCTGTCCACAGATTCTTGCATATAATCGATTTCAGTGCCAAACCCTGCACTGTTCGATCTTTGTCGGACGACCGAGGGAGGCGCAATGGTGGGCGATACCGGCAATGGCCAAGGCAGCGGTCCGCGCGACGGCTCCGGCAGCGGCGTGACGCCTGCGGGCAAGGATACGCCCGCGACATCGGCCAGCCCGCCCTCCTCCGCCCCCGTGCAAAAAGGCGCTTCGCCCCAATCCGCCACGCCCCGTCGCGGTGCGCGGGCCCGCGCGGGCAAAGCCACCCGCGCCAGCCGCGTGGCGTCGGAATTGCGCGATCTGATCCTGCGGGGCGACCTGCCGCCGGGCTCCAAGGTGCATCTCGACCAGCTTCGCGAACGGTTTGGGGTCTCGCTGTCGCCGATGCGCGAAGCGGTGAGCCGCCTTGTCGCCGATGGCATCGTCGTGTTCGAGGATCAGCGCGGCTATCGCATCGCGCCGGTCAGCCGTGAGAATCTGATGGAGATCAGTCAGGTGCGCGCCGATGTCGAATCGCTCGCCCTGCGCTATGCCATCGCCGCCGCCGATCTGGACTGGGAAAGCGAAATCCTCGCCGCCCTGCACCGCGTCAACCGCACCCCCCGCGACAATGACGATCCCGACCGGTTCGAGGCATGGGAACAGGCGCATAGCGACTTCCACCAAGCGCTGATTAGCGGCTGCGCTTTGCCGACGCTTCTGCGGTTCTGCGCCACGCTGCATTTGCAAACCGACCGCTACCGCCGCTTGCTGCTGCCCGGCACGGCACCGGATCTGGACGTCGCTCAGGAACATGCCGCCATCGCAGAGGCCGCCGTGGCCCGTGACACCGACCGTGCCGCCGCCCTGCTCCACGATCACATCCAGCGCACCGGCACCATGCTGGCCGCGCGGATCGACCCCGATTTGACAGACTGACCCGTCCCGAGAGAGGAGACACGCCATGCCCCCCATGATCTACATCATCAACGGTCCCAACCTGAACCTGCTGGGCAAGCGCCAGCCCGATGTCTACGGCTACCAGACCCTCGACGATGTCGAAGCGGGCTGCCGCGAGGTGGCCGAGGCGTTTGGGCTGGAGTGCAAGCTGCTGCAATCCAACTGGGAAGGTCAGATCGTCGACTGGATTCATGAGGCGCGCGAAACTGCGGCGGGCATCATCATCAATCCCGGCGCGCTGACCCACACTTCGGTCGCTGTGCTCGACGCGCTGAACACCTTCGAAGGTCAGGTGTTCGAGGTGCATATCTCCAACGTTCATAAGCGCGAAAGCTTCCGCCACCACAGCTATGTCAGCCTGCGCGCCGATGGCGTCATGGCCGGTTTCGGGATCGAGGGCTATGCGCTTGCCATGCGCCGGATGGGCAACCTGCTGGGCCAACCCTGACAGACACGCCGGGCAGGCGCGCGGCCCCGTGTCCGGCGCGCCGTAAGTCTGCCCGCGGCGCGCGACTGAGCGCGCGCCGCACCCGTGTCTGGTGGCAGGTCCGGTCCCGGTCCAACGCCACCCTGCGGCCAAGCGCCAACCTGCAAGGACGTATAACGGGGGGCACCCGCCAACCCGACCCGCCCCGTCCCGCTGCCCATTTTCTGACCCAACCAACACACGCCCTCACATCCGTTCACTTTTTTCGGAACCGGGGCGCTTCGGGGTGGTTGGCCTTGGGGACAGACGGCGCGGCAGATGACTTCCGACAGACAGACCGATCAAACAGCGGCCACAGGACCGACGCGGTGCAGCGCCTTGCGTGCTGTGGCGCTTTGTGGCCTGTCCCTTACCCTTGCAGCCTGTGATTTTCGCCAATCGGCGCTGGCCCCTGCCGGGCGCGATGCCGAAACGCTGGCCGATCTGTTCTGGGTTCTGCTGATCGGGGCGGTCGTGCTGTGGCTGCTGATGAACGGCCTGATCTTCTATCTCACGCGCATCAATATGGCGAGCCTGCCGCGCCGCTGGGCCAACCGGCTGATCATCGGCGGCGGCATCATCTTTCCCACGGTCGTGCTGTCGGCGCTGCTGGTCTACGCCCTGTCGATCATGCCCGATCAGCGCGCCCCCGGTGACGGGCTGACCCTGCGGGTCACTGGCGAGCAATGGTGGTGGCGGGTCGAATACCTCCCCGAAGGCAGCGACACGCCGATCGTATCCGCCAATGAAATCCGCCTGCCCACGGACGCCCGCGCCGATATTCTGCTTGGCGCGAAACGGGTAATCCACAGCTTCTGGATACCGGCCCTGGGCGGCAAGATGGACATGTTTCCGGGTCGCGAAACCCGCATGTCGCTGGAGCCGCACACCCCCGGTGTCTATCGCGGTCAATGCGCCGAGTTTTGCGGCGAAAGCCATGCGAAGATGGCGTTCGAGGCCGTCGTGATGACCCCCGATGATTTCGACGCGTGGCTGGAAAACGAGGCCGCCGATGCCCGCCCGCCCACAGGTGCAGAAGCCACACGCGGCGCTGAACTGTTCGGCACCGAGGGCTGCGGCGCCTGCCACGCCATCCGGGGCACCGAACATCGCGGTCAGGTCGGGCCCGATCTGACCCATATCGGCACGCGCCATTCGCTGGCAGCCGGTTCGCTGGGCACAGACCGCGCCGATTTCCTGCGCTGGCTGCGCGACCCGGACGCGATCAAGCCCGGCGTGGAGATGCCCGGATATGACCACCTGCCGCCGGAAGATCTGGCCGCGCTGACCGCCTATCTGATGGGGCTGGAATGACCGACGAGACCGACCACAGCCGCGAAAGCCGCGCGCAGGACGCCCTGCCCCGCGACGACACCCACCCCACCGCGTCGCAGCAGGAGCCCGCAGAGCCGCGCGGCCACCGCGCCGATGATCGCGCCCCCGAAGGCCCCTACCCGCCGACCGAGGAGATGCTGAACGAGCCGGTCGACCCGGAATTGCAGAAAGAACAGGTCGCCCGCCTGCGCAAGGCATGGGAAACCCCGCGCGGCTGGCGCTACATTTCCGCCGTAAACAATACCGAAGTCGGCGTGTGGTATTCGCTGACCGCCTTCGCCTTCATGCTGATGGCAGGGGTGATGGCGCTGATGATCCGCACCCAGCTGGCCGTGCCCGAAAACGATCTGATCAGCGCCGACCGCTTCAACCAGCTGTTCACGATGCACGGCTCCGCAATGATGTTTTTGTTCGCCGTGCCGATGTTCGAGGCGATTTCGATCCTGATCCTGCCCGGCATCCTCGGCGCGCGCGACATGCCGTTTCCGCGCCTGTCGGCCTATGGCTACTGGTGTTTCCTCATTGGCGGCATCTTTGTCATCGGGTCGATCTTCTTTGACAGCGCGCCCAATTCCGGCTGGTTCATGTATCCGCCGCTGGCGACCAAGGCCGAAGGCATCGGCTCCGACATCTGGCTGCTGGGCCTGTCCTTCATTGAGGTGGCATCCATCGCGGCGGCGGTGGAACTGATCGTCGGCGCGCTGAAATGCCGTCCCCCCGGGATGCGGGTCAACATCATGCCGCTTTACGCGTGGTATGTGATGGTTGTGGGCGGGATGATCCTGTTCGCCTTCCCGCCGCTCATCGCGGGCGATTTCCTGTTCGAGATGGAGCGCAGCCTCGACTGGCCGTTCTTCGACCCGGAGCGCGGCGGCGACCCGATGCTGTGGCAGCACCTGTTCTGGATCTTTGGCCATCCCGAGGTCTACATCATTTTCCTGCCCTCCATCGCCATCGCCGCGATGGTCGTGCCGACAATGGCCCGGCGCCCGATCGTGGGCTATTCGTGGATCGTGCTGTCGGCGGTGGGCACCGGGTTTCTGAGCTTTGGCCTGTGGGTGCATCACATGTTCACCACCGGCCTGCCCAATATGTCGCTTGGCTTTTTCTCGGCCGCGTCCGAAGCGGTGGTGATCCCCACGGGCATTCAGATCTTTGCCTTCGTGGCTACGCTGATGGTGGGCCGGGTCAAGATCAGCCTGCCGATGCTGTGGATCGCGGGCGCGCTGGCGGTGTTCACCGCAGGCGGGCTCACGGGCGTGATGGTGGCGCTCGCGCCCTTCGACTGGCAGGTGCATGACAGCTACTTCATCGTGGCGCATCTGCATTACACCCTGTTCGGCGGCATGGTGTTTCCGGTGATCGCGGGGATCTACTACTTCTACCCGTTCCTTGCCAAAAAGATGATGAGCGAGCGTCTGGGCCGCTGGTCGTTCTGGCTGACCTTCACCGGGTTCAACATCTGCTTCCTGCCGATGCATCTGACCGGCCTGCTGGGCATGCCGCGCCGGGTCTATACCTATCCCGGCGATCTGGGCTGGGACTGGCTCAACATGGTGTCGACCGTGGGCGCATTCATCCTTGCCGCCGGGATCTTGACGTTCGCGTGGGATCTGGTGCGCCCAAAGGGGCGTCAGCCGCAGGTGCCGCGCAATCCGTGGGATGCGGGCACCATCGAATGGACCCATGATGTCCCGGGCGAGGCATGGGGCGTGCGCTCGATCCCCCATGTCACCAGCCGCTACCCGCTTTGGGATCAGCCGAAACTGGTCGAGCGGATGGATGCCGGGCGCTATTACCTGCCCGATGCCGAGGAAGGCCTGCGCGAGACGCTCATTACCACCGTCATCGACGCCAAGCCCATTCAGGTGCAGCGCGTCACCGGCCCGGCATGGATCACGCTGATGGCCGCGTTCTTTACCGGTGGGGCGTTCATCCTGCCGACCTTCTCGCTTTACGCGCCCGCGATCGTGTCGGGGGCCTTTGCGGTGGTCTGCATCCTCTATTGGCTGTGGACCGCGACCGCCCGTGTGCCGGAGCACGAGATGAAGGATGTCGGGCTGGGCCTGCGCCTGCCGACCTATGCGTCTGGCCCCCGCGCCGTGGGCTGGTGGGCGATGTGGATCACGATGCTGGGCGACGCGACGGCCTTTGCGTCGCTGATCTTCGGCATCTTCTTTTACTGGACCGCCAATTCCAGCTTCCCGCCGCCGGGCGCGACCCATGCCAATGGGATGCTCGTCGCTCTGGGCACCGTGCTGCTGGTGGGGGCGTGGGCCGCGACGCTGGGTGCACGCGAAACCAATCGGCGGGGCGCCGTGCCCGTGGCGCGCGGCTTGCTGGGGCTGGCGCTGCTGTTGACCATCGCGGGCGGGGCGAGCCTGATCGTATCGGTGCTGGAACTGGAACCCACGACCCATGTCTACCCCGCCATGATGTGTGCGCTGGTGGTCTGGATTTCCGCCCACCTGATCGCCGGGGCGGTGATGCAAGCCTACTGCCTTGCCGGATCGGTCTTTGGCAAACTCACCCCCCGCCACGATGCCGATATCTGGAACGTCACCCTGTTTTGGCATTTCCTCGTCATCTCGATCGTCGTGACCGGGCTGATGGTCGGCCTGTTCCCGAGGATGCTGTGATGGACGCGCGCCACGATCACACCACCCCGCAGGGTCAGAAACCCCCGCCGGCGGATGAGCGCGCGCCGCGCACCGATGAGGAACGCCGCGCCTTTGCCGAGGAACGCGAAAGCCTGTGGCGCATCACGCTGGCCCCCACCGCATGGGCGGTGCATTTCGTGGTCAGCTACGGCGCGACCGCGTTCTACTGCGCAAAGCTGGCGCAGACCGGGCTGCCGATCACGGCGCTGCGGCTGGGGCTGGGCGCGTTTAGCCTTGTCGTGCTCGGCTTCATCGCGTGGATCGGCTGGCGCAGCTTCCGCCAATGGGACGTGCGGCGCACCGGCGATTTCCTCAACGCCTCCGGCCATGCCGAGGACCGGCATCAGTTTCTGGGCCATGCCGCATTCCTGCTGTCGATCATCTCCTTCATCGGGGTGGTGTTTGTCAGCATGCCCTTCGTCGTGTTGTCGAGTTGCCTGTGAGCGCGGCGATCCCCTCCCCCGCGTGGCCCGCCGCGCGCGTGGCCGCAATCGGTGGCGTGCTTGCCTTGACCGGCATGTGGCTGACCCCGTGGGAGCGGCTGCTCGTCGGGCACTTCCCCGCCCATATGATCCGGCACATGGTGATGGTCGCGCTGGCCCCGCCGATGCTGCTGCTTGCATGGCCCGCACTGGGGCGGGTGTTTGGCGTCTCGCCGCTGCTGGGCGCGGTGGTGGAATTCGCGCTGGTCTGGGGCTGGCATGTGCCTGCAGCCCATGCGCTGGCGCGTGGCGGGGCGGGATGGTTCGCGCTGGAACAGGGCAGCTTCCTGCTGGCCGGGCTGCTGGTCTGGGCCGGGTGCCTGCGCCGCGACACGCCGCTTGCGGGTGCGGGCGGGCTGCTTTTGACATCCATGCATATGACGCTGCTGGGCGCGCTGATCGTGCTCGCCCCTCGGGCGCTATACCCCGACGCCCATGCGGGCCACGGGGGCGATGCCGCGCTGGCCGGGCAGCAACTGGGCGGGCTGGTGATGTTGGGCATCGGCACACCGGCTTATCTCATTGCGGGGCTGTGGCAGACCGCGCGGGCGCTGCGCGACCCCGAACATGACGGCGAAAGGAGCACCCCATGCGCGTGACCCTGTGGAAGCTGATCGCCGCCGTCGCGGTGCTGGGCCTCATCGGCGCAGGCGCGGTGGTGTTCGGCGGGCTTTACAACGTGTCGGCGCGCAAGGGCCATTTCCCCGGCGTGTCATGGGTGCTGCACACCACGTTCCGCAATTCGGTCGCGCTGCGCGCGCCTTCGCCCGAGGACACACCCGATCTGAGCGATCCGGCGCTGATCGCACTGGGCGCGGGGCATTACGCCACCGCTTGTGCCACCTGTCACGCCGCGCCCGGCACTGCCCGCACCGCCACCATGCGCGCGATGGTGCCCGTGCCGCCGCCCATCGCCGAAGCCGCGAGCGACTGGTCCGCCGAGGAACTGTGGTGGATCGTGTTCAACGGGGTCAAGATGTCCGGCATGCCCGGCTGGCCCGCGGATCGCGGGGATGAGGTCTGGGCCGTTGTCGCGTGGCTGGAGGCGCTGAACGAGGATCGCGCCCCCGCCCTGCCCGACCCTGCCCTGCCCGATCCTGCTGCGCTGACCGCCCAAGCAGGCGACGAGGCTGCGGACGAAGCGGCGGCGGGCGACGCCATCGCCTATTGTGAAACCTGCCACGGCCCCATCGCCCGGCATGTCCCGACGCTGGGCCTGCAATCCGAGGCCTATCTGCTGAAGGCGCTCACCGACTACCGCGCAGGCACCCGCGCCAGCGGCATCATGCAACAGGCCGCCACGGTCGTGCCGGAAAACGCGCTGCCCGAACTTGCCGCCCATTTCGCGGACGAAGACCTCCCCGCCCCCGATCCCGCCGACTGGCAGAACGCAGATCTCGAACTGGGCGAGGAACTGGCCCGCAACGGCGATGATGACGTGCCCGCCTGCACCGCCTGCCACGGCCCCGATGCAACCCGCACCGCAGGCAGCCCTGCCGGGTTCCCGGTGTTGACGGGGCAGGATCGCGACTACCTGCGGGCACAGTTGAAGGTCTGGCGCGACGGCAAGCGCGGCGGCACGGGCCGGGCCGAGGTGATGACCGCCGCCGCGCAGGATCTGACCGACGCGGAGATCGACGCGATTTCCGCGTGGTATGCCGCGTTGCCGCCCGCGCCAGACGCTGACGCTGAGGCTGAGGCTGAGGCTGAGGCTGAGGCTGAGGCTGAGGCTGAGGCCAATCAGACCCCCGCGCCAGACACCACCCCCGCCCCCGAACTCGACGCCGATGCTGATGCCGAGTGACAGCGCCACGTCCCCCCTTTAGCGTGGCCGCATGACCGATGCGCCGCACCCCGCCCCTGCCGCTGTCGGGCGGATCATCACCACCCATGACTGCGTGGCCGAAGGGGCCGCGTGGCTGGCCCGCGCCGAACCCCGCTTCGCCGCCGCGCTGGACCTGACCGGCCCGCTCCCGCTGCGGCGCCGTGCCGATGGCTTCGAGGCGCTGCTGTCTGCGATTGTGTCGCAACAGGTCTCCGTCGCCGCCGCCGCCGCGATCTGGTCCCGGCTCAAGGCCGCGCGCCTCACCGGCCCGCGCAAGGTGCAGTGGGCCACCGATGACGACCTGCGCGCCTGCGGCCTGTCGCGCCCCAAGATCCGCTATGCTCGCGCGCTGGCCGAGGCCCGGCTCGATTATCCCGCGCTGCGCGTCGCGTCCGAGGCAGAGATCATCGCAACCCTGACCGCCGTGCCGGGCATCGGGCGCTGGACCGCCGAAATCTACGCCATGTTCTCGCTCGGGCGGGCCGATGTGTTCGCCCCCGGCGATCTGGCCTTGCAGGAGGCGGTGCGAATGTTATTCGGGTTTGACAGCCGCCCCAGCGAGCGCGCCCTGCGCGAGCTGGCCCAAGACTGGAGCCCGTGGCGCGCCGTCGCCGCGCGCCTGCTCTGGGCCTATTTCCGGGTGGCCAAGGACAGGGAAGGGATCCGATGACACGCGAGTTGACCGACAGCCGCCGCGCACCCCTATCGGAGGAAGAACCGACTTCGGTCGTGGTCTTTCTGCACGGCTACGGGGCCGATGGCGCCGATCTGCTGGGACTGGCGGAGCCGCTGGCGCCGCATATGCCCAACACCGCCTTCCGCGCCCCCAACGCGCCGGAACGCTGCACCGCCTCGCCCACCGGCTACCAATGGTTCCCGATCCCGTGGATCGACGGATCGAGCGAGGCCGAAGCCGCGACCGCCATGACACAGGCCGCGCATGACCTGACCGCCTATCTCGACCGGGTGCTGACCGAGGAAAACCTCACCGCCGACCGGATGATCCTAGTGGGGTTCAGCCAAGGCACGATGATGTCGCTGCATGTCGCCCCGCGTCGCGATCATCAGATCGCGGGCATCGTCGGCTTCTCGGGGCGGCTGCTGTCGCCCGACACGCTGGAGGCCGATCTGAAAGTGAAACCGCCGGTGCTGCTTCTGCATGGCGACGCCGATGACGTGGTGCCCTTCGCCTCGATGGCCGAGGCCGAAACCACGCTGAAGGCGGCGGGCTTCGACGTCTGGACCCATGTCATGCCCGGCACGCCCCACGGCATCGCGCCCGACGGGTTGCAGGAGGCGCTGGGCTTCATGTCCGCGCAGTTGCGCATCACGGGCTGACCCCGTTCGGCCCGGCCCCCGTCTGCGCGGCGCCGTCTGCGCGGCCCCGCCTGAGCAGTCTGGGCTGACCAAAGCCCACGATCACCCTGCGCGCGCCCACCAAATCCGGGCGCGCTTCAGAATTGCCTGTCAAACGGGCGGTGCCGGGCACGGCGCCGCCCGTTTTCGTCACATCGCCGTCATCTGACTTGGATAGCCTATCCCCGGTCCCGTCACTTCATATGCGGGGCTTGCCGGAACGGAAACGCCATATATAGTCAACTTGACGCAAGGGGCAGCCCACCGTGGCAAGGCGGGAGCCCGGCTCACAGGCGAGAGACGGAGCAGCTATCCATGGACGGAGATTTCAGGACGAGTTTCGTCAGGGAACCAAACAGCCTCAGACATCATCCCGCGCTGGTGCTCAACGCCGATTACCGGCCCCTCTCCTATTATCCGCTGTCGCTTTGGCCTTGGCAGGAGGCGGTAAAGGCCGCGTGGCTCGACCGGGTGACGATCCTCGCGGAATACGACGAGGAGGTCCGAAGCCCCTCGACCCGCATCCGCATTCCCTCCGTCGTGGTCCTCAAGGATTTCGTAAAACCTCAGAAGCGCGTGGCCTTCACGCGCTTCAATCTTTTTCTGAGGGATGAATTCTGCTGCCAATACTGCGGCGCCAAGGGCGACCTGACCTTTGACCATGTCGTGCCCCGCGCCCGTGGCGGCATCACCAGTTGGGAAAACGTCGTCGCCGCCTGCTCTCGCTGCAATCTCAAGAAAGGCTCGAAAAGCCTGCGCCAAGCCGGCATGAGCCTGCGCCGCGCGCCCCGACAGCCCGCCTCCGACGACCTGCGCAACACAGGCCGCAAATTCCCCCCCGGCTACCTACACGAAAGCTGGGTCGATTTCCTGTATTGGGACGCTGAACTGGAGGCGTGAGGCGGCGCGGACAGCGATCAGGCGTATTTGTTGGCGGCAGCCTCAAGTCGGGTCGCAAATCCGAAAATGTCAGTTAGAGACTGCACCGGCACGCGATCTTCTTTGTCCCCATCGAACAGTCCGACGTATTTCTGCTTTCTGTTAAAGTGCAGTCTCGCCAGCGGCTTCCGGTTGTTATTGTCGAGGAGGATCGCGCAATAGGATCTGGCATCCCGCATATGGATCCGGTCGGCATCTATGGACGCACGCAAGATCGACCTGACCGTCAGCCAACCTTCAATTTCCTCCTGCGTCGTGTCCACACCATCGTCGAGTTCCGTCGGCTTGGCATTTGCGGCGCGGTCGTCGTGCCCATCTTCCAGCACGCTGCTGAGACGTCCCCGCACCTTGTCACGGACAAGATCGCGAAACGCGGCAGGGATCGCCTGCGCCACGGCCTCGCGCACGTCCTTGTTCATGCGACCGTCATGCACTTCCTGCACCATGAGCCGGACCAGCCCGTCGGGCGGCGCATCAATCCATTTTTCGACAACCTTGCGGACGATGGAAACATATTTGAGCCGCTCGGCCTGCTCCAAAATATTGGCAACGTCGAAATCCTGCCGGGTAAATTTTCGCAATTCCTCAAGCGCAGCTTGCGAATGATCGAGCAGGTCGAACGTGAAGAAAGGCTTTTTGTCGAGCTTGTTGTCTTCCTCAAGGTCAGAGAAAAATCTGAATTCGCGCCCATTGGTTAAAATGGCAAAGCGCGCCTTGGTGACGGAAAAATAGCGACACAGCTGCCCCAAATGCTTTTCGTTAAGCTGAGTGCTGAGCCCCTTGCACTCAATAAGGATAGAGACAGCGCCATCCCGCATAACGGCATAATCGACCTTTTCGCCCCGCCGGCTATAGGTATCAGCGGTAAATTCGGGAACGACTTCTGACGGATTGAAAACGTCATATCCCAATGCTTGAAGAAACGGCAACACCGCCGAGGTCTTTGCCGCTTCTTCCGTTTGGATCGTTTCCGAATGTTCGGCAACACGCTTTGCCAGCGCGGAAATCTGCGCATCCATTGTCCACACCCCTAAATACTCATACTACGGGATGATGAGGCAATAAGTCCGCTTTAGTTGTCAACCATCTCCATAAACTCGCGCCATTCGCGTTTGCTCATGCCGGAGTCTTCCTGCTCTACGCGCTCGCCTTTTAGCATGCGGCGCAGGACCGATAGCGCGGGGCCGGACAGGATCGCGCCGCCCAGACGGTAATCTTCGAACGCGCCATAGGCCGCGGGGACCCAATCCTTGACGATATTGCAGATCGCATCGGCATAGACGCGGATCTCATATTGGGCATGGCTGTCGGCGCGCAGGCGCAGGAAATGGAACAGGTTGTGCAGGTCCACCTTCCAATACCATTGGGTATAAATATTGGCGGGCAGGTTCATCCGCGCCAATTCGCGCGCCAGCCCATCCTGACCGTCGGTGCCGATCATCTGTTCGTAATGGTCATAGGCGCGGTTGCTGTCGGCTTTCAGGATTTCCAGCACACGGGCGGCTTCCTCGCCCTGTAGCGCATCGCCCCGGCCTTGGTTGTTGACCACCGATTGCGCGGCCAGTTGCTCCGGCGCCGGGATGTAGAATTCCCGGTCGAGGATCGAATAGCGCCCCGAATATTCGTTCACATTTGCGGTCCGGTGGCGGATCCATTGCCGCGCGACAAAGACCGGCAGCTTCACATGCAGCTTCACCTCGCACATCTCGAACGGGGTCGAATGCCAGTGCCGCATCAGGTAGCGGATCAGGCCCTCGTCGTTGCTGACGGATTTTGTGCCCCGGCCATAGCTGACGCGCGCGGCCTGACAGATCGCGGCATCGTCGCCCATGTAATCCACGACCCGGACAAACCCGTGATCGAGCACCTCATGAGCGGTGTAGAGATGCGCCTCCATCCCCGGCGCGACGGCGCGCAGCGTCTGGCTCGGCGTGGCGCGCTGCGTGTCGATCTCGGCCTGTTGGTCGGGGGAAAGCGGCATGGCGGGTCTCCTGAAGGGAATCGTCGTCGAAGGGGTGCGAGTCGCGCGCGACCTTATCCGCTGCGCCGGGGCAGGCAAACGCCGTTCCCGGCAGTCCGCGCGTCACCCCGCCCCGCTGATTGGATCCGCCGCGCCCCCTTTTGCCGCCCCGCCCCCGCGCCGACCATTTTGACACACCACCCTGTTTTCTCGCCCGCGCGCCTTCACGCCGAATTGACTTTAAGCCGGGCCGCCAAGACCATCGGGCGCAATCGAGCAGGTAAAAAAAGACGAGCGGACAGATGTTTGACGAAGCCCCCTTTGGACGGCTGGCGCCGGTATTCGCCGTCGCGCTGGCGCTGACCCTTTCGGCATGCGGGGGCGGCGATGGCTCCAACCCGGTGACCGGCGGCAGCGACAGCTCGACCGATGATGGCACCCCCGACGAAGAAGACACCAGCGACGGTGAGGATGTCACCACCCCGACGACCGGCGACAACACCACACGCACCACTGGCGATCTGACTGGCATCACCTATAACGCCGCCGACAACACCATCACGGTTGACGACCTGCCTTTTGATGGGGTCGACGGCGTCTATGTAAACACCGGGGTTACCGCCGTCGCGGGCTTTAACGTCTATGCCAGCCAGCGCGGAGACGAGACCGGGCAGCGCCAGTATTACGCCGTCTACCGCAAAGACACCTACGTCGAGGCGGGCTCTGTCCAAACCGGCGACTATTTCGATTTCGGCTTTGGTGGCGCGCAGTATAAGCGCTCCGACGATACCGTGACTTTGCCCATCGGCACCGGCGAGGCAGTCTATAATGGCAGTTACGGTGGCACACGGGTGGAGAGCGGATCGGGCAATGAGGATGACATTTCGATCGTTTCCGGCACGGCCCGGATCGAGGTCGATTTCCTCGACTTTGAAACGACCAGCGCCGTCGAAGGACAGATCCACAGCCGCCAATATTACACGGTAGACGGCACCCTGCTTGGCAACCTGCCCACCATCTATCTCAACACCGCCAATATTACAGAGAGCGGCTTCATCGAATCCGGGGAAGCCAATACCTACGACGAAGAGGGCGAAGCAGTGGAATCAGGCAGCTACGCTGGCGTTTTTGCCGGTCCGAACGGCGAGCAGATCACCGGCGTCATCATCCTTGAGGATGATCGTAGCACCGTCCGCGAGATCGGCGTTTTCACGGCCACGGACTGAGCCATTGGCACACCGGTGAGCCCGGGGGAAATGATGCAATACGCCGCGATCGAGCAACGCCCGACGGAAGATGCCGACCGCATCGCGCGGACACTCTGCGCGATGGTGGCGTTGCTCGCGGCAGTGGCTGCTTCGGCGGGCATGGCGCTTCTGGCCCCCGCCCCCGCGCTGGCTGAATCCGTGACACTTGCTCCGGCGGAGGCGCGGCAGCTGGCCTTGCAGGCGCTTCAGATCCACGATGCGTCCACGGCCCAGAGAATGGCGCGCGCGGCGTTGCTGGCGCGGCCGGATGATATTGAGGCACGGCTGATCCTGAGCGCGGCGCTGACCACCGGGGGGGAAGCCCGGCTGGGCGAGGATGAGGCCCGCCGCGCGCTGGCCGATGCCACCTCGCCCGAGGACCGCCACCGTGCCGAACGGGCCGTGGCCGCAGCCCTCACCGCGCAGGGGGCCCATACCCGCGCGCAGGTCTGGCTGCGCCGCGCCGCGCAATCGGCCCCCGACGCCCGCGCCCGCGCCGCCACGGTGCGCAGCTACCGCGCGGTGCGCCGCGCCAATCCGTGGCATGGCGAATTGCGCCTAGGGGTCGCGCCCTCGTCCAATATCAACAACGGCTCCGCGCAGGACCGCATGCGCATCGGCGGTCTGGATTTCGATCTGTCGGGCAGTGCGCAGGCGCTGTCGGGATTGGAGACCACGTTTGGCGGCGGGGTCGATTGGCAGACCGTGCTGGGCCAGCGCACCCGCCTGACCCTCGGCGCCGATGCGGTCTCCCAACGCTACCGGCTGAGCGGCGAGGCCCGCGATCAGGCACCGGGTGCCGAAAATTCCGACTATGCCCGCGACACCGTCGAATTCAGCGCCGCGCTACGCTTTGTCGCGGCGCCCGATGCGCCCCCGTGGGATGCGGAACTGACCTTGGGCCACAGCTGGTATGGCGGCGAAGACATCGCCCGCTACGGCGAACTGGAATTGACCCGTGGTCTCCGGCTTGGCGCTGATACGCTGGGCTGGGTGGAGGTCTGGGGCCGGGTGGCGGAGCGGCTCGACAATGATCTGCGCTCCTCGGAGGCCAGCGGCGTGTCGTTCAGACTGGCCCACCGGATCGACGGCGGCGCGCTGCTGAGCTTTGGCATTGGCCTGTCGGACACCCGATCCGACAGCGCGCTGGTCGCTCATGACGCCGCCACCCTGTCGCTGGGCTACCGGCTGGCACAGCCGGTGCTGGGCGCGCAGGCGGAACTGTCCGCGCAACTGGGCCGCGCGGATTACGACGGCCCCGTCTACGGGATGCTGCGGGAGGATCGCAGCATGGGCATCGGTGCCTCGCTGTTTTTCCGCGACCATGACCTGTATGGCTTTGCGCCGGTTCTGGACCTGAGCGCGCGGCGCACCGAAAGCTCGGTTGATCTGTATGACACCCGCGATCTGGGCCTGTCGGTGTCGCTGCGCTCGACGTTCTGAAACGGCCCCCCCAGGCGCGCTTTCGACTGGTCCGGCGCGGCGCGCGTGCTAGGCTCCGCCACGCGACGTTTCCGCTGAAAGGACCCCTCATGAAAATCCGCTATCTGCACACCATGGTGCGTGTGAAAGATCTCGATGCCGCCATCGCGTTCTACGAACTTCTGGGCCTGAAGGAGACCCGCCGCTCCGAAAGCGAAGCCGGGCGGTTCACCCTCGTCTTCATGGCCCCCGAAGGGCAGGAAGACTGCCCGGTGGAGCTGACCTATAACTGGGACGGCGATGAGGGCCTGCCCTCCGACAGCCGCCATTTCGGCCATCTCGCCTATAGCGTCGGCAATATTTACGAGATGTGCGAGCGCCTGCAGCAGGCCGGTGTCACTATCAACCGCCCCCCGCGCGACGGGCGCATGGCCTTTGTCCGCTCCCCCGACAATGTGTCGATCGAATTGCTTCAGGACGGCGACGCGCTGGAGCCTGCGGAACCGTGGAAAAGCATGGAAAACACCGGGCATTGGTGATGCCGCGCAGGCCGCGCGCCGGGATGCGGGCGGTGGTCCGCGCGGTGGTGCGCGCGGGGGCACTGGCGCTGGTGCCCATGCTGGCCGCCCTGCCGGGCGCGGCCAGCGCGCAATCTTGCAGGCAATCGCTGGTGCTGGGGCTCGATGTGTCGGGCTCGGTCGATGACCGCGAATACCGCCAGCAACTGGACGGTCTGGCCGCGGCGCTGGACAGCCCGCCGGTGCGCGCGGCGCTGTTGCAGTCGCCCGGCGTGCCGGTGGCGCTGGCTGTATTCGAATGGAGCGGACACGCCGCGCAACGACTGGTGGCCGATTGGGCACTGATCGACAGTGCCCCGGCCCTGGACCAATTCACCGCCACTCTGCGCAGCACCGCCCGACAGCCCATGCCCCGCACCACCGCGCTGGGGGAGGCGATGCGCCACGGCGCGCAGATGCTCGCGCGCGGCCCCGCCTGCGTCACCCGCACCATCGATATTTCCGGCGATGGGCGCAGCAATGACGGCCCCCGCCCCGAAGACGTCGCGTCCGACCCGCTGCTGAGCGGCGTCATCGTCAACGCGCTGGTGATCGGCGCAGGTGGCCGCGAAAGCCGCGATCTGGAGGCATATTTTCGCGCCCGTGTGCGCCACGGCCCCGGTGCGTTCGTCGAACTGGCAGACGGGTTCGACGACTACCGCCGCGCGATGGAATTGAAGCTGCTCCGCGAATTGCAGGGGCTGTCGCTCAGCGTGCTGCGCCAGCCGTGAACGGCGCAGCCCCACGGGCATTATCAGCCAATTCCCGCGCTAGAGGTCGATCGCACCATCGGGGCGAAGCGCCGGGCCGCCCTCCCCGCCGGGACGCTCATCGGGGCCAAGGTCATCCGGCGCGGGGTCATCCTCCAGCGGGGTCTTACGGCGTAGAATGATGTCGCCGTTGGGCAGCTTCTCTGGCGCGTGGTAATCATCGACCGAGCGGATCATCCGGCTCATCTCGATCAGCGCCGGACCCATTTCATCGACCATCCGGCGCAAGGCAGGCTCCAGATCGCGGGCCATACCCTCCATCGCGGGGCGCATTTCGTCCATCAAGCCCTGAAACAACATGCGTCCGCCTTCCTCCAGCAGACCAAGCCCCTCGCCCATATCGGCGTCAGGCTCCGCCTCGGGGGCGGTGTCCGGCAGATTGTCCGGCAGGGGGTCTTCCTGCGGCGTGTCGGGCGCGAATATCTGTGCGGCGGCAGGCCCCGGCGGCAGCGTCGCAGGCAGGCTCACCGCGGCGCCCAGAAGCACGGCGCGCAGTGGGTGGGTCAGAAACGGGCGGGTCAGGATCGGGCGTGTCATAGCACTGATATAGGGGTGCGGCCCGTTAAACCAAATGCCTCCGCCCGCCAGCCTATAGCGGCAGGTCGAGTGTCACGGGGAAATGATCGGACGCGGCCAGCAGCGCCTCTCGCAGCGCGGCGTCACGGTAGATCTCCGGCGCGTCGAACGGATGCCAGATGCGCCAGCGCGGCTGCCGCGCCGCCAGATCGGGCGACACCATGATATAGTCCAGCAGCGCCGACAGATAACGCTCCTCCGGCGCGATCCAGAACCGCGCCGAGGTCGGCTGCGCCTGCGTAGGCCGCCCCGCCCCGGCCAGCGCCCGCCGCGCATGGGGATCGTAAAGCCGCGCGGGGGCGGGCGCATCGTGACCCAGCACGATCTCCAATCCCGAGCGCCCAAACAGCGCCTCGTAATCATCCAGCCCCGGCCCGTCGTTGAAATCGCCCAGCACCACCAGCGGCGTGCCCTGCGCCAGATGCGCCTCGACCCGGTGCCGCAGCCAGATGCATTGCGCGAGTTGCTTGCGCCGGTTGGCGATGGCCAGCCGCGTCACATCCGCTTCGCTGCGTGCGCCGTGGGGGGCCTTCGATTTCACATGCACACCGATCAGATGCAGCAGCGGCACCTCCGCCCCGCGCAGATGCAGCGCCACCTCCAGCGGCGGCTTGGAAAACCGGACGTGATCCAGCGTCGCATCGATATCCAGATCGATCCGGTAACTGCCGTCAAAGCGCGGCGCGCCGTCGCTGTCCTGTGGCGCGTGGCGCGGGGTCAGCCGGTCGGGATCGTAAAGCAGCGCCAATTCCTGCTGCGTGTCATTGGCAAACCCCATCAGGCACGCCCGCGCCCGCAGATCGAACCGGGTGGCAAAGTTTTCCAGCGCGGTGATGGTGCTGCGCTTGGTGCCGGTGTCGGGCGCTTCGACGACCAGCACCGCATCGGCGTCAAGCGCGGCAAACACCCGGCCCAGCGCCGCCGTCTGCGTCGCCCGGTCAATGCCATGCCGCCCTCCGGCGCGGGCGTCGTCATGCATCCGGCCCGCATCGTCAAACAGCGCATCGAACCATTCGACATTATAGGTGGCGATGCGCAGCCTGCCGCCCGGTGCCGGATCGGAGCCAGACCCGGACCTGGCGCTAGATCCGGCCCCAGATCCCGGCCCAGATCCGGACGCCGTGCTCATGCCGCGCGGCCGCCGATCTGTTCATAGGCGCGGTTGATGCGGATCAGACGCTGTTCCGCCATCTTCACCGCTTCTTCCGGCAGGCCCCGCGCCAGCAACCGGTCGGGATGGTTGTCGCGCACCAATTGCCGCCACGCGCGGCGAATGTCCTCCGGCGCTGTGCCCGGCTCCACCCCCAGCACGTCATGCGGATCGGGGGACTGCCCCGCCACCAGCCGCGAGCGCAACCGCCGATACTGCACCTCGTCAAAGCCAAAGATCTCCGCCACCCGCGCCAGAAACGCATCTTCGGCGGGGTGGAAACTGCCATCGGCCACGGCGATGTAGAACAGCCCCTCCAACAGATCCGACAGCGCCTCATGCCCGGTCTCGAACATACCGGCGATCCGCGCGGCGTAGATCTCGAACCCCGCGACATCGCGCCGGGCAAGGTTGAACACCCGCGCCGCATTGTCGAGCTCACTGTCGGGGATGGTAAAGATCTGGCGAAATGCCATGACCTCGTCGCGGGTCACGGTGCCATCGGCCTTGGCCATCTTGGCCCCCAGCGCGATCACCGCGATGGTAAACCCGACCGAGCGTTCGGGCGGCGTGCGCAGCCGCTCAAAAATAGCCGATAGCCCCTCCCCTTGCGTGAGGGCGGCGATGGCGTCAGCGATGCGGGTCCAGATCGACATGGGATGACTTTAAACCGGGTGTGCGCCGGTGTCAGGCGGATTGCAGCGGCCTGACGCGGTGCTGATATTTGTTACTGCGACCCCGGCGCGGGGCCGCCAGACGCACGGGCTCACAGCATTTTCTGCATCAGATCCAGATCGAGCCAACGCCCGAACTTGAACCCCACCTGCGGCAGCCGCGCGACATGGGCAAAGCCGAGCGCCGCGTGAAAGGCCCGGCCCGCCGGGTTCTCGCCGCTGACCCCGGCCATCATCGAATGCACCCCTTCGGCACGGGCATGATCCAGCATCACGGCCATCAACGCCCGCCCCACCCCGCACCCGCGCGCCTGCGGCGCAAGCAGGATGGAATGTTCCTTGGTATGGGCATAGCCCGGCCCGCCGCGAAACGGGAAATAGGTCGCATAGCCCAGCAACGCGCCCTCATGCTCGGCGATCCAATGGGTCTGACCCCCGGCCAGCAGCGCACCGATGGTCAACGCATCCTTCGGCGCGGTGGTAAACGTGATCGTGGTGTCGCGGATCATCGGGTTGATTAGATCGGCGAGCCCGGCGCAGTCGGCCATTCTGGCAGGGCGGATCGTGCAGGACGCCGGGGTCGGGTCCGGCGCGCCCTGCGCGGCGCGGCTTTGGGACAGGGGGTCTGGCATGGCGTTCCGATCCTTAGGGTCTGCCTGCGCAGGATTGCGGCCTCTGGGCACGGGGCGCAAGGCTGCGATGGGGCCGCGCCTCTCGGCCGTGGCTGCCCCGCCGCTTGCCCGGCCCGCGCCTTTCGCGTAACTGCGATGACGCAATGCAACAGAGGGTCCACCCATGCGCCTGAGCCGTTACTTCCTGCCGGTCCTGAAGGAAACTCCGGCCGACGCCCAGATCGTCAGCCACCGCTACATGCTTCGTGCCGGCATGATCCGGCAGCAGGCGGCGGGGATCTATTCGTGGCTGCCGCTGGGCTATAAGGTGCTCAAGCGCATCGAACAGATCGTCCACGAGGAACAGCAGCGCGCGGGCCATATCCCGCTGCTGATGCCGACGCTGCAACCCGCCAGCCTGTGGCAGGAATCGGGGCGCTTCGATGCCTATGGGCCGGAAATGCTGCGCATTCGCGACCGCCACGACCGCGACATGCTGTATGGTCCCACCAACGAGGAGATGATCACCGACATCTTCCGCGGCCATGTGGCAAGCTACCGCGATCTGCCCCTGACGCTCTACCATATCCAGTGGAAATTCCGCGATGAGATCCGCCCGCGCTTCGGCGTGATGCGGGGCCGCGAATTCTACATGAAGGACGGCTATAACTTCGACCTCACGAAAGAAGACGCGCTGCACGCCTATAACCGGCATCTGGTGACCTATCTGCGCACCTATGAGCGCATGGGCCTTCAGGCCATTCCGATGCGCGCCGATAGCGGCCCCATCGGCGGCGACGACACGCATGAATTCCTCGTGCTGGCAGAAACCGGCGAATCGGAGGTGTTCTATGACGCCGCCGTCACCGACATCCGGTTGGGCGCGCGCGACATCGATTACGATGACAAGGCGCAGTGTCAGGCCGTGATGGAAGAATTTACCGAGCTTTACGCCCGCACGGATGAAACCCACGACGCCGAGGAATTCGACCGCATCCCCGAGGAGCGCCGCCGCAGCGCCCGCGGCATCGAGGTCGGCCAGATCTTCTACTTCGGCACCAAGTATTCCGAGGCCATGGGCGCCACCGTCGCCACCCCGGAAGGCGAGCGTGTCCCGGTCCATATGGGTAGCCACGGCATCGGCGTCAGCCGTCTGGTGGGCGCGATCATCGAGGCCAGCCACGACGACAAAGGCATCATCTGGCCCGAAGGTGTGACCCCGTTCCATGTCGGCATCGTCAACCTCAAGCAAGGCGACGCGGAAGCGGACAAAGCCTGCGAGGATCTCTACGCCGCGATGGAAGCCGCCGGGCTGGAGCCGCTCTATGACGACCGCTCCGAACGCGCCGGCGCGAAATTCGCCACCATGGACCTCATCGGTCTGCCGTGGCGGATCACCGTCGGCCCGCGCGGGCTGAAAAACGGCGTGGTCGAGTTGACCTCCCGCCGCAGCGGCGAAAGCGAAGAACTGGCCCCCGAAGCCGCCATCGCCCGCCTGATCGAGATCTACGCAGGTAAGCTCTGATCGCCGCGCGCGGGGGCCAACGCCCCCGCGCCATCCCACCCGTTGCCCGTCCCCTCCCGCCCGGCAGGCTCACGTTGGGCGCATGATACGGCCATGCCTCGCGACCTCTGAACTCAGCACAACCGCTCTCGAACAAGGCCAAAGGCCGCGAGAGCGAGCGCCTGCCCGTCCCTGCGGGCTGGCGCTTGGCCACCTTGCGCTGACCTCAGAGCGGGGAGGAACACCGCACCATAAAGCGCACTGCTCCCCCGTTGCAGCGCCATCCCACGGGCAGGCTACCGTTGCGCGCATAAAGGCGTTTAGCCACCTCACGCTGACCACTGATCGGGGACGAACACGGCACCACAAAGCGCGCCGCCCACCCCCACCCCACGGGCAGGCGCACGTTACGCCGGAGAGGACAGCGCCGCTTCAGCAGTGCCGCCCGCCCGACCCCGCCACGGGCATCCGGCGCTCCACGATCTCGGCCCACCACGAGCAGCCCGCCGGGATCGCGTCATCGCTGAAATTGTAGCGCGGGTTATGCACGGGCGCGGTGTCGCCGTTGCCGACAAGGATGTAGGCGCCGGGGCGTTCCTCCAGCATGTAGGCGAAATCCTCGCCGCCCATCACCAGTTCGGCCTCCGCGCAGTCGCCCGCGACAGCCCGCGCCACCTCGGCGGCGAATTCGGTCTGGGCGTCGTGGTTCACCATCACCGGATAGCCGGGGATGTAATTCACCTGCGCCTCGGCGCCGAAAACGCGGGCTTGCGCTTCCGCGATCTCGGTCATCCGCCGGGCCGCCTGTTTGCGCACCTCCGCATCCAGCGTGCGGATCGTGCCCTTCAGTTTGACCCGCTGCGGCAGCACGTTGAACGCGGTGGAGCTGCTCTCGATGCTGGTCACCGACACCACCGCGTGTTCCACGGGATCGACATTGCGGCTGACGATGCTTTGCAGGGCGATCACGATATGGGCGGCGGCGACGTTGCTGTCCACGGCCTCCTGCGGCTTGGCGGCGTGACCGCCCTGCCCCTCCACGACGATCTCGAACTGGTCGGTCGCGGCAAAGAACGGACCCGGCCGGATCGCGAAACTGCCCTGCGGCAGACCGGGCCAGTTGTGCATGCCGTAGACCTCCTGAATGCCGAAGCGCTCCATCAGCCCGTCCTCGCACATCTCGCGCCCGCCGCCGCCGCCCTCCTCGGCGGGCTGGAAGATCACCACGCAGGTGCCGTCGAAATTGCGCGTCTCGCACAGATATTGCGCAGCCCCCAACAGCATGGCGGTATGGCCGTCATGGCCGCAGGCATGCATCGCGCCCGGCGTGGTGGAGGCATAGTCAAGCCCGGTCTGCTCGGTCAGCGGCAGCGCGTCCATATCGGCGCGCAGACCCACGACCTTGCCCGAGCGATCCTGCTTGCCCCGGATCACGCCAACGACACCGGTGCGGCCCAGCCCCTCGACCACATCATCGCAACCAAAGCTGCGCAGCAATTCCGCCACCCGCGCGGAGGTGCGATGCGTCTCGTATAGGATTTCGGGATGGGCGTGAAAATCGCGCCGCCAGCCGGTGATCTCGGCATGGCGTTCGGCAAAGCTGTTCTTGATCGGCATCTAGGCGCTCCTGCATGGGGGCTGACCGGGGGCGGCATCGGCGCGCCACGCATCCCGCGCAGGCAATCGGCGATGATCCGCGCTTCGGTCTGGCGGGGTCATGTCCGGGCCGAGACTGCGGAGCAGCAGCGCGAAGGTCAACCCGCCAGCCCCCTGCCGCGCCGGTCCCAGACCGATGCCGCAGGGTCAGCGCGACGACCCTGCCTTTTCCGTAGACCGATGAAAATTCCGTGATACGCTCCTTCAGATCGGCAGCACCCTCACCGGGGGCCGGGATCGCAACGTTTCACCGAACGGGAGCTGTTCATGCCCGAAAGGGCCATTGCGGCAATCACCCATTCCCACCGTGGCCCCGTCACGGCACCACCCCACGGCCTGCCCTGTGGCGCAGCCGCGCGGGCGGGTCGCGATGCGGGGCCGGTCTGCGGGGAAACTGCCGAACCAGCCAAGACGACCGCCAAGGGTCGCGGGCATTCCAACAAGGAGAAAGTCATGAAACTGAAAACCGCCCTACTCGGGGCCGTGGCCAGCGCCGCTGTTATGCCGCTGATGGCCCATGCCCAGGATGACACCGCCCGCGGGACGCGCGGCTCGGACGGTCAGGTCAACATCATCTACTGGCAGGCCCCGTCGATCATGAACCCCTACCTGTCGGGCGGGACCAAGGATCTGGAAGCGGCGAGCCTCGTGATCGAGCCGCTCGCCCGCTACGACCAGGACGGCAATCTCGTGCCGTGGCTGGTGCAGGAAATTCCGACCGTCGAAAACGGCGGCGTGTCCGAGGATCTGACCTCGATCACATGGAAGCTGAAAGAAGGGCTGCTGTGGTCCGACGGCTCGCCGCTCACCTCCGAGGATGTGCGCTTCACTTGGGAATATTGCTCCGCCGAAGGGGGCGGCTGCGCGCAGTCCGAAAAATACAACAACGTCATCGACGTCGAGACGCCGGATGAGCTGACCGCCATCGTGCGCTTCGACACCGCCAAGCCGTTCCCCTACGGGCCGTTCGTGGGCGCGCAGGCCCCGGTGATCCAGAAGGCGCAATTTGCCGATTGCCTCGGCCCGAAAGCGCCCGAATGCACGGATGCGAACTTCTCTCCCATCGGCACCGGCCCGTTCACCGTGACCGAATTCCGGCCCAATGACGTCGTATCGCTGGAAGCCAACCCCAACTACCGCGACCCGGCCAAGCCCGCCTTTGCCACCGCGACCCTGAAGGGCGGCGGCGACGCCACTGCGGCAGGCCGTGCGGTGCTGGAAACCGGCGAATTCGACTACGCGTGGAACCTGCAACTTGCCCCCGATGTGCTGGCCAACATGGAAGCCGCCGGTCAGGGCAAAATCGTGTCGGCCTTTGGCACGCTGGTCGAACGGATCATGGTCAACCAGACCGACCCGAACCCCGATCTGGGCGAAGAACGCGCCACCGCCGCGCATCCCCATCCGTTCCTGAGCGAAAAGCCGGTGCGCCAAGCGCTCTCCATGGCGATCGACCGCGCGCTCCTGACCGAAATCGGCTATGGCGACGCTGGCCGCGCGACCTGTAACGTGCTGCCCGCGCCCGCGATCTATGCCTCTACCGCCAATGACGCCTGCCTCACGCAGGATATCGAAGGCGCCAAGGCCCTGCTGGACGAAGCCGGCTGGACCGACACCAACGGCGACGGCACCCGCGACAAGGACGGCGTGGAACTGGAAATGCTGTTCCAGTCCTCGACCAACGCCGTGCGGCAGGATTTCCAAGCGCTGCTGAAACAGTGGTGGGAAGAAATCGGCTTCTCGGTCGAGCTGCGCAACATCGACAGCTCGGTGTTCTTCGGCGGCGATCCCGGCAGCCCTGACACGTTCCAGAAATTCTTCGCGGACGTGGAAATGTATGCCAACAACTTCGATGGCACCGACCCCGAGGCCTACATGGCCAACTGGGAATGTAAGCAGGCCCCGCGCCCCGAAACCCAGTGGCAGGGCAACAACATGCCGCGCTTCTGCTCCGAGGAGTATGACGCGCTGGTGGCCGAAATGGCCGAGACGGGCGAGCTTGAGAAACGCGCCGAACTGGCCAAGGCGATGAACGACATGCTGATGCAGGAATATGTCATCATCCCGCTCGTCGATCGCGGTCGCGTTTCCGCGCATTCCAACACGCTGGGCGGTGTCATTCTGAACACCTGGGACAGCGAGCTGTGGAATGCCGCGGATTGGCATCGCACCGACGGCTGATCTGACGCGGACCGGTCTGACTCGGGCTGGCCTGACGCGCCCCGCCGGGGGCTCTCTCTCCGGCGGGGCGTGATCCGGGCCCCCGTCGCCGCATCGCCGCCTTTGGGCAGGGATGCGCGGCGGGGCTTCGGTTCAGGTTCGGTCAGGTCAGGTCTAGGCGCAGACACAGCCCGTTCCGTGCCCCTCGGGGCCGGTCGGGCGGGCGCTGCCGGGGATCGGGCCAGCGGTTCAATCATCGCCGGAACCACCCCGTCCCTGCCCCGCTGCCTGCCCGTCCGGTCCATCCGCAGATCTCCGTCCTCCACCGCTTCCGCGACCCGGCCCCTGCCGGGTATCTTCCTCCCGTTCCGGCCCTTGCGCAGGGGGCGCTCTGCATCCCAGTCACGCAGCGCCCTGCCCCCGCCCCGCCCCAGCCGACAGGCCCCCCGCCGGGGTCGCGGCACAGGCCCGCTCCCGCCGGAGCCATCCCTCCCCGCCGGGGCCCCGCGCCCCGGCCCGACCCGATCCGAGGCGCCATGCTCACCTATACGATCCGTCGGCTGATCCTGTCCGTCCCCACCTTGCTGTTCATCTCGCTGGTAATCTTCCTGCTGCTGGAGCTTGCCCCCGGCGACCCGATGGCGCAGGTGCCGCTCACCGTCCCGCCCGAGGTCAAGCAGCGCATGCGCGAGGCGCTGGGATTGGGCGAGCCGGTCCATGTCCGCTACATCAAGTGGCTCACCCAGTTCTTCGTCATCGAACCCATGCACTGGATCGATGGCCTGTTCGGCACCAATATTGCCGGGGACAGCCAGCGCGTGATCTCGTGGCAGACCCGCTCGCCGGTGTTCGAAATCATCGCCCAGCGCATCCCGCAGACCCTGTGGGTCGTCGGCATGTCCTATATCGTGGGCATCCTGATCGCCCTGCCCATCGGCATCCTGTCGGCCTACCGGCAATATTCGTGGTTCGACCAGTTGGGCACGTTCATCTCGATGATCGGGTTTTCGGTGCCCACCTTCTTCACCGGGCTGCTGCTCATCATGATCTTCTCGGTCAATCTGGGCTGGTTCCCCTCGATCTATGACACCACGCATGAGGTCCGCGACTGGGACAGTTTCGTCTACCAGATCAAGCAGATGGTGATGCCGGTCTTTGTGTTGTCGCTCTACAATGCCGCGCAGATCAGCCGCTTCATGCGAGCCTCGATGCTCGACAACCTGCGGCAGGATTACGTCCGCACCGCCCGCGCCAAGGGCCTGTCGGAGAAGGTCGTGGTGCTGGTCCATGTGCTGCGCAATTCGCTGATCCCCGTCATCACCGTGATCGCGCTGCTGGTGCCACAGGTCTTTGGCGGCGCCATCATCACCGAACAGGTGTTCAAGGTGAACGGTCTAGGCCAGCTTTTGATCACCGCCATCGCCGCCAATGATCTGCCGATGGTGCAGACGCTGACATTTATCTTCGCGGTGCTGATCGTGCTCTTCAACCTCATCGCCGACGTGCTTTACGGCGTGCTCGATCCGAGGATTCGCTATGACTGAGACCAGCCATTCCCCCCTGGCCGAGGCCATCCCCGCCGATAAGCCCCGCTCGCAATGGGTCGATGTCTGGCGGCAGTTCCGCACCCACAAAGGCGCGGTCGCCGGGCTGATCTTTCTCATTTTCATCACCTTGCTGGTGACGGTGGGGCCGATGCTGTGGACGCTGGAGCCCACCTATATCGACATCCGCAACAAAAACTGGCGTCCGGTCTACATGCCGCTGTTCTCGTCGGACTGGATACCGTTCCTGATCCCGTCCGAGAAACTCGCCACGATGGACTATGGCTGGGCGCATCCCTTGGGCACCGATCAGCTGGGGCGGGATATCTTCTCCCAATTGCTGTCGGGTGGGCGGGTGTCCATGGCCGTCGGCTGGGCCGCGATGCTGATCTCGCTTGTGCTGGGCACGCTGGTCGGCGTTCTGGCCGGGTATTTCCGCTGGCTCGATGGCGTACTGATGCGGCTGACCGATCTGTTTCTGGCGCTGCCGATCCTGCCCCTGCTGCTGGTCATCGTGCTGCTTTTCCGTGACACGCTGCGCGCGGCATTCGGGCCGGAAATCGGGATGTTCCTGCTCATCGTCTTTGTCATTGGCATCACCAGCTGGATGCAGGCGGCGCGGATCGTGCGCGGCGATGTGCTGGCGCTGAAGGAACGCGAATTCGTCCTTGCCGCCCGCTCCATCGGAACGCCCGCGCATAAGATGATGACCCGGCATCTGCTGCCCAATGTGCTGTCGCCGATCATGGTGTCGGCCACGCTGGGCATCGCCAATGCCATCATCACCGAAAGCGCGCTGTCCTTTCTGGGTCTGGGCTTCCCGCCCGATTTCCCCACATGGGGGCGGCTGCTGTTCGACGCCAAGGACTACATGCAGCAATACCCCGAACGGGTGATCTGGCCCGGTCTCGCCATTTCGCTCACCGTGCTGTCGGTGAACTATATCGGCGACGGCCTGCGCGACGCGCTCGACCCCCGTATCCGAGGGCGGTGAGGCGCGCATGACGCCCGTCCGGCAAGCTCCACCGTAGATACCAACACAAAGCGCCCTCCCTCGGGCGGGCGCTTCGACCCGCCTGTGGTGGGCGTTTTATCCCCAAAGCCCCGAACGACACCTGAGCGGCGCATGACACCACCAAAGCGCCCTCCCGGCGGGAGGGAGGGCGCGGGCCGGAGGCTAGTCGCCCCCGGCCCCGCAAGCTGCTCCCGATAGACACCCACACAAAGCGCCCTCCCTCGGGCGGGCGCATCGCTACGCTCGTGGTCAGCGGTTTATCTTCAAAGCCCCGAACGACACCTGAGCGGCGCATGACACCACCAAAGCGCCCTCCCGGAGGGAGGGATGGCGCGGGCCGGAGGCTAGTCGCCACCGGCCCCGCAAACTTCACCCGATAGACACCCACACAAAGCGCCCTCCCTCGGGCGGGCGCATCGCTACGCTCGTGGTCAGCGGTTTATCTTCAAAGCCCCGAACGACACCTGAGCGGCGCATGGCATCACCAAAGCGCCCTCCCGGAGGGAGGGATGGCGCGGGCCGGAGGCTAGTTGCTCCCGGCCCCGCAAACTTCACCCGATAGACACCCACACAAAGCGCCCTCCTTCGGGCGGGCGCTTCGACCCGCTCGTGGTCAGCGGTTTATCCCCAAAGCCCCGAACGACACCTGAGTGGCGCGCGACATCACCAATGCGCCCTCCCGGGGGGGAGGGAGGGCGCGGGCCGGAGGCTAGTCGCCCCCGGCCCCGCAAGCTCCGCCCGATCCGCATATGCGGCAGGGCCACGCGCCCCGCCCCCCTTGCACAGCCTGCGCTGCGGCGCATATGACAGGCCGACCCTGACACATGACCCGCCCGGAGCCTGCCCCATGTATGAGACGCTCGGCCTAGAGACCCTGACCCCGCGCGCCGCGAGCCTGATCCTCGGGCTGGTGCTGGGCCTTGCCTTTGGCATCCTCGCGCAGCGCACGCGCTTTTGCTTCCGCCGCTCGGTGGCGGGCGCGCAAGGCGAGCGGCGCTCGGCGGCGGGCGTGTGGCTGACGGCGCTTGGCGTCGCGGTGCTGGGCACACAGATCGCGGTGGCGCTGGGGTGGATCACATTCGCCGACCATCGCTTTACCGCGCCGGAGCTGCCGTGGCTGGCCCTGTCGCTGGGCGGGCTGCTGTTCGGCGCGGGCATGGTGCTGACACGGGGCTGCGTGTCGCGGCTGGCGGTGCTGGGCGGCGGCGGCAACCTGCGCGCGCTGAGCGTGCTGGTGATCTTTGCCGTCGTGGCCCATGCCACGCTGAAAGGCGTTTTGGCCCCCCTGCGCGTGGCCCTCGGCGGCCCGACCCTATCGCTGGGCGAGGTCACGACACTGGCCGATCTGCCGGGGGGTGCGCTGCTTTGGGCGGCGGTGATCGCGGCGGGTTGCGCCATCGTCGCGCTGCGCTCGGGCAATCATCCCGGCACGCTGGTTATGGCGGCGCTGATCGGGCTGCTGCCGGTGCTGGGCTGGGTCGGGACCGGTTATGTGCTTTATGATGAATTCGACCCCATCGCGATGGAAAGCCTAACCTTCACCCTGCCCTCCGCCGAAATGCTGTTCTGGCTGATCGCATCCAGTTCCATTCCTGCGGGCTTCGGCGTCGGGCTGGTGGGCGGCACGCTGGCCGGGGCCTTTGTCGCGGCGCTGCTGGCGCGCGAACTGCAATGGGCCAGTTTCGAGAACCCGCGCCAGACCGGACGCTACGCGCTCGGTGCGGCACTGATGGGCGTGGGCGGGGTTCTGGCAGGCGGCTGCACGCTGGGCGCGGGCCTGTCGGGCGTGCCGACACTGGCCTTCTCCGCGATCCTCGCGATCCTCTGCATCGCACTGGGCGGCGCGCTTACGGTGCGACTGGTCGATCACCGCCGGGGCGAGGCAGGCGACGGGCGGCTGGCCGCCCGCGCCTCCTGATCGGGACAGACGAGCGCTTAGCCTTCGGGCGTGATGCGGATCAACGCGCCGTTTTCCTTATCCGTCAGCGCAAGGATCGCGCCATCCGGGGCGATCTCGATATCGCGGACCCGCCCCAGATCGCCGAGGTAGCGTGCCTCCCCCGTGACATTGGTGCCGTTCATCTGCAGGCGCACCAGCCCGCCGGGATTGAGCGACGCGGCGATGACGTCGCCCTCCCAACCCGCGAACATGTCGCCTTCGTAGAAGGTGAACCCACCCGGCGCGATCACCGGATCCCAGTAGTAGCGCGGCTCGGCAAAGCCTTCGGCCCGCGCCTTGCCGCTGCCCACCGGATCGCCGGAATAGCGGATGCCATAGCTGACCACGGGCCAGCCATAATTCAGGCCCGGCTCGATCAGGTTCAACTCATCGCCGCCCTTCGGGCCGTGCTCCAGCGTCCATAGCTTGCCCGTTTCCGGGTCCAGCGCCGCGCCCTGAATATTGCGGTGACCCAACGTGTAGATCGTGTCGATCGCGGCCTCGTCGCTGACGAACGGATTGTCGTCCGGCGCATCACCCTCGGGAGTGACACGGATCACCTTGCCGTAGCTCATGTCCAGCTGCTGGGCGTTGTCGCGCTCCGCCATCGAGGAATGCTCCCCGGTCGTGATCCAGACATGATCGCCATCGGGCACGATGCGCGAGCCGTAATGCTTGGTCGTGGGCGACGGCGGATCTTGGACGAAAATATCAGCCAGCTCGGTCAGGCTGGTCATGTCCTCGGACAGTACCGCGCGGGCGGCGGCGGTGGCCGACAGGCCGTCGCCCATCGGCTTGGCATAGGTCAGGTAGACGACGCGGCTTTCGGCAAAATCGGGGGCCAGCGCGACGTCCAGCATCCCGCCCTGCCCTTCTGCCACGACTTCCGGCACGCCGGTGATCGGCTCGGACAAATCACCTTCGGCGGTGATGCGGCGCAGGCGGCCCGCGCGCTCGGTCACCAGATAGCTGTCATCGGGCAGCACGGCGATGCCCCACGGATGCACCAGCCCGTCCACGACGGTTTCTGCAACCGGCGTAACCTGCGTGTCGTCCATCGGCGCATCGGCACGGGTCTGGCCTTCAAAGCCCGGTTTGAAATCGGCATTGGCGGGGCCAAAGCTGTATTGCTGTGCCGCCAGCGGCAGCGCGCCCAGCAGCAGGGTCGCGACCGGCAGGGTCAGACGAACGGTGGTGGTGCGGATCGGGGCGGTGCGGGGTGTCACGGCACGGGTCATTGGGCAGGCTCCTTTCAGGATGGGGCTTGCCGGGCAAACGTGCCCCGATGCATCCGCGTTCCACACGCGCCGCTCACGTCCGGGTCAGACCGCAGCCGCGCGCGCGGATCAGGCGGGTCAACGCTGCCCGCTCAGCCCCATTCAGCGCCCAGATCCGCCTGCGCGCGGGTGATCCAGTGATCGCGCAGCCAGGCGCAGGGCTCGGTATGCCGGAACAGCCCCCCGTCAAAGCCATCGACAGCCTCCGTCATCTTGGGGCGACCATGGAAACAGACCACACGGGCATTGTCGGGCAGGCGCGGCGGCTTCAGCCAGTTCATCGGCGGCAGACGCAGGCAGCCATGCTTGAAGCTGACCACCTGATCGCCGGGCAAATAGGCGAACGCGCCCTTGTCCTGCGCGAGAGTGGAGGTATAGCGCTGCTCCGACCCGCGCGCACGCTCCACCGCGCCGGTGGGATCGGCCGCCAGCGTGTCATACAGCCAGCCATGCGCCGCCGGATCATAGCGGAAAACCGAACCATGCCCGGTCTTGCGTCCGCGCCGGGCCTCGACCCAATCGGCGCGCATCGCGACCTTGCCGGGCGCGTAATGCAGAATTTCATCCAGATTGCCGGTGATGACCACATCGAGGTCAAAGCCCAGCAGCGGCCCGCGCAGATCGGGGATCAGATCGGGACGGAACAGCGACACCTTGCGCATCGCGCCCTGCCGATTGGCCACCGCCAGCGCCGCGTCCATATCCGCGCGAAACGGCTCATCGGGCAGCGGCAGCACGTTAATGTCGGGGTGCAGCCCCTCGGCATGTTCGGTCATGCAGAAAAACCGCACCGGCGCGGTCAGATTGCGGCGCACGCCGGAATACAGCCGGTTCACATATTCGGGTCCGAACAGCGTGCCCCACTTAATGCAAATGACATTGGCAGGCGCGGGTTCAGACGCGGCAGTCGGCGTTTCAGAGGCGGGCTCGGCGGCAGGGGTCATGCGGCGCTCCGGGGCGATGGGGTTGCCGTCTGACTAGCCCGATGCGCGTCTCAGGTCGACCCCCGCAGGTCAGGCGCTATGCGCCGCGCAGATCACGCTCGGCGGACAGATGCGCTGCGCCACAGGCCGAAGGCCGCTCGGTGAACTCGACGATCGAGCCCCACGGGCAACGGCCATAGCGCGGCTGCGCCCGCCCCGGATGGGAATGCCGGATCACCTGCCCGCGCGGCGCGAGCGCCCCGGTCAGAATCCGGCCACCGGCGGCACGGAACCGCGCGACGGCGCTGTCGGGATCCTCGGTCAGGATGGTGAATCGGCTGATTTCCCAATCCCCGAAATCGGCGGCGATCTCACGGTGGATACCGGACAGCTCATAGATTTCCAGCATAAGCCCGGTGCCGATCCGCAGGCGGCTGACGGCCCGGATCGCACAATCCACAGCCTCCTCGGCGCCCGCGACGGACTGGCCCTGCGCGCGGGTGTATTGCACTTCCGCGCCAAGTCCGGCGAGACAGAAGGCAACCGCCGCGTCATGGTCGGGCACGGTCAGTGCGACGTGGTCGACATCTCCGATGGCTGCGCCACGCAATGCGGCGCCGTGCTTTGACATGATCATGGGCGGGCTCCCTCTCCTGAACCCTAAAGATAAGCCCGGATCGCGCCCGGACCAGTGCCGGCAGAAAATGTCGTGGAAATTTCATAGTATAAAAGCGGAGCCGCTGGTGCGGCTCCGCTCGGGTTCAATGGGGGCGCAGGGCTCAGGCGGCCTTGTCGGTGCGGCTCCATGCGAATTTTTCGAACGGCTTGTCGACCGGGGTTTTCGCCAGATGGTTGGTGTAGTTCGACATCACCTTCTGCGCGTAGCCCAGCACGACATCCAGCACGTTGCGCTGGGTGAAGCCTGCGGCGAGGAAAGCCTCCAGATCGGCATCGGCGACAAAGCCACGGTCGCGCACCAGCTTCAGCGTGAAGTCGCGCAGCGCTTCCAGACGGGCGTTCGGCAGCGGCGTCTCGTTGCGCAGCGCCTCCGTGATCGCGTCGTCCACACCCATGCTTTTGGCGATGCCGGTATGGGCGGGCACACAGTAGGTGCATGCGTTCTCGACGTTGATCGTCTGCCACACGACGGTCAGCTCATCTTTGTCAAAGGTGGTCTCGGTGAACAGCTTATGCAGCGCCTGATACCCTTCGAGAAGCTGGGGCGATTCCGCCATGATCGCGTGCAGGCCGGGGATACGGCCAAAGCCTGCCTCGGATTTCGCCAGCAGCGGCTTGCTTTCTTCGGGGGCGGTCTCGGTGGTGTGGCGGGTGAATTCGGTCATGTCGTGCTCCTTGCTGTCGGGCCGGGCTGGCCCGTTGCGATGGCCTAGACATATTATATTTGAGCGATCACTCAATACCTATTTTTGAGCGATCACTCAAACTTGAGCGAAGACCTGTCAGAAGGCCGGGACAAACGCCGCAGAAGCTCCTATTTATGCTGCATGACCCGTGCACGCACCTATGCCCCCGCCTATGATCGCGACGCCGCCCTTGACGCGGCGGTCACCCTGTTTTGGCGCAAGGGCTATCACGCCACCTCGCTCAAGGATCTGGAAGCCGCGCTGAAAATGAAGCCCGGCAGCATCTATGCCGCGTTCAAAAGCAAGGAGGCGCTCTACCTCTCTGCGTTGGAGCGGTATTTCGAGCGCAACCGCGCCGGGCTTGGCGCGCTGCGCACGCGGTCCGGCTCCCCGCTTTCGGCGCTGGCGGATTTCCTGCGCGCCTTTGGCGAGCCGCAGGCCGATGCCCCCGCGTGCCGGGCCTGTATGCTAATCAAGACCCTGCTCGACGTGACCGAGGAAGACAGCGCCATCGGCGCGCGGGCGCGGGACTATCTGAACCGCATGACCGAAGAGATCACCGCCCTCTTTGCCGCCGCGCAGGCCGCGGGCGAGGTTTCGGCGCAGGCCGATATTGCCCGGCTTGCGCGCCGCTATCAGGCCGACATGACCGCCCTGCGGATCGAGGCGCATCGCCGCGGCGATCCCGCGCAACTGGCGATGCTGGCCGAGGATATGGCCCGCGATGTCGAGGCGCTGCGGCAGGTGAACTGATAGCGGGACGGGCCTCTGCGCGCCCGCCCCCCACTGTCGCGCCTGCCGCGCCCCGGCCCGCGTCAGACCAGACGCCCGGCCTCCAGCCGCACTTGCCGGTCCATCCGCGCCGCAAGATCGAGGTTATGCGTCGCGATCAGCGCCGCCAGTCCGGTGTCCCGCACCAGCCCCATCAGCGCGTTGAACACCGTGTCCGAGGTCGCGGGATCGAGGTTGCCGGTCGGCTCATCGGCCAGCAGCAGACGCGGCCCGTTGGCCAGCGCCCGGCAGAACGCCACCCGCTGCTGCTCGCCCCCCGACAGCGCCGAGGGCCGGTGATCGCCGCGCGCCTCGAGCCCAACCGAGGCCAGCAACTCCCGCGCGCGCGCCTGCGCCGCACGGGCGCTGACACCATTGGCCAATTGCGGCAGGGTCACGTTTTCCAGCGCGGTGAATTCCGGCAGCAGATGATGCGCCTGATAGACAAACCCGACCTCGGCGCGGCGCGCTTCCGTCCGGCGGCGGTCGCCCAACCGGGTCATGTCCTGACCGCCCAAATGCACGCTGCCGGTATCGGCACTGTCGAGCAGCCCGGCGATATGCAGCAGCGTCGACTTGCCCGCCCCCGACGGCGCCACCAGCGCCACGATCTCACCGGGATGCAGGGTCAGGTCCGCGCCGTCCAGCACCGTGACCGCGTTGGGGCGGCCCTTGTTATAGGTCTTGGCGATGCCCTGCAGGCTCAGGATCGGTTCACTCATAGCGCAGCGCCTCCACCGGGTTCATCCGCGCCGCACGGCGGGCCGGGAATATCGTGATGACAAAGGACAGGCCCAGCGACAGCGCCACGGCTGAAATCACATCGCCCAATTGCAGCTCCGCCGGCAGTCGGTAGATGCCACGGATCGAGGCATCCCAGACCTCGCCCCCCGACGCGCCGTTGACGAAGGCGAGGATCGGATCGAAATAGATCGCGAACAGGCAGCCCAGCACAACGCCCGCCGCCGTGCCGACCAGCCCGACCAGCGCGCCGCACAGGAAAAACACCCGCAGCACCGCGCCCTCGGTCAGGCCCATCGTGCGCAGGATGCCGATGTCACGGCCCTTGTTTTTGACCAGCATGACCAAGCCCGAAATGATGTTGAGCGACGCGATCAGCACCAGCACCGACATCAGCACGAACATCACCGTATCTTCGATCTGCAAGGCCGACAGGAACGCGCCTGATGCGTCGCGCCACGTCCAGAGCAACGTCCGGTCGCCGCCCGCCATCAGCAACGCAGTGGCCATTTCATCGACGCGGTCGGGGTCTTCGACCATGACCTCCAACTCATCCGCGCCGCCTTCGCGGTTGAAATAGCTCTGCGCCTCGGCAAATGGCAGATAGACCCGCGTGCGGTCGATATCGTAGCGCCCGGCCTGAAAGATATAGGTGACCTCGTAGACATTGACGCGCGGGGTGGTGCCAAAGGGCGTCTTGACCCCGTTGGGGGAGATCAGCTTGACCTTGTCGCCGACCTCCGCGCCCAGTTCCTGCGCCACGCCCCAGCCGATGGCGACCCCGTCATCGAGCCGGGTGACATCGCCGCGAAACTGATCGGGATTGGCGATGCGCGGGATGGTCAGCAGATCCTCCTGCGAGATGCCAAAGACCTCGACGCCCGCATTGCGGTTGCCGAGCGAGGCCATGACCTGTCCCTTGACCAGCGGCGCGGCGCGGGTCACGCCCGGCACCTCGCGCACGCGGGCGGCCATCGCCTCGTAATCGGTGATGACGCGGCTGGTCTGCCCGGTCTCGGACACCTCAATCGTCTGGTAGATGGTGACATGGGCATTCGCGCCGAGGATCGTATCCACGAATTCGGACCTGAAGCCCGCGCGCACGGCCATGGTGATGATGAGCGCGGCCACGGCCAGCGTGATCCCGATGAGCGAGATCCACGTCATCACGGACACGCCGCCCTCCGCGCGTTTCGCCCGCAGGTAGCGCCACGCGATCATCCATTCGAACCCCGAAAAGGGGCGGGTCCGCCCTGCCATCTGCCTGTCCCATCTGCCAATTATGATGCGCGCGGACCCTGAGCGAAGCGGCGCGCGGGGTCAAGGTTGCGCGGCCGTCGCGACGCGTCACATCGGGGTGTTGGCGATGGGCGCTGTCGGCTGTTCGCGCAACGGGAGGCCCGCGCCCTCCCTCGGGTGGGCGCTTTGGAACGGGTGTGGTCAGCGGTTTATCACGGAAGCCCCGGACGAGGGTTGAGCGGTGAGGGACAGTGCCAATGCGCCCTCCCGTGCGGGAGGGAGGGCGCAGGCCGGGGGCTGGTCGCCCCGGCCCGGTCGGCTCCACCGTGAACACCAGCACGAAGCGCCCTCCCTTGGCTGGGCGCTTTGCCGCGCTTGTGGTGGGCGGTTTATCTCGGAAGCCCCGGACGAGGGGTGTGCGGTGTGGAACAGTGCCAATGCGCCCTCCCGTGCGGGAGGGAGGGCGCGGGCCGGGGGCTGGTCGCCTCCGGCCCGGTCGGCTCCACCGTGAACACCAGCACGAAGCGCCCTCCCTTGGCTGGGCGCTTTGCCGCGCTTGTGGTGGGCGATTTATCTCGGAAGCCCCGGACGAGGGGTGTGCGGTGTGGAACAGTGCCAAGGCGCCCTCCCGTGCGGGAGGGGGGGCGCAGGCCGGGGGCTGGTCGCCCCGGCCCCGCTGGTGCAACCCGATACGTATGATGCGAAGAGCGCCCTCCCTCGGGTGGGCGCTTCGGAACGGGTGTGGTCAGCGGTTTATTTCGGAAGCCCCGAACGGGGGTTGGGCGGTGTGGGACGGTGCCAAAGCGCCCTCCCATGGGGGAGGGAGGGCGCGGGCCGGGGGCTGGTCGCCCCGGCCCGGGATGCTCAAACGGATATACCGTGGCGGAGAGCGGCCTCTCTCGGGTGGGCGCTTCGGGACGCTTGTGGTGGGCGGTTTATCTCGGAAGCCCCGAATGACGGGTGTGCGGCGCAGGACAGTGCCAAGGCGCCCTCCCATCGGGGAGGGAGGGCGCGGGCCGGGGGCTCGGACTGTTACGCGTGGTGCCGAGCGTCTTACGCGGGCGGGAGTGGCGATGCGGTCCGGTGGGCTAGTCCTCCGGTCCAAGTGGGCGCTTGGCGCCAAGGTGCTCGCGCAAACGCGCCTTACCCACGGGTAAGGTTCTGTAATTACTTACAAAACCTTACCGCCCCGCGCGGCCTTTTTTGCAAGCGTGCGCGCGCAATCCTAGCTGCGCGCCTCGCGGATCAGCTTCAGGATATCCGCCGCCGCGCCGGGGATGTTGGTGCCGGGGCCGAAGATCGCCTTGACCCCCGCATCGCGCAGGAACTGGTAATCCTGCTGCGGGATCACGCCGCCGCAGATCACCAGAATATCCTCAGCCCCCGCATCGCGGAGCGCCTGCACGAGCTTGGGCGCGAGGGTCTTGTGCCCCGCCGCCTGACTGGAAATGCCAACCACATGCACATCGTTGTCGACCGCGTCCTGCGCGGCCTCCTCGGGGGTCTGGAACAGCGGGCCCACATCGACGTCAAAGCCGATATCGGCGAATGCCGTGGCGATCACCTTGGCGCCGCGGTCATGCCCGTCCTGCCCCATCTTCACCACCAGCATGCGGGGGCGGCGGCCTTCGTCCTCGGCGAATTGCTCCACATCGCGCTGGATCTGGGCAAAGCCTTCGTCGCCCTCATAGGCGCTGCCGTAGACACCGGCGAGGGTCTTGACCTCCGCGCGGTGGCGGCCGAACACGTTTTCCATTGCCATGCTGATTTCCCCTACGCTGGCCCGGGCGCGGGCTGCTTCCACCGCTGCGTCGAGCAGGTTGCCGCCCTCGCGGGCCCGGCGTTCCAGTTCCGCCAGCGCCGCGTCGCAGGCGGCCTGATCGCGGCTGGCGCGGATACGTTCCAGCGCCGCGATCTGTCCCGCGCGGACCCGGACGTTATCGACGTCGAGAATGTCGATGGGGTCTTCGCTGTCCTTGCGGTATTTGTTGACCCCGACGATCACCTCCTCGCCCCGGTCGATGCGAGCCTGACGGCGGGCGGCGGTTTCTTCGATGCGCAGCTTCGGCATGCCAGAGGCGACGGCGCGGGTCATGCCGCCCATCTCCTCGACTTCCTCGATCAGGGCCCATGCCTTATCGGCCAGTTCGTGGGTCAGGCTTTCGACGTAATAGCTGCCCGCCAGCGGATCGACGACATCGGTGATGCCGGTTTCCTCCTGCAAGATCAGCTGCGTATTACGCGCGATCCGGGCGGAGAATTCGGTGGGCAGCGCGATGGCCTCATCGAGCGCATTGGTGTGCAGCGATTGCGTGCCGCCCAGCACCGCCGACATCGCCTCGTAGGCGGTGCGGATGACGTTGTTATAGGGGTCTTGTTCCTGCAGGCTGACGCCGCTGGTCTGGCAATGGGTGCGCAGCATCTTGGAGCGGTCGGACTGCGCGCCGAGATCGGTCATGATCCGATGCCAGAGCAGCCGCGCCGCGCGCAGCTTGGCGGCCTCCATGAAGAAGTTCATGCCGATGGCGAAGAAGAAGCTCAACCGCCCGGCAAAGCGGTCCACATCCATCCCCGCCGCGATCGCCGCGCGGACATATTCGCGCCCGTCGGCCAGCGTATAGGCCAGCTCCTGCACGAGGTTCGCGCCCGCTTCCTGCATGTGGTAGCCGGAGATCGAGATCGAATTGAATTTCGGCATCTCGTTCGAGGTGTATTCGATGATGTCCGCGATGATCCGCATCGAAGGTTCGGGCGGATAGATATAGGTGTTGCGGACCATGAACTCCTTGAGGATGTCGTTCTGGATCGTGCCCGACAGCGCGGCGCGGGAATGGCCCTGTTCCTCGCCCGTCACGATGAAGTTGGCTAGGATCGGGATCACCGCGCCGTTCATCGTCATCGACACCGACACCTGATCGAGTGGGATGCCGTCAAACAGGATCTTCATATCCTCGACGCTGTCGATGGCCACGCCCGCCTTGCCGACATCGCCCTCCACGCGGGGGTGGTCGCTGTCATAGCCGCGATGGGTGGCCAGATCGAAGGCGACGGACACGCCCTGCTGCCCGGCGGCGAGCGCCTTGCGATAAAACGCGTTGCTTTCCTGTGCCGTCGAGAACCCCGCATATTGCCGGATCGTCCAAGGGCGGCCCGCATACATGGTGGAGCGCACGCCGCGTGTAAACGGCGCCTCGCCCGGCAGGCTGCCCAGATGGTCCAGACCGGACAGATCCTCGGCGGTATAAAGCGGCCGGACCGGGATACCTTCGAGCGTCTGCCGGGTCAGGCTTTCAGGGTCGCGGCCCTTCAGCTCCGCGCGGGCGCGGGTTTCCCATGCGGCGAGATCCTCGCGCGGGGGCTTTGGCGGTGTGGTCATCGGGTCATCCTTTCGTGATCGGAGGGATGCGGCCAAGCGCGCGCTTCGCAAAGCGCGGCGCAATGCCTATATTGAGCCTTATGGCCATGTCCCTGAAATTCCCGGCGCGTTCCGGTCTTGCTGCTGCCCTCGCGGGGGGGCTGGCGGTTCTGTCGGCGGGGCTGATCGTGCCTACGTCCCTTGCAGCCCAATCGAGCGCCGCTGCCGCGCCGGACCCGGACACCGCTGGGGGTGCGCCCGCTGGGGATGCGCCCGTCCTGCCGCTGCCGCGGGCCGATGCGATGGTTGCCCCCGATGCCGCCACCGCCGTTGGCCGGGCCGCCGAGGCCGCCGCCGACACTGATGCCGCCCGCACCGAGATCGCCACCGAGGCCGAAGCCGTGGTTTCCGAACTGGCCCCCGGCAGCGGTGTGCCGCTGCTGGATGCGGCGGATGTGGAGATTGACGATTTCTTGTGGGTCAACCGGCTGGTGATCGTGTTTTCCGACACGCCCGCCGATCCGCGTTTCACCCGGCAGCTTGAGATGCTGACCGCCCGCCCCGCCGATCTGGCGACCCGCGACGTGGTGGTGATCGTCGACACCGACCGCAATTCCGGCAGCCCGGCGCGCGCACGTCTGCGCCCGCGCGGGTTTTCGATGGTGCTGATCGGGAAGGATGGCGAGGTCGATCTGCGCAAGCCGTTCCCGTGGGATGTGCGCGAGTTGAGCCGGTCGATCGACAAGACGCCGCTGCGCCAGCAGGAGATCCGCGACGGCAGCCGGTAGGTTTGGGGCGGTGCGGGGGCCGGACCCCGCCCGCGATCTGATCCACGGAGGGCAGCGCCCGACCCGGGTAGCGTGCGGAGCGCCCTCTCGCAGGGAGGGTCGAGCGCGGCCCGGTGTTACCGCCGGGCGGACGGGATGAGCCACGCCGCGCACCGGTCCCACCGCCGCGCCGCGCCGTGCCCCCTGCCCTGCGTATCGCCATCCTCCCCGGAGCGTGCGCATCGCTGATCCCTCCCTGCCTTGTCCCGCCGTGGCCTGCGCTGCGCGCTCACTCAAATTCGAGGATCACGTCATCCACTGCCAGACTGTCGCCCGCGGCGGCGTTGACCTTGGCCACCACGCCACGGCGTTCGGCGCGCAGGATGTTTTCCATCTTCATCGCCTCGACCGTGCACAGCGCCTGCCCGTCCTGCACTTCCTGCCCCGGCTCGACATCGATTTTGACGATCATGCCGGGCATCGGACACAGCAGCAGCTTTGAGGTGTCGGGCGGCTGTTTGTCGGGCATCAGGGCCGCAAGCTCGGCCTGGCGCGGGGTCCAGACATTCACCTTCAATTCCGCGCCGCGCAGCCGCAGGCGGAAGCCGGAGGTGATTTTATCGACCTTCATCACCAGTCCCGCATCATCGACGCGCAGCCGCGCGAGGCTTTGACCCGGCACCCAGTCCGACACGACGCGCAGCACGCTGCCATCCTCGAACCGCACATCGGCGCCGTCGCGATCCGCCGAGATCTGAACCGCGTGGGTCGTGCCGCCAAGCGCCACCACCCAATCGCTGCCGACCTTGCGTTCGTGATTGTCCATCCGGCCCGAAATGCGCGACCGCCGGATTTCCGCGACCCGGAACATGGCCGCCGCCGCAGCAGCAACCTGCCGCAGCTTCGCGTTCTCCAGCGTCACCCCGTTGAACCCGTTGGGATATTCTTTGGCGATGAAGGCGGTGGTCATGTCGCCCGACACGAATTTCGGATGATCCATCACCGCCGACAGGAAAGGCAGATTGTGGCCGATGCCTTCGAGTTCGAACCCGTCGAGCGCGTCGCGCATCGCGGCCAGCGCCCCGGCCCGGTCCGGTGCCCATGTGCAGAGCTTGGCGATCATCGGGTCGTAATACATCGAAATCTCGCCGCCCTCATAGACGCCGGTATCGTTGCGCGTCACCACCTCGGCGCTGCGGCCCTCGGCGGGGGGGCGGTAGCGGGTCAGCCGCCCGATGGAGGGCAGGAACCCGCGATAGGGATCTTCGGCGTAAAGGCGGCTTTCGATCGCCCAGCCGTTCAGCTTTACATCTTGCTGACGCAGTTCCAGCGGCGCGCCGGCGGCGATGCGGATCATCTGTTCGACCAGATCGACGCCGGTGATAAGCTCGGTCACCGGGTGTTCGACCTGAAGCCGGGTGTTCATTTCGAGGAAGTAGAAATTGCGCTCCCCGTCGACGATGAATTCCACCGTCCCCGCCGAGGTATAGCCCACTGCCTGCGCCAGCCGCACCGCCTGTTCGCCCATCGCGGCGCGTGTCTCGGGATCGAGGAAGGGTGAGGGCGCTTCTTCGATGACCTTCTGGTTGCGGCGCTGGATGGAGCATTCGCGCTCCCCCAAATAGACGGCGTTGCCGTGGCTGTCGGCCAGCACCTGAATTTCGATATGGCGGGGCTGGGTCACGAATTTCTCGATGAAGATCCGGTCATCGCCAAAGGAGTTCGCGGCCTCGTTTTTGGAGCTTTGGAAGCCTTCGCGGGCCTCGTCATCGCTCCATGCGATGCGCATCCCCTTGCCGCCGCCGCCCGCGCTGGCCTTGATCATGACCGGGTAGCCGATTTCATTGCTGATCTTCACCGCGTCCTCGGCATCGGCAATCAGGCCCATATAGCCCGGCACGGTGCTGACGCCTGCTTCGGCGGCGATCTTCTTTGACGTGATCTTATCGCCCATCGCCTCGATCGCGCCGACGGGCGGGCCGATAAAGGCCACGCCTTCGGCCTCCAGCGCCTGTGCGAATTTGGGATTTTCCGACAGGAAGCCATAGCCCGGATGCACCGCCTGTGCGCCGGTCTGGCGAATGGCCTCCATCACGCGGTCGATGACGATATAGGACTGGTTGGCGGGTGCGGGGCCGATATGCACCGCCTCATCGGCCATCTGCACATGCAGCGCGTTGCGGTCTGCGTCGGAATAGATCGCAACCGTTTTGATCCCCATGGCGCGGGCGGTCTTGATAACCCGGCAGGCGATTTCGCCACGGTTGGCGATCAGGATCTTGTCGAACATGGGTATCAGTCCCTCAGGTCGTTGCAGTGGCGGGGCGGTGCGGAGCAGAGGGCGCGGCGCGGCACCCGGCCCCGCGCGCCCCGATCAGGCACGAAAAAACGCCACCCGGACCGGCAGGTCCGAATGGCGTTTCGAAATCATATGGGAGGCGCGCGCCCTCAGGCGCGGCCCCGAAGGCGCTATTAGTAGCGCGGCGTGGTGACAGCGCCGACGCCAGCACCGACGGCTGCGCCGGTTGCCACGTCGTTGTCGGTCGCGTCTGCGATGAGAGCGCCTGCTGCCGCGCCGGTGCCTGCGCGCTCAAGCACGGTGTCGCCACAAGCGGCGAGGGAAGCGAGCGCAAGGAATGCGAGGGCGGGTTTGGCCAGTCGTGCCATGATGCGGAATCTCCGTTTTTCCTGTCAGTCCCCACCCAACGCGATGCACGCCGGGCAGGTTCCATGTGAAGGTGGCTTTCCGCCGGGTCAGTAGCCTGCGTAGCTGCGCAGGTTGTCGGAATAGGCGCCGACGCCTGCGCCGACAGCTGCACCGACCAGCGGATCGTTTTCGGTGAGGTCCGCTGCAACAGCGCCGACCGCCGCGCCGGTGAGGGCACGTTCGACATCGGTTTCGCCACAGGCGGACAGGGTGAGCACAGCCGCCAGAGCGCCGAGCCCGAGAACGGGTTTGAACTTGGTTTGCATGAAATACTGCCTCTCGTGTTTTTTGTTATGGAGAGGTTTTTGGCCCATTTCCGGCCCTCGCGGAAGCCGTAAATGCCCCGTCGCGCGAACAGAGCGGCGCAATGGGCAGGTGCCTGCCTATCGGATGCGCAATTCCCGCCGCTTCTGACGCGCTGCGCCGGGCGCAAAACAGCAGCATCCCGTCGCGCCGGCAGGCGGGGAAAAAGGTGCGGTCCGTCAGGGACATCGACGGACCGCATAAAAGGGGAAGGGTAACAGTTTGGATAATCAGGGCCGACGCCGCGTGCAGCGACGCCTGTCCTTGGCTTGATCCTGCCCGCGCCAGTCTGCGGCGCAAAACGCACAATCGTCCGGGCCCCGATATGGGCCGGAACTTGCGCATTTGGGAGGCAGGTCAGCAGGATCACGCCCAGTCATCCTCCTCGTCATCGTCATCGCCCGCGTCCCAGCCGCCATTGGCGTCGAAAATCGCAGGGAAGGACGCTTCGGCCCGCTTGGCGTCGATGCGCAGCAGGGCGTCATAACTTTCAGGGTCGAACGGGTCTTCGGCGGCGACGATCTCCCGGCCCAGAAGCCATGACAGGCGTCCGGCATCGAGATTGCCCCGCTCGAACGGCTCCTCGCCGTAAAGCGCCCAGAGCGCGCCGAGGAAGCCTTCGTCCGCGCGGCGGTCGGCGGCGCGGCGATCGGCGTAGCGCTCGCGCTTGGTCAGTCGGGTGGCCCCGGCCTTATTCGCGCGTCGGATGGTGAATTGAAAATCAGTGCCGGCCAGACGGCCCGGCATTCCGCGGTGTTTCAGCATGGGATCGCCTTTCTGCCTGTGAATGCAGGCGCGGGGCGATGCCGCTGGGCCGCTGTCCGCCGCAGGCCAAGCTGCGGACGGGGAACAGGGGCAGGCCCGGAGGCCCGCCCCGGAACAGTCTTAGTATTTGGTGTAGACGGGCTCGGCAGCAACCGGCTCGACATAGACCACTTCTTCTTCCTCGGCGGCGCATGCAGCAACGAATGCAACGAGGCTAACGGCGAGAAGGGTTTTGACGCTCTTGGACATCCAAGTCTCCTGCTTTTGATGTGGGCCGGATCTTCGAGAACAAACTCTTTCCGGTCCCCATACGAGATACTGGCCGCTTGGGTGCAGCCAAAATGGAAGGTAGTGCGGAACCCCTTGAAAGGACAGGGTGTCGCAGCCAATAGCGTGAGTTGTGTCCAAGTTGCATCAACCCTGACCGACCCCGCGTCAGACACCTCAAGATATTGTGTAGCACCTGTGTTCATTGCCAGATGCAGCCTGATTCATGGGGCAGATAGGCCCCATAGTATGACGTTGCGTCAATGTCACTTTCTCCGCGCGGGATCGGACGGTCGAGCATCGCGATGACGACTTGATCGATCTTTGCGCCCTGAGCGGCGATCCGGGCGGTTTCCCGCCGACCGGGACCGTCGCAAAGCGCGTCGAGATCGAGGCTCGCCGAATCAAAATCGACATCTCCGTCAGCGGCGATTCGCGGCGCGAGAAAGCGCAGGGTCAGCCACGTCTCCGCGAGGCCGGTCTGCGGCTCGATGAAGGCGTCGAGAAAGGTGACGGTCTGGCCGGAGGGCAGCGGGCCGACCTCCTCCCCCGCTGCAATCGCGGTGAGATCGGCGGGCGCGGGATCCCCGGCGCGGGCGGTGCCCGGCGCGAGCGCCAGCAGGCAGGCCACGGCCATAGCGCCCAGCGCAGAACCACCGGGCAGCCCGCGCGGAGGCGTCGCGACGCAATGGGCCATGGGATAGGCGAGGCGCAGCGCGGCTATGGGCGCGACAGGTATAGATGTCAGGGTTAGGGTGAATTTCTGGCTCCAGTCCATGCGCCGGGGCCTCCCGTCCCCGGCGCATGAATGTCGGAAACTGCCCTCGGGCGCTTCCGTGGAGTGGCCATGTCGATCTGGATCGACACCTCCTCGGCCATTAACTCTGTGGCTTGGGCGCGGCCCCCGGTGCGATCCGGGTTCGGCTTCAGCGTGACCGGGCGTAACATGCCCCATGCGCTCACGCAAAGCACAGTTTACGAATTGATTACTTTTTGACCACATTTCTTCAGCGAGGCCCCAAAAATTAACCTTTTTGACCAGATCACTGTGTAAATAATCGATCATTCGTAAAACTGTCATACGGATCAGAGCGGGATGTTGTCGTGCTTCTTCCACGGATTCTCCAACCGCTTGCCCCGGAGAGAGGCGAAAGCGCGACTCACCCGGCGGCGTGTCGAATGCGGCTGAATCACCTCGTCGATGAAGCCACGCTCGGCGGCGACAAAGGGATTGGCGAAGCGGTCTTCATACATGCGCGTGCGCTCGGCGATTTTTTCCGCATCGCCCAATTCGGACCGGTAGAGGATCTCCACCGCGCCTTTCGCGCCCATGACCGCGATTTCGGCGGTGGGCCATGCATAGTTGAAATCCCCGCGCAGATGTTTTGACGCCATGACGTCGTAGGCGCCGCCATAGGCCTTGCGGGTGATGACCGTGACCTTGGGCACCGTCGCCTCGCCATAGGCAAAGAGCAGTTTGGCGCCGTGCTTGATGACGCCGCCAAATTCTTGCCCCGTGCCGGGCAGGAAGCCGGGCACATCGACAAGCGTCAGCAGCGGTATTTCGAAACAGTCGCAGAAGCGCACGAACCGCGCGGCCTTGCGCGAACTGTCGATATCCAGACACCCGGCCAGCACCATCGGCTGGTTCGCGACGACCCCCACCGTGCGCCCCTCCAGCCGGATGAAGCCGGTGATCATGTTTTTGGCGAAGTCTTCCTGTATCTCGTAGAAATCGCCTTCGTCGGCGAGCTTCACGATCAACTCTTTCATATCATAGGGCGTGTTCGGATTTTCGGGGATCAGCGTATCGAGGCTATCCTCCACCCGCGCCACATCATCGAAAAACGGGCGCACCGGCGGTTTTTCCCGGTTGTTGAGGGGCAGGAAATCGACGAGCCGCCGCACCTCCGCCAGTGCCTCGACATCGTTTTCAAACGCGCCATCCGCGACGGAGCTTTTGCGGGTATGGGTCAGCGCACCGCCCAGCTCCTCGGCCGTGACCTGTTCGTTGGTCACCGTTTTCACCACATCGGGGCCGGTGACGAACATGTAGGAGCTGTCCTTCACCATAAAGATGAAGTCGGTCATCGCAGGGGAATAGACCGCCCCGCCCGCGCAGGGCCCCATGATGACGGAGATTTGCGGCACGACGCCGGAGGCCATGACATTGCGCTGGAACACTTCCGCGTAGCCCGCAAGGCTGGCGACGCCCTCTTGGATGCGCGCGCCGCCGGAATCGTTGATGCCGATCACCGGCGCGCCGTTCTGCATCGCCATATCCATGATCTTGCAGATTTTCTGCGCGTGGGTTTCCGACAGGGAGCCGCCGAACACGGTGAAATCCTGACTGAAGACATAGACCATGCGACCGTTGATCGTGCCCCAGCCGGTGATGACCCCGTCGCCATAGGGGCGATCCTTCTGCATGTCGAATTCGGTGCAGCGATGGGCGACGAACATGTCGAATTCCTCGAACGAGCCTTCGTCGAGCAGCAATTCGACCCGCTCCCGCGCGGTCAGTTTGCCCTTGCCGTGCTGCGCCTCGACCCGGCGCGGGCCACCCCCGGCGCGGGCCATGTCGCGACGCTGTTCCAGCTCTTCTAGGATGTCTTTCATGGGTCGGGCTCCTGCAGTCTGGGTATTGGGTAAACGCTGCGGCGCGGCGCGCAAAGCGTTGTCCGGTTAATTTGCAAAGCATTGCGAAACTACGATCTGCAAATCGCAAATCAGCAAATTGATGCATTCAGCACGCATTCGCGCGGAATTCGCGCCTCGCCCCGGCCCGCTCAGTGGACAGGTGCCTGCCGCGCGCGTAAAGGCCGATCATGGCATCCAGACCCAAATCCGTGCTCTTTGATCGCAGCACCCCGCCCCATATCATAACGCTTGTCCTGTTGGCGGGGCTGGCGGCGTTGACGATGAACATTTTCGTCCCCTCGCTGCCCGCTATGACGGTGGCGTTCGACACCGATTACACGATCATGGCGCAGGCGGTGACGTTCTATCTGGCGATGTCGGCGCTGCTGCAACTGGTGATCGGGCCGATTTCCGACCGCTACGGGCGGCGCGCGGTGATGCTGGGGTCGGTCGCGTTGTTCCTGCTGGCGACGCTGGGCACGATTTTCACCGAGAATGTGCAGACCTTTCTCATTTTCCGCATGGCGCAGGCGGTGATCGCCACCGGGCTGGTGCTGAGCCGGGCGGTGGTGCGCGACATGTTCGGCGCCGATGAGGCCGCTTCGATGATCGGCTATGTCACGATGGGCATGGCCGTGGTGCCGATGGTGGGTCCGGTGATTGGCGGGCTGTTGCAGGAGCAGTTCGGCTGGCAGTCGAACTTCTGGCTGCTGTTCGGGGCCGGTGTGCTGGTGCTGTGGCTGGTCTGGGTCGATATGGGCGAGACCGGGCTGCGCAGCGGGCTGCGCTTTGCCGATCAGTTGCGGGAATATCCGCTGCTGCTGACCTCGCCCCGGTTCTGGGGCTATTGCAGCACCGCCGCCTGCACCACGGGCACGTTTTTCGCCTATCTCGGCGGCGCGCCGCTGGTCGCGACCGATGTCTACGGGCTGAGCGCGGCGCAGACCGGGTTCTATTTCGCCTTTGCCGCACTGGGCTACATGGCGGGCAACTACCTGTCGGGGCGGCTGTCGTCGCGGATCGGCATCGACCGGATGGCGCTTTATGGCACGGTGCCGCCGCTGGTGGCGGTGATCGCGCTGCTGGTCACGGTGCCGCTGGGGCTGCCGGGCTGGGCGTTTTTCGCGATGTTCGCGCTGGTCGGGCTGGGAAACGGGGTGTGCCTGCCCAATGCGATTTCCGGCATGTTGTCGGTGCGGCCGCATCTGGCCGGATCGGCCAGCGGGCTGGGCGGCGCGATCCAGATCGGCGGCGGGGCTGCGTTTTCGTCGGTCGCGGCGCTGTCGCTGGGCTATGGCACCGCGCCCTACCCCATCCTATTCCTGATGCTGCTCAGTTCGGCGGGCGCGTTGCTGTCGATCGTGCTGGTGGTGCGGCGCAACCGGCGGCTGGCGCGCGAGGCGCTACGCGCACAGGCGGAGGCGCCCGCGCAAGCGGAGGCTTGATCCCCGCGGTTTGCAAAGCCTAGTGTGACGCCAGCAAAGCTGCAAAGAGGCGCACGCAATGGCCCAACAAAAACTCTATGCCGGGGCCAAGCTGCGTGAGATCCGCACCCGGCTGTCGCTGACCCAGAAGGCCTTCGCGGAGAAGCTGGGCGTGTCCCTGCCCTACCTTAACCAGATGGAGCGCAACAACCGCCCCGTGAGCACCGGCGTCGTGCTGGCGCTGGCGCAGGAGTTCGGCTTTGACGTCGCCGAGCTGAGCACGGGGGACACCGAGCGGCTGGTGTCGGACATGCGCGAGGCCTTGGCCGATCAGGCGTTTTCGTCGATGCCGCCGCTGGCGGATTTGCGGCTGGCGGCGTCCAATGCCCCGGCGCTGGCGCGCGCGTTTCTGGAACTGCATCAAGCCTACCGGCAAACCTATGAGCGGCTGGCCTCGCTTGATTCCGCGCTGGGGCGCGCATCGGTCGACCGGACGATTTCACCGTGGGAAGAGGTGCGCGACTTCTTTCATTATTGCGACAATTACCTCGACGCGCTGGACCGCGCGGCGGAGCGGTTGGACGCGGGCGGCGATGCGGAGGCCGCGGCAGTGGCGCAACTGGAGGCGCGCGGCGTAACCCTGCGCATGGCCGAGGAAACCGCGCTGCGCCATTACGACCCCGAGCGCCGGGTTCTGACCCTGTCGTCGCGCAGCAACGCCGCCACGCGGCGGTTTCAGTTGCTGCATCAGTTTGCCCTGATCGCACAGGCGCCGCTGCTGGACGCGACACTGGATCTGGCGCGATTTCAGACGGAGGAAGCCCGCGACATCGCGCGGATCGGGCTCGCCAACTATTTCGCCGGGGCCGCGCAGATGCCCTATCTGCGGTTCCTTACTGCCGCGCGCCACACCCGCCACGATCTGGAGCGGCTGGCGGAGCGGTTCGGCGCCTCGATCGAGCAGGTGGCGCATCGGCTGTCCACGCTGCAACGACCGGGGGCCAAAGGGGTGCCGTTCTTCTTCGTGCGGGTCGATCAGGCGGGCACGATCACCAAACGCCATTCCGCGACACGGATGCAATTCGCGCGGTTCGGCGGGGCCTGCCCGCTATGGAATGTGCATCGCGCCTTTGAAACGCCGGGCCAGTTCCTGCGGCAATTGGCGGAAACCCCGGATGGGGAGCGCTATGTGTCGCTGGCGCGCGATGTGTCGAAACCGGGTGGCGCATGGGGTGCGCCGGTGCGGCGCTATGCCATCGCGCTGGGGTGTCAGGTCGCCCATGCGCCCGATCTGGTCTATGCCGACGGGCTGGATGTGGGGCGGCCTGCCGCATTTGAGCCGATCGGCATTTCCTGCCGGATCTGCGAGCGGCTGGACTGTCACCAACGTTCGGTTCCGCCGCTGGAACGACGGCTGAGCATCAATCCCGACCGGCGCGAGATCCTGCCCTACCGGATCAGCGTGCTGGGGGATTGAGCATGATCGTCGGGGTCATCTCGGACACGCATGGGCTGCTGCGCCCTGAAGCCATCGCCGCGTTGCAGGGTGTCGACGCGATCCTGCATGGCGGCGATATCGGCCCGGAGCAGGTCCTGACCGATCTGGAGCGCATCGCGCCGGTCACGGCCATCCGCGGCAATGTCGATACTGCCCCGTGGTGCGCCGCCCTGCCGGAGACGCGGGTTCTGACGCTGGCGGGGGTGACGATCCACATGCTGCACGATCTGAAGACGCTGGGCGCCGACCCGGCGGCGGAGGGCTACGGCGTGGTCATCTCCGGCCATTCGCACAAACCCCTGATCGAGCGGCGGGACGGTGTGCTGTATCTCAACCCCGGAAGCGCGGGGCGGCGGCGGTTTCGGTTGCCAGTGACGCTGGCGCGGCTGAATCTGCGCGATGCGGCGCGGCCGCGCGCGGATCTGGTGACGCTCGACGTCTGAGCCACGGCGGGGAATTGGGGGTAACCGGGCCGGCGGGGGCCGGCCCATCACTCGTTACGAACCTCTGTGACCGGGGGCGTCGGCCTCAATCAGTTCGGCCCGCCAAGGCGGGAGATCACGGCACACGTCGCCCGCGCACGGGGGCTGCGGGGAGGCCGTCAAACAGGGCAGAAGGATCAGGCGCGGCGCTGTTCGGGCCGATACTGGCTGTCCTTCGCGATGGTGAATTTCCCGGCTTCGACCTTGCGGATGCGGCCCTGACGCAGAAGCTGCCCAAAGAGCCGCAGGCTTTCCTCGCGTTTCAGGTCTTCCTGTTCGGTCAGGTCGGTCACTTGTTTCATCAGTTGCGGATGGGTGAAATGCGGCGCGCCTTCGACGTAGGAGACATAGGCCGCGGCGCATTCCAGCAGATCCTTGAACCCTGCCGCGCCCATCCGTTCGGCGAATTGGCCGAAGGTTTCGGACGCCACGCGGCTGGTATCGGCGGCGGGAGACGGCGCTGCGGTTTCGGCATCGGGGCGGGCGTAGCTGATATCGCCGGGCGTGACGCGGCGCGGACGGACCACAACGCGCACCTTCTGCGAGGGGCGCGCAGCGCGGGCGTCATCGATGCGCTGCTGCGACACCAGCACCAGCGGCGGCTGCGGGCCACGGCGGCGGGCGGGATCGGCCTGCGGCGCCTGCCGGGGGCGGACCACCTTGGCCAGATCCTCGCGGTAGGGTTCGGCTTCTTTCGGGTCATCCTTGCGGCGGCGGTCGCGGCCTTCGGCACGGGCGGCGGCAACGGCGGCTTTCAGATGCGCGATGGCGGAGCGGCGGCGACGGTTTTCGGCGCCTTGCAGCTTTGTGTTGGTTTCCTCGATCAGACGCGCGACCCGCTCATCATCGGCGGGTTTATCCTCGATCAGTGAATTGCGGCGCGCGGCGTGGCGCTCTGCCTCGGCAGAAGGCGCCGCCGGTTGCGGTGCGGGATCAGCCGCTGTGTCGGGGTCGGGTTCGGGATCGGCCACGGCATCAGGCGCGGGTTCTGCGCGGTCCTCCTCGGCGTCGAGTTCGGCGGCAAGCGCGGTTTCAAAATCCGGCTCCGCGACGGGTTCGGCACTATCGTCGGAGGCCGTGGGCTCGGACGACAGATCGGGGGCTGTGGCACCGTCGGTTGCTTCGGGCTGCGGCGCTGCGTCCTTGGCCGGTGCCGGGGTTCCGGCAAGATCGGCCAGAACGGCGGCCATCAGATCGTCGGTGTCGTCTTCGTCAGTGGCCGTGTCCGTGTCGGTCTCGGGTTCGGCGGCGGCGGCGGTTGTGTCCGAGAGGGGATCGGGCAGGTCCAGCGCGCCCTCGTCCTCAAGCGCGGCGAGTTCGCGGGCCAGCTCGGCCTCCTCCTCCGCGCTGAGCGCGGCGGGGGTTTCGATGCCGGCGTCGGTGTCGGCCAAGTCTGCATCGGCGGCGGCCAGGTCTGCATCAGCTTCGGCATCGGCATCGGGCAGAATCGGGTCGGCATCGGCCAGCGCGGTGCGCAGGCGGTCCATCTCGTCGATATCAAACCCGGCAGCGGATGCCTCGGCGGTGTCCGGCGTATCGGTCACGTCCGCCGGGGCAAGCTCGCTCGCTGCGCCTTCGACGGCGGCAAGCGCGGCCATCGACGGATGGGCCATATCCTCTTCGCTGACCTTGATCAGACGCGCCTGCGCCCGGTCGCGGGTGCGCGAGGGGTCGCGATCCCACAGACCGTGACGCGGGTCGTGATCGGGCAGGTCCAGCGCACGGGGGGCGACGGCTACGGGGGCGTCGGCGTCCTCGGGCGCGGGGAGTGTTTCGGCGGAGACATCGATGACCGGGGTGGCTTCGTCGCTGGTCTCAGCGGCGGCGGTGTCGTCGGATTCGAGCGCGGCGGGGGCGTCTTCGGTCGCTTCGTCCGCGGCACTGTCGTCCTCGGCGGTCTCGGAGTCGGCGGCTTCAATTTCGGGCGCTTCGGCGGTGTCAGTTGCGGCATGTTCGGATGCGGTGGGCGCATCCTCGGCCCCGGCGCTGGTGGCGCTGCTGTCATCGGCGGCATCGGTCGGGGCGGTCGCAACTTCGTCGGGCGCGTCTTCTGGGGACACGTCGCGTTGCAGTGCGTCGTCGTCGAGAGCCTCCACCGCTTCGGCTTCGGCTTCGGCTTCGGCTTCGGCTTCGGCTTCGGCTTCGGCTTCGGCTTCGGCTTCGGCTTCGGCTTCGGCTTCGGCTTCGGCTTCGGCTTCGGCTTCGGCTTCGGCTTCGGCTTCGGCTTCGGCTTCGGCTTCGGCTTCGGCTTCGGCTTCGAAAGGGTCTGCCTCCGCGGCGGCAGGGGAAGAGGCAATGTCCTCGGCGGGCGCAATATCGGGGGCCGCGTCCGGGGTCGCGTCCGGGGTCGTGTTCGGCTCGGCGCTGTCCGCATCCTGCGGCGCGTCAGAGCTTTGTTCGGCAGAGAAAGGCACGGGCGATTCGGGCGTCGGCGCGCCGGTCGCATCGTCTTCGTCGTCCTGCCAGAGGATCGGGCCTGCGCCGCCTGCCGAAAGCTCCTCGATCACGTCGGGATCGGCGACAGGCTCCGCTGCGGCGGCCGCGGGCTGCAGGGCGTCTGCCGTGTCCGACAGGCGCTGCGTCGCGGTATCCACGGGATCGGCCTGCGAAACGGCATTCGCGCGCTCCGCGTCCCATGTGGCAGCGGGCGCGGGGGCGGCATCGTCAAGGTTGTCTTCCGCGTCGGGATCGACCTCGGCGGGCAGAAATGCCTGCGCGTTCGTCGCCTCCGAGATCACGGCGCCGGTGCGAGCCTGCGCCACGACGGCGCGGATGCGGGCGAGCTTGGCCGCGACGCTGTCCGCTTGCGGATCAGCGGCGGTGGGGGCCGGGGCCGGTTGCGCGGCGGGTTTGGCATCTGCCGTGCGGGGGGCAGCCGATTCGGCTGCGGCGGGCTGCGCCGTAGCAGAGGCGGGTTTGGCGGCGGCGGCGTTCGCAGGTGTATCGGCGGCCTGGTCTGCGGCAGCTGCGTTGGGCTCAGCTTTGGCAGGCTCAGCTTTAGCAGGCTCGGCTTCGGGGGCGGGCGCCGGATCGGCGCTTGGCCGCAGCGTAATGCCGGAATTGGTCAACCGGGCCTCGACCCGGCGATGCATCTCTTTCTCGACAATGCGTTGCAGCATTTCGGCGTCAGGCGTCGGAGGCTCCGCCCCAAAGAACCGGTCATCCGCAGCCAGATCGCGGAAATATTCGGCGATGGCCTTCATCGTGCCAAAGGAATCGTCGAACCCCTCAAGGGTGCACGAGAAGGTTCCGTAGGACACGGTCAGAATCTTGCTGGCTCCAACCATCGCTTCACTCGCTTTCCTGCTACACATTGAGACCCTGTTTACCACGCATTGGTTCCCGAAACGGAACAAGACTGAGTTTTCATCGGTATCATTTCACGGCAGGATTGTGACGACGGGCCTGTGCGGGCATGTAGGGGCATGAGCGATCCGATCCTGCGCAGCACCGCGCCTGTCACCTTGCTGGGCGGGGGCGAGGCCCCTTCCGACCTGCTGTCCGAGGCGCTGCGCCATGCGCCCGATCTGGTCTGTGCCGATGGCGGCGCGGACCGGGCGCTGGCTGCCGGGCTGATGCCGCAGGCGGTGATCGGCGACCTCGATTCGATATCGGCGCAGGCGCGGGTGGCGGTGCCGCCGGAGCGTTTGCACCCGATCCCCGAGCAAGACAGCACCGATTTCGACAAATGCCTGCGCCACATTGCGGCACCGCTGGTTTTGGGGGTCGGGTTTCTGGGCGGTCGCGTGGATCATGAACTGGCGGCGTTCAGCACGCTGGTGACGCGCTGCGACCGGCCTTGCGTATTGCTGGGCGCGCGGGATGTGATCTGCGTCGCGCCGCCCGACTGCACGCTGGCCGTGGCCGAGGGCACGCGGGTCTCTCTCTATCCGCTGGCGCGGGTGGCGGGGGTATCGCAGGGCCTGCGCTGGCCGATCGAGGGGCTGGATTTCGCGCCCGACCGCCGCATCGGCACGTCAAACATGGCCGCGGCCAGTGGCACCGTGCGGCTGCGCTTCGACGCGCCGGGGATGCTGCTTATCCTGCCGCGTCGGTGTTTGACGGTGATGATGACGGCCCTGCTGCATGCGCCGGGGTGGCGGTGATCCGGGCTTTCTGCGCCAGCGCGCGTTCGCGGAAAACGATATAGAGCCCCGACCCCATCACGATAGAAATCCCCACCAGCGCCAGCCCATCGGGAAACTCGCTGAAGAGGAACAGCCCGATCAGGGTGGCAATCGGGATTTCCAGATATTGCATCGGCGCCAGCGTGGCGGCGGGCGCAAAGCGCAGCGACCATGTCATGAACAGATGCGCCGCCGTGCCAGTGCAGCCCAGCGCGATCAGCAGCGGCCAATGCCCGGCGCGCGGGGGCTCCCACGCCAACAGCGGAATATCGCTGCCCTGCCCCGCCAGCAAGATCGCGCCACAGATCGGCAGGGCCATCAGCGCGCTGAGCGCCTGTAGCGGGATTGCGTCGACCTCGCGCGCGATGACGCGGGTGGTCAGCATGAAGCTGGCGAAAAACACCGCCACCGCAAGCGGCAGAAGCGCGGCCATGCCCACGGCGGCAAAGCTGGGCTGAATCACCAGAAGCGTGCCGAGGAACCCTATGAAGCACGCGATCAGCCGCCGGGGGCCGACTTCCTCATCCAGCAGGAGCCAGCCCAGCAGCAACAGCAGAAACGGCATGACAAAGGCGATGGCGATGGCATCGGCCAGCGGCAGGTAGGTCAGCGCCAGAAACATCGCGGTGATGCCGCCGATATGAAACAGCGTCCGCAGCAGCGTGAAGCCCAGAACCCGGCGGGAGACCCGCATCCCCGCCGCCCCGCGTGTGGCCAGCACCAAGGGCGTCATCAGCACCGCCTGAAACCCGAAGCGGATCAGCACCAGCTCCCCCACCGGTAGCTGCGCGCCAAGGATCTTGGCCAGCGCATCGCCCAGCGGCGCAAGCAGGCAGAACATCAGCATCATCAGGATGCCGAGCATCGGACGGTCCATATGCGGCTCCGGGGGTTGCTGCGCACCCTGAGTGGTGCGGTGGCCCGGACGGTGGCAGCGAACGCCGACCGGGGCAAGATGGGGCGGCGGTTTGGAGCGGGATTGTCGCGCATCGGTCGCTTGCCTGAGGTGGGGTGCTGCGGGAGGCGTGCGGCAGTGTTTTGTCGCGACAGAGGCTCTCCGCTCCGGGGGCAGGACGGGGTGGCGAGACGGTTGCACACAGCGCACCGCGAGCCTGCCCGTGGGATGGCGCTGCGGCGGACGGGCGGGTGTGCTTTATGGTGACAGGCTCCTCCCCGCTCCGAGGTTAGCGCGAGGTGGCAAAGCCTCAGCCCGCAGGGACGGGCAGGCGCTCGCCCGCGCGGCTTCGCCTTGTTCGCGGGCGGTGGCGTGCGGTTCTGAGGGACGCGTGCCATGCTTCGTTTACTTGAGACGGAAGCCTGCCCGTGGGATGGAGCTGCGACGATTAAACGGTGCGCTTTATGCCAGCCAAATACCTCCCCGCTGTGAGGTTAGCGCGCGAGCGGTGGCGTGCGATTCTGATTAACGCGCACCATGCTTCGTTTACTTGAGGCGGAAGCCTGCCCGTGGGGTGGCGCTGGGACGGTAGGGCGGGTGTGCTTTATGCCAGCCAAATACCTCCCCGCTCCGAGGTCAGCGTGAGAAGGCAAAGCGCCAGCCCGGTGGGACGGGCAGGCGCTCGCCCGCGCGCTTCGCTTGTTCGCGGGCGGTGGCGTGCGGTTCTGAGGGACGCGTGCCATGCTTCGTTTACTTGAGACGGAAGCCTGCCCGTGGGGTGGCGCTAGGACGGTAGGGCGGGTGTGCTTTATGCCAGCCAAATACCTCTCCGCTGTGATGTCAGCGCGAGATGGCAAAGCGCCAGCCCGCGAGGACGGGCAGGCGCTCGCCCGCGCGGCTTCGCCTTGTTCGCGGGCGGTTGCGTGCAGTTCTGAGGGACGCGCGCCATGCTTCGTTCACTTGAGGCGGAAGCCTGCCCGTGGGGTGGCGCTAGGACGGTAGGGCGGGTGTGCTTTATGCCAGCCAAATACCTCCCCGCTCCGAGGTCAGCGTGAGAAGGCAAAGCGCCAGCCCGGCGGGACGGGCAGGCGCTCGCCCGCGCGCTTCGCCTTGTTCGCGGGCGGTGGCGTGCGGTTCTGAGGGCGGGGGCAGCCGGTTCCAGTGGTTTGTGCCTGTCGTCGGAGGGTCGCTCTCAGTGCCTGCCTTGCGCCACGCGGGACGAATAGAGCGCTTTATGGCACTGGCCTCTCCCCGCGCCGAAGTCAGCGTCAGGCGGTAAGGCGGCCCCCTGCCCGCGCGCGTGGCTTGGGCGCGCGCGGTGGCGGCGCGGGATACATGGCCGCAGGCGCCCCTGCCCCTTCCATCGCGCGGGGAAACGCATTAGACGGTGCCCCGACCAATCGAGAGGCTTATCCCACCATGTCCATCGATACAGAAACCGCACGCCGCGTGGCGAAACTTGCCCGGATTGCGGTGCCTGAAGAGAACCTCCCCGCGCTGGCGGAGGAGTTCAACGCGATCCTCGGCTTCATCGAACAGCTGGGCGAGGTCGATGTCGACGGCGTCGAGCCGATGACCTCGGTCACGCCGATGCGGCTGAAACGGCGCGAGGATGTCGTCACCGACGGCAACCAGCCCGAAAAGGTGCTGGCCAATGCGCCCGATGCCCGCGAGGGCTTCTTCGCGGTTCCCAAGGTGGTGGAGTGAGCATGTCCGACCTGACGAAACTGACCATTGCCGAAGCCCGTGACGCGCTGCGCCGGGGCGAAACGACATCCGTTGCGCTGACCGAGGCCTGTCTGGCCGAGATCGACGCCGCCGATGCGCTGGGCGCGTTCGTGCACAAGACGCCCGACATCGCGCTGGACCAAGCCCGTGCCGCCGATGCCCGCATCAGCGAAGGCGGGGCCACCGCCCTGCCCGACATGTGCGGCATCCCACTGGGCATCAAGGATCTGTTCTGCACGCAAGGCGTGGAGTCGCAGGCCGCGTCGGCGATCCTGTCCGGCTTCCGCCCGGAATACGAATCCACCGTCACACGCCAGCTGTTCGACGCGGGCGCGGTGATGCTGGGCAAGCTCAACATGGACGAGTTCGCGATGGGCTCGTCGAACGAGACCTCGACCTATGGCAACGCGGTCAACCCGTGGCGCCGCGAAGGCGATGACACGGCGCTGACGCCGGGTGGCTCGTCCGGCGGGTCGTCGGCGGCTGTCGCGGCGGATCTGTGCCTTGCGGCGACCGGCACCGATACCGGCGGCTCCATCCGCCAGCCTGCGGCCTTCACCGGCATCACCGGGCTGAAGCCCACCTATGGCCGGGTCAGCCGCTGGGGCATCATCGCCTATGCCTCCTCGCTCGATCAGGCCGGGCCGATGACCAAGACGGTGCGCGACGCGGCGATCATGCTGGGCGCGATGGCCGGGCATGACCCGAAGGATTCGACCTCCGCCGATCTGGCCGTGCCGGATTTCGAAGCCGCACTGACCGGCGACATTCGCGGCAAGACCATCGGCATTCCGCGCGAATACCGCATGGACGGCATGTCCGACGAGATCGACGCGCTGTGGCGCGAGGGCACCGAGATGCTGCGCGACGCGGGCGCGACGATCACCGACATTTCGCTGCCGCATACGAAATACGCGCTGCCGGCCTATTATGTCATCGCGCCCGCCGAGGCGTCCTCGAACCTTGCGCGTTATGACGGCGTGCGGTTCGGCCACCGGGCAAAGCTGGGTCAGGGCGACGGCATCACCGAGATGTATGAAAAGACCCGCGCCGAAGGTTTCGGCCACGAGGTACAGCGCCGGATCATGGTCGGCACCTATGTGCTGTCCGCCGGGTTCTACGACGCCTACTACAACCGCGCGCGCAAGGTCCGCACGCTGATCAAGCGCGACTTCGAGCAGGTCTTCGAGCAGGGTGTCGACGCGATCCTGACCCCGGCCACGCCCACCGCCGCCTTTGGTCTGGGCGAGATGACCGAGGCCGATCCGGTGGCGATGTATCTCAACGACGTGTTCACCGTGACGCTGAACCTTGCCGGTCTGCCGGGTGTCTCGGTGCCGACCGGGCTTGACCGCAGTGGTCTGCCGCTGGGGCTGCAACTGATCGGGCGCCCGTGGGAAGAGGCCGATCTGCTGAACACCGCCCATGCGCTTGAAACCGCGGCGGGCTTCGTTTCCAAGCCGACGCGCTGGTGGTAACCTGCGCGTCACCCGACCGTTTTATGTGATCCGCGATACCTGAGGATACGCTCATGTCCCTGCCCTATTCCCTGCCGGTCCGCATGTCCGGGGCCACCCGTCCCGACACCGCCGCCGGGCGTGCCTCATTTGCCCGTCTGGGTCTGGGCGCGTTGGCCCTGACGCTGGTTGCGGCCTGTCAGCCGGAAGTGCCCGACAGCGCCGCGGGTGTGGGTTTTGGTGATTACACCACCTATCGCGAGGCCCGTGATGCGGAGTTGCGCACCAGTGATGCGGTTCTGCCGCCCGAGGCCACCGGCGCGCCCGCCGTGCGCAACGGCGCCATCGTCAGCGCGCCGCTTTCGGCCCCCGGCACCAGCGCCGCAGCCGTACTGCCCGCCCCGGCCGGTGTCGCCGATCAGGGTGTGACCGTCGCCGTGACCCCGCCGCGCGTGGCAGGCAGCAGCGATGCCGCCATTTCCGATGAGCAGAGCTTTCAGGCGGTGAGCGCGCGCGAAAGCATCGAATCGGATGCGGAGCGGCTGGAACGTCAGCGCGCCGCCTATGTGCAGGTCGAAGCCACGCCCGTGCCGCAGCGCACCGGCGATGCGGGGCCGAATATCGTGGCCTATGCGCTGTCGACGACTAATGCAAAAGGCCAGCCGGTCTATTCCCGCGGTCTGTTCACCAGCGACAGCCGCGCGGCGCGCAACTGTGCGCAATATCCCTCGCCCGATCTGGCGCAGATCGCTTTCCTGAAGGCGGGCGGCCCGCAGAAGGACCGCATGTCGCTCGATCCCGATGGGGATGGCTATGCCTGCGGCTGGGATCCTGCTCCGTTTCGCGCGGTGCGCGGCTGAGCCGAACAGGCCGTGACAGTGCCCGCAGGATCGCCCTCTGACGTCGCGCTGACGCCGTCTGCGTCGGCGGCGGGTTCCGGGGCGCTGCGCCTGCGCGACTGCCCTTCCCCCAATCATGGGCCAAGACGGGGCGGCGCGCGGCCCGACATGGTGGTGCTACATTTCACCGCGATGGCCGATCCCGATGCGTCGCGCGCGTGGCTATGCGCCCCCGAGGCCGAGGTGTCGGCGCATTATCAGATCGACCCCGATGGCACGGTCTGGCGACTGGTGCCCGAAGCGCTGCGTGCGTGGCATGCGGGCGCGGGCGCTTGGGGCCCTGTGGGAGACGTGAATTCTCGTTCGATCGGGATCGAGTTGGCCAATACCGGGCGCACGCCCTTTGCCGCGCCTCAGATCGACGCGCTGGAAGCGCTGCTGCCCGGCATCATGGCGCGCTGGCAGATCCCGCCCGAGCGGGTCATCGGACATTCGGACATGGCGCTGCGCCGCAAGGTCGATCCCGGTCGCCGGTTTGACTGGCGGCGGCTGGCGCGGGGCGGCATGGCGATATGGCCTGAGGCGCACGCCCCGGCGGACCCCGCGCAGTTCGCCGCCGCCGCCGCCCGCATTGGCTATGTCCTAGGCGACGGATTGCAGCCCGCCGATGTGCTAGAGGCCTTTCGCCACAGGTTCCGCCCTTGGGTGGCCCCCGACGCGCCGCTGGACGCCATCGACGCGGGGCTGGCGGCAGAGATCGCCGAGCGATGGCCAGTGGCTGAGCGGTGACACGCGGGGCGTTTAGCCCGCGAGGGTGGTCTGCCCGTGGGGTGGCGCTGTGGCGGCTGGGCGGTGCGCTTTATGCTGACACATCCCTCCCCGCTCCGAGGTCAGCGTGAGGTGGCCAAGCGCCAGCCTGTCGGGGCGGGCAGGCGCTCGCTCTCGCGGCTTCGCCTTGTTCGCGGGCGGGGGTGTTGGGTTCAGAGGTAGCTCGGCGCCAAGGTGGCCGGGCGCGACGGGAGCCTGCCCGTGGGGTGGCGCTGCAGCGACTGAACGGCGCGCTTTATCCTAGCCAAGTCCCTCCCCGCCCAGAGGTTAGCGCGGGGTGACAAAGCGCCAGCCCGCAGGGACGGGCAGGCGCTCGCTCTCGCGCCCTGCGGGCTTGTTCGAGAGCGGGTGCGCTTTGGTTGGAGGTAGCTGGGCGCCAAGGTGGCCGGACGCGACGGGAGCCTGCGCGGGGGCCGGCACCACCGCAGGAGGAATGCGCGATAGTGCAGCCGCGCTGCCGCTTTGACCGCTTCCGCTTGACCGCTGTCGCCCCCCGCCCTACACCCCGGCTCGCGCGGAGGGCCGGATGGCCGCGTGGGCCCTGCAAGGGGAACTGCGAGGAAAGTCCGGACTCCATGAAGCAACGGTGCCGGGTAACGCCCGGGCGGGGCAACCCGACGGAGAGCGCCACAGAGATGAGACCGCCCGGCCTTGGCCGGGTAAGGGTGAAACGGTGGGGTAAGAGCCCACCGCGGGGGCGGCAACGTCACCGGCATGGCAAGCCCCACCGGGAGCAACGCCGAATAGGAACCTCGCGGGGGCAACCCCAGGCCTGCTTCGGCCCTGAGGTTCGGGTAGGCGGCTAGAGCCGTCGGGCAACCGGCGGCGCAGACGAATGGTCATCCTTGGGCCGTGCTTTCGGGCGCGCGCCCTCGACAAAATCCGGCTTACAGGCTCTCCGCGCAAATCGGCCTGCGAAACCTGACAAATCCGATGCGTATGGTGTTGACTCGGATCGAGATCCGTTTAGAAGGCGGGCTTCAAGCTTTCACGGGCGGCCCGACTGCCCCGTTGCAGGAGATACCCAATGGCGAAGCCGACGACGATCAAGATCCGTCTGAACTCGACCGCTGACACGGGCCACTTCTACGTCACCAAGAAGAACGCCCGGACCATGACCGAAAAAATGGTCGTCAAGAAATACGACCCGGTCGCGCGTAAGCACGTCGAATACAAGGAAGGCAAGATCAAGTGATCTAGCCTGATCCGCAAGGATTGAGAAACGGCCGTGCCCTTGGGCGCGGCCGTTTTCGTTTGGGCCGCGCTGTCGCGAGTGGTGCCACGCAGCCTGGCCCCCAGCCTGCCCGCCTGCCGTCCCGCGTCCTCCGCCCCCGCCGTAACAGCGATTGACCGCAGGTCACGCAGTTGATACCTGCCGCATATCCGTTGGGGTGCCCGCAAGGGCTGAGAGGCTGCAAAGCCGACCCATCGAACCTGATCCGGGCAATGCCGGCGTAGGGAACGGAGATCGACCTTGGCGCGCCATCCCTAAGGCTGTGCCCTCCGCTTCCCGACGCTGGCACCCCGCAACCGGAGTGCACCATGGGGAAGATCGGCAAGCTTCTGATCATCGCAGGCTCGGATAGCGGCGGCGGCGCCGGTATTCAGGCCGACATCAAATCCGCCTCGGCGCGCGGCGTCTATGCGGCGACGGCCATCACGGCGATCACCGCGCAGAATACCGTGGGCGTGCAGGCGGTGCATCCGCTCGACCCGGCGCTGGTTGCGGCGCAGATCGGATCGGTGCTGGACGACATCGCCATCGATGCGGTGAAAATCGGGATGCTCGGCACCGCGCCGCTGGTCGTGGCCGTGGCCGACGCGCTGGCGCGATTCGACGGGCCGCTGGTGCTGGACCCGGTGATGGTTGCGAAATCCGGCGATGTGCTGCTGGAGCGCGAGGCGATCCGCGCGTTGAGCGACCATTTGCTGCCCCGCGCGACGCTGTTGACGCCGAACCTGCCGGAAGCGGCGCAGATTCTCGATGAGCCGGACGCCACCAGCGCCGAGGCCGTGCTGGCACAAGGCCGCGCGCTGCTGGCGCTGGGACCACGCGCGGTACTGATGAAGGGCGGGCATGGCCGGGGGGAGATCTGCCGCGACCTGCTGCTGACCGGCGATACGGTGCAGGAATTCACCGCTCCGCGCCGCGCCACCCGCAACACCCACGGCACCGGCTGTTCCTACGCCGCCGCCATCGCCGCCGAATTGGCGCAGGGCCGCGCGCTGCCCGACGCCGTGGCATTGGCGCATGGTTGGCTGCAAGGCGCGATCGCCGCGGCCGATACGCTAGAGGTCGGTCGCGGCCATGGCCCGGTGCATCATTTTCACGAGCTTTGGGCATGAGCGTCGCGGTCACGATCCTTGGGGCCGGTGTCGCGGGGCTAAGTGCCGCGTGGGAGATGACCCGCCGCGGCGCGGAGGTCACGCTGATCGATCCCGCGCAGGCAGACGCCCCCGGTCCCGCCGCCTGTTCTTGGTGGGCGGGCGGGATGCTGGCCCCCTATTGCGAAAGCGAAACGGCGGAGGAGCCTGTCACCCGGCTGGGTCAGGAAGCCGCCGATTGGTGGCAGGCGGCGGGCGCGGAGGTCACGCGGCGCGGCTCTCTCGTCGTGGCGCCGGGGCGGGACCGCAGCGAACTGGACCGCTTTGCCCGCCGCACCAACGCGCATGACTGGCAGGATGCGCAGGGGCTGGAGGAACTGGAGCCCGATCTCGGCGGACGGTTTGCCCGCGCGCTGCATTTCCCGACCGAGGCGCATCTGGCCCCGCGACAGGCGCTTGCCGCGCTGCGCGCCGGGCTGACGGCCAAGGGCGTTCCGGTTCAGGCCGAAGCGCCGACGCGCGGCACGCTGGTCGATTGTCGGGGCCTTGCCGCGCGCGATCTGTTGCCCGATCTGCGCGGCGTGCGGGGTGAAATGGCCGTGCTGCGCGCGCCGGAGGTGCGGTTGAGCCGCCCGGTGCGGCTGCTGCATCCACGCCACCCGCTGTATATCGTGCCACGCGGGGATGGCATCTACATGCTGGGTGCGACGCAGATCGAAAGCGACCGGCGCGGCCCGGCCACCCTGCGTTCGGTCGTGGAACTGCTGAACGCGGCCTACACGCTGCACCCTGCCTTTGCGGAGGCGGAGGTGCTGGAACTGGGCGCCGATGCGCGCCCCGCATTCCCCGACAATCTGCCCCGGATCACACGCGATGCCGGGCGCATCCATGTCAACGGCCTGTTCCGGCATGGGTTTTTGCTGGCTCCCGCGATGGCTCGGATGCTGGCGGAGATGCTGCTGGACGGCGCTGAACCGGAGGTTCTGAAATGAAGATCCACGTCAATGGCACCGCGCGGGAGGTCAGCGCCACGACGCTCGACGCCGCTTTGGTGGAACTCGGCTATGGCGAGGCGCGCGTCGCGACCGCGCTGAACGAGGCTTTTGTCCCGGCCACCGCCCGCGGGGCGCAACCGCTGGAGCCTGGCGACCGGCTGGAGATCCTCGCACCAAGGCAAGGGGGCTGAGATGCCGGTATTCTATGGCACTGAAATCACATCGCGGCTGATGCTGGGCACGGCGCAATACCCCTCCCCCAAGGCGCTGAGGGAGGCGTTCCGCCGCTCCGGCGCGGGCATTGCCACCGTATCGCTACGCCGCGAGGCGGGCGGTGAGGGCGGCGCGGGCGAAGCGTTCTGGCAGATGATCCGCGATCTGAACATTCCCGTCCTGCCCAACACCGCCGGGTGCCATTCGGTGCGCGAGGCGGTGACCACGGCGCATATGGCGCGGGAGGTGTTTGACACGCGCTGGATCAAGCTGGAGGTGATCGGCCATGCCGACACGTTGCAGCCCGATCCCTTTGGCTTGCTGGAGGCCGCGCGCATCCTGACCGAAGACGGGTTTCAGGTGTTTCCCTACACGACCGAGGATGGCGTGCTGGGAGGACGGCTGCTGGAGGCGGGCTGCGAGGTGCTGATGCCCTGGGGCGCGCCGATCGGCACCGGGCTGGGGCTCAACAATATCTACGGGCTGCGGAGCCTGCGCGCGCAGTTCCCCGATGTGCCGATGGTGATCGACGCGGGGCTGGGCCTGCCGTCACAGGCGGCGCAGGCGTTGGAGTTGGGCTTTGACGCCGTGCTGCTCAACACCGCCGTGGCAAAGGCGGGCGACCCGGCGACGATGGCCGAAGGCTTCGCCCGCGCGCTGGAGGCCGGGCGGTTGGCCTATGAGGCCGACCCGATGGAGCCGCGCGACATGGCCGCGCCCTCGACCCCCGTTCTGGGACTGGCGGTGCTGGAATGACGCTCGACCGGTTTTACCCGATCTTCGACGATGTGGCGTGGCTGGAGCGCGCGCTGCCTTTGGGCGTGAAGCTGGTGCAGTTGCGGCTGAAGGACAGGCCCGAGGAGGAATTGCGCGATCAACTGTCCCGTGGCCGCGATCTGTGCCGGGCGGCGGGCGCGGTTTTGGTGGTCAACGACCATTGGCGGCTGGCGATTGATCTGGGCTGCGACTGGCTGCATCTGGGTCAGGAGGATCTGGACGAGGCCGACCTGCCTGCCATCCGCCGCGCCGGGCTACGGCTGGGCATTTCCACCCATGACGAGGCGGAGTTGGAGCGCGCGCTGGCGCTCAACCCCGGCTACATCGCGCTGGGGCCGGTCTGGCCCACGATCCTGAAGCAGATGAAATGGCATCAGCAGGGTCTGGGCCGGGTGCGCGCGTGGAAAGACCGGATCGGGGAGATGCCGCTGGTCGCCATTGGCGGGCTGAGCGTCGCGCGCGCGCCGGAGGCGTTTGGCGCGGGCGCGGATATCGTCTCTGCCGTGACCGACATCACGCTCAACGCCGATCCCGAAGCGCGGCTGCGCGAGTGGATCGAGGTGACGCGATGAGCCGCTACGCCCGGCAATTGGCCGTGCCCGGCATGGGGCCAGAGGCGCAAGCGCGGCTGGCACGGGCGCGGGTGCTGGTGATCGGCGCGGGCGGGCTGGCGGCGCCGGTGCTGCAATATCTGGTGGGCGCGGGTGTCGGGCATCTGCGGCTCGTTGATCCCGATGTGGTCGAAACCGGCAACCTGCATCGCCAGACCCTATTCCGCGAGGGTGATCTGGGTCAGCCCAAGGCGGATGCTGCGGCGCGGAGCCTTGCGACGCTGAACCCGGAGGTGCGGATCGCACCGGTGCAAGACAGCTTCACCCCCGCCACCGCGCCCGCACTGGCCGAGGGCATGGATCTGGTTTTGGACTGCGCCGACAGTTTCGCCGCGAGCTACATCGCGTCTGATCTGTGCTTGGCCGAAGGTTTGCCGCTGATCCATGCCTCGGTCGTGGGCACCGATGGCTATGCGGGCGGGTTCTGCGGCGGCGCGCCGTCGCTGCGCGCCGTGTTCCCTGATCTGCCGCAGCGCATGGGCTCCTGCGCCGAGGATGGCGTGTTGGGCCCGGTCGTGGGTGTCATCGGCAGCCTACAGGCGCAGATAGCGCTGGCGCATCTGGCGGGGCTCGCCCCCAGCCCGCTGGGCCGCATCGTCAGCTTTGACGCGGGCACGATGCGCTTCGGCGGGTTCCGGTTCGACGGCGCGCCGGAGCCGGATCATGCGCCGCGTTTCATCGATGCGCGCGACATCACCGCCGAGGATTTCGTCATCGACCTGCGCGCCGCCGATGAGGCGCCGTTGGTGCGCCCGGACGCGCAGCGCCTGCGCGTCGAACAGATCGACACATTCACCCCCCTGCCCGCGCCCGACCGGCGCGCGGTGCTGTGCTGCCGTTCCGGACTCAGATCTTGGACGGCGGCGGAGCGGCTGGCAGCCCGCTGGCCCGGCCCCATCACCCTTGTCGCACTAGGCGATCCCCAAACCGGAGACACTCCATGAAACTCGCCCTTTCCCTGTCGCTGACCCTGCTGGCCTCGCCCGCGTTCGCGCAGGACCGCATGACCGTCATTCTCGACTGGTTCGTCAATCCCGATCACGGCCCGATCATCGTGGCGCAGGAGCTGGGCTATTTCGACGAGGCTGGGCTGGAGGTCGAGGTAATCGCCCCCGCCGACCCCGCCGATCCGCCGAAGATGGCCGCCGCAGGCCGCGCCGATCTGGCGATTTCCTACCAGCCGCAGCTGCATTTGCAGGTGGCGGAGGGGCTGCCGTTGAAGGCCGTCGGCACGCTGGTCGCCACGCCGCTCAACTGCCTGTTGGTGGAGGCTGATGGCCCGATCAAAAGCCTTGCGGACCTGAAGGGCGGCAAGATCGGCTTTTCCATCGCCGGCGTCGAAGAGGCGCTGCTGACCGCGATGCTGCAACAGGGCGATGTGGCGCTGGACGATGTGGAATTGGTCAATGTGAACTGGTCGCTGTCGCCGTCGCTGATGTCCGGTCAGGTCGACGCGGTGATCGGCGCGTTCCGCAATTTCGAGTTGAACCAGATGGAGATCGAGGGCGTTGCGGGCAAATGCTTCTACCCCGAAGAGCATGGCGTGCCGAGTTATGACGAGCTGATCTATGTCGCCAATCCCGAAACAATGGATGCGGATAAGATCGACCGCTTCCTGACCGCCACGGCGCGCGGCGTGCAATATATCGTCAACCATCCGCAGGAAAGCTGGGAGCTGTTTGCGGGCACCTCCGCCGAGTTGAAAGACGAGCTGAATGCCAAGGCATGGGAGGACACCCTGCCCCGCTTCGCCCTGCGCCCCGCCGCGATCGACACGGCCCGCTACGAGGCCTTCGAGGCATTTTTGCTGGAGGCCGGGCTGATCGAGACCGCGCGCCCGGTGAGCGACCTGATCGCCGGGATCGAGGCCGGGACTTCGGATGCGGCGGACGCCGGGCAATGAGCTACGGCGCGACCTTCCCCCTCTGGCGGCAGGCGTCGGGCGAGGTATGGCGGGATTACACCCGCCATGCCTTCGTCACCGAGCTGGGCGATGGTACCCTCCCGCGTGAGGCATTTCTCGGCTATCTGGTGCAGGACTACCTGTTTTTGGTGCATTTCGCACGGGCGTGGGCGCTGGCGGTGACCAAGGCCGACACCATCGACGAAATGCGGCTATGCGCCGCTACGGTGCACGCCCTGATCGACGAGGAAATGCGGCTGCATGTGGTCACCTGCGCCGAGGCCGGGATCGACGAAGACATGCTGGCCCGGGCGGAGGAGAAGACCGCCAATATCGCCTATACCCGCTATGTTCTGGATGCCGGTCACGCGGGGGATTTTCTGGACCTGCTCGCCGCGCTCGCGCCCTGTGTGCTGGGCTATGGCGAAATAGGCGCGCGGCTGCTGGCCGAGGGGCGCGCGGCGGGCACGCTCGACACCAACCCCTATGCCGCGTGGATCACCACCTATGGCGGCGACGAGTATCAGCAGGTTTGCACGGCGGTGGGCAACCTGATCGACACCGCCGTGGCGCGGCGGCTGGGCGATGCGCCTGACACCACGCCGCGCTGGACGACGCTGACCCAGCGCTTCGCCACCGCGACCCGGCTGGAGGTCGGGTTCTGGGATATGGGGCTGACCGGGTGAGCGCGCCCGCGCTGCGATTTTCGGGCGCGTTGCGGGTGGCCGGGCGGGTGCTGTTCGACCGGATCGAGTTGACGGCCCCCGCCGGGCACTGGACCTGTCTTCTGGGCCCTTCCGGCATAGGCAAATCGACGGTGCTGCACGGGTTCGCCGGTTTGGCCGAAACCGATGGCGCGGCGATGGCGGCGGACGGGCACCCGCTGCCGGGGCGGGTGGCGCTGATGGCGCAGTCCGACATGCTGCTGCCGTGGCTCAGCATCGGAGCCAATGTCACGCTGGGCGACCGGCTGCGCGGCACACGGACCGATGCGGACCGCGCGGCGCAGGTGCTGCGCGATGTCGGGCTTGCCGATCTGGCACAGCGGAAACCACGAGCCCTGTCCGGCGGCCAACGGCAGCGCGCCGCGCTGGCGCGGGTGCTTTACGAGGACCGCCCCGTGGTGCTGCTGGATGAGCCTTTCTCAGCGCTCGATGTGGCGACCCGCACGGCCATGCAGGCGCTGGCGGCCCGCGAACTGGCCGGGCGCACCGTGCTGCATGTGACCCATGACCCGGCGGAGGCCGCGCGGCTGGGACAACAGATCCTCATCATGACCCGTGCCGGGATCACGCCCGCGCCCCCTGCTGCCGCGCCGATCCCGCGCGCGCCGATCCCGCGCGCGCCGGATGCCGCCGACACGCTGACGGTAACCGGGGCGCTGACCCGCGCCTTGCTGGAGACCGTCCCATGAAGATCGTCCATCTGATTGCACCGGCGCTGCTGGCGCTGGCGCTGTGGCAGGCGGCGGTTGTCGTGCTCGACATGCCAAGTTTCATCCTGCCCGCTCCGGCGGCGGTGGCGGCGCGGCTGTGGCTGAGCCGCGCGCTTATCGCCGAACACGCATGGGTCACATTGGTCGAGGTGCTGGCCGGGCTGGCACTGGGCGCGGGGCTTGGCTGGGTGTCGGCGGTGGCGCTGGCCTTTAGCGCCGGAGCGCGGCGGCTGGTGCAGCCCCTGCTGGTTTTCAGCCAAGCGGTGCCGGTCTTCGCGCTGGCTCCGATCCTGACGCTGTGGTTCGGCTACGGGCTGTTGTCGAAAATCGCGATGGCGCTGTTGATCATCTATTTCCCTGTCACCTCGGCGTTCCTAGACGCGCTGCTGCGCACGCCGCCCGACTGGCTGGCACAGGCGCGGGTGATGGGCGCGACGCGCTGGCGGCTGATGTGGCGGGTGCGCATCCCCGCCGCGCTGCCGGGGTTTCTGACCGGGCTGAAACTGGCGGTGGTCTACGCGCCCATCGGCGCAGTGATCGGCGAATGGGTCGGCGCATCGCGGGGGCTGGGCTATCTCATGCTGCTCGCCAATGGCCGCGCCCGTATCGACCTGATGTTCGCTGCGCTGCTGACGCTGGCGGTGATGACGATGCTGCTGCATGCGCTGGCCAACCTTGCCATTGCCCGGATTCTTGCGCGGCGCGAGGCGTGAGGCCAAAGAAAAACCCCGCCGGCGATGCGGCGGGGTTTGAATGCTGCGACCGGGACCGGTCGGGCTGTCAGGCTGCGATCACTCGCGGTTGCCGAACAGCTGCAGCAGGAACATGAACATGTTGATGAAGTCCAGGTAGAGCTGCAGCGCACCCATGATCGCGGCCTTGCCCAGCCATTCGCTGTCGCCGTGGGCGGCATGGGCCAGGTAGGTGTTCTTGATGTTCTGGGTGTCGTAGGCGGTGAGGCCCGCGAAGATCAGAACGCCCAGCGCGGAGATCGCGAACATGATTGCCGGCGACGCCAGGAAGATGTTGACGATCGACGCCACGACGAGGCCGATCACGCCCATGATGAGGAACGATCCCCAGCCGGAGATGTCCTTTTTCGTGGTGTAGCCCCACAGGCTCAGCCCCGCGAATGCGATGGCGGTCACCAGAAACACCTGCGCAATAGAGAAGCCGGTATAGGCGGCAAAGATCCATGCGATGGACAGACCCATCGCCGCGGCAAAGGCGTAGAAGAACAGTTGCGCCGCGGCGGCGCTCATCTTGTTGATCATGGCGCTGAATGCGAAAACCATGATCAGCGGCGCGAACATCACGACCCATTTCAGCGGCGACATGAAGATCGTCGCGACCAGTTGTTCGTTGGTGCCAACGCCCCAGGCCACCAGTGCGGTCAGCAGCATGCCGACCGACATCGTGCCGTAGACCTTGTTCATGTGGGCGCGAAGGCCCTCGTCGATCTGGGCGGTACGGGCACCGGCGCCGACCGTCCGGATCGTCTGGTAGTCTGCCATTTAAGCCTCCTCAAGCGGGATCAGACAGCCCGGCACATGCCGGACGCTTGGGCTTGAATATCGGGAATCGCGACGCGCGTTTCAAGATGCCAGCCTGCTGATATCGCGGATGAAGCGCGGTTTGCGGCGGATTTGCCCGGCAATGCGCCGTCATGACCCCAGCGGGGCATGGATCGGGGCGCCGACGGGACCGATAGGCCCGGAGATTGGCTGGCGCGAATGTGATCGCGCCGCAGCCCTCAGCAACAGTCAGACGCAGGGCACATCCCAGAGGGGTCGCCGCAATTCGGCCTGCACGGCGGCCGAACTGAGGCCCAGATCATCGAGAAGCCACGGGTCCAGTTGCGCCAAGGCGCGGCGCTGGCGCCGCACCCGATACATCGCGCGCAGGCGGCGGAGGATGGTGTCATCCCTCCGGGGCAGAAGACACTGGGTGGCGACGGGGCGAAACAGAGCGAACATAGCAGCTTCCTTCACAATTGGTGATTTGAGGGATGTCAAAATCAATTCCCTTGATCACCCTGCGCAATGCTGCTTTATTTTGGAAACGAATGATTATGATGCCCGCCATCACGAACTGTGATATTCAGGAGACCGCCATGCCCCGCAACCTTGACCTGACCGCGCTCCGCTCTTTCGTCACCGTGGCGGATGCCGGAGGCGTCACCCGCGCGGCGGGGGCGCTGAACCTGACCCAATCGGCGGTGTCGATGCAGCTTAAACGGCTGGAAGAAGGGTTGGGCCTGTCGCTGCTGGATCGGTCGACGCGCACCATGACGCTGACGCCCGAAGGCGATCAGCTGGCAGGCTACGCGCGCCGGATGCTGGCGCTGAATGACGAGGCTTTGGGGCGGCTGACCTCTCAGGATTTTACCGGCGAGATCCTTTTGGGGGTGCCGCATGACATCGTTTACCCCTGCATTCCACGTGTGTTGAAATCATTCTCAGCCGCATATCCGCGGATGCAGGTGCAACTGGTGTCGTCCTACACCCGGTCCTTGCGCGAAGGGTTTTCCCGCGGCGATATCGACATGATCCTGACCACCGAAGATGGGGTTGGCGACGGCGGCGAGACGCTGACCGAAGTGCCGCTGATCTGGGTCGGCGCGCCGGAGGGACAGGCGTGGAAACAACGCCCGCTGAGATTGGCGTTCGAGCAGTTCTGCATTTTCCGTCCCTCGGTTCAGCAGGCGCTCGATGCGGCAGGCATCCCGTGGGAAATGGCGGTGCAATCCGACAGCACGCGGACGGTCGAGGCCACGGTCAGCGCCGATCTGGCGGTGCATGCGCTGATCGAAGGGATGGAGCCGCCCTATATAGAGCGCATCCATCATCAAGGCGCCCTGCCCGATCTGCGACAGATCCGCATTAATCTGTATACCTCGGAGCTTGCCGGGAACGAGGCGCGCAGGGCGTTGGCGGATATGATCCGCACGACCTACCGCAACTCCCTGCCCGAACGGCCCCGCATGGTGGCGCAGGCAGGCTGACGGCGCGAGCCTCAGCCCCCGTCTGGCAGGTCGATCACCACCTTGCCGGTGGAGCGGCGACTGCGCAGCAGGTCCATGCCCTCCGCCACCTGATCATAAGGCAGAACGTGGCTGATATGCGGATGGAGCCGCCCCGCACGATACCATTCCAGCAGCGCGCCGAGTGACCCGGCCAGAGCCTGCGGATTGAACCGGGGATAGGCGCCCATGTAGTGACCGATGACCGAGATATTCTTGACCAGCATGTGATTGGGGGCCAGCCGAGGTAGATCACCACCGGCAAAACCGATAAGCAACAGCCGCCCTTCGGGCCGGGTGGCACGGAACGCGCTGTGGAACGCCTCACCGCCGACGCTGTCATAGGTCACATCGAGCCCGCCCAGAGCCCGCAACTGTTCCAGCATGTCGGGCGCATCGGCGTCGATGACGTGATCGGCGCCAGCCTCCCGACAGATGGCGAGCTTATCCGCACCGCGGGCAGAGGCCACGACCTCCGCGCCCATCAGCTTACCGATTTCGATCGCGGTCAGACCCACGCCTCCGGCCGCACCGGTGACAAGCAGCCTTTCACCGGGGCACAAGTTGGCCCGGCGCGCCAGCCCGAGATGGGAGGTGGCATAGGCGATCTGAAATCCGGCGGCCTCCGGCCACGTCATGGCATCGGGGATCGGCAGGCAAGCCACGGCGGGAACCACCGCGTGACTGGCCAACATGCCGCTGCCGAACACGGCAACCCGCGTCCCGATGGCGGGCGTGGTGACCCCCGCCCCCAGCGCTTCGACGACGCCCGCTCCTTCGAGCCCGAGGGTCGCAGGCAGGTCGGGTCGCTCCTGATACTGGCCCTGCAGCATCAGCAGATCGGCGAAGTTCAACCCACAGGCGCGCATCGCCACGCGCACTTCGCCCGGTCCCGGCTCCGGCAGTGGCAGGTCATCCCAGCGGGGCGGCGCATCCACGTCATGCAAGCGATAGGCGATCACGGCAAAGGCTCCTCATCCGGTCTGCACCACGGGCGGGATGCGACGTGGCGTCAGGGTGAAGCTGCACCGGCGCGGGCCGCGTGTGCAACCACGGCCATGCACGCTGCGGCGCTAAGCCCCAGCCGACATGGTGAAATTCGCGCCGCAGCTCTGGCCAAGGTCGCCACGGGGCACACGGCCAGATTGCGTGGCGGCGCTGCGTCGCAGACGGCCCCGACTCGCCCCAAGGCTGCACCAACTGCAAGGTTTTCGTTCTGCATTGCAGAATGCAAAATCGTCTTTGGGTTGATTTGCAAATTGCGAATATTGACGCGAACGTCAACCGTTTGTGATCCAATAATGCGGTTCCGAGCGGGATTGGACAGGCCGCTTTCGAGCGAAAATTATAAATCCTTATGATAAATCAGAACGTTATATCCAAAGTTACCGAAACCTACCCAAAAAGACAGTATGGCAATCCCCAGTGGCGTGATAAATTTTAACTACACCCTGACGTGAAACGATGGAGCCTTAGAATGAAACACCCGGTTGATATCCATGTTGGCAAACGGGTGCGGCATCGTAGGTGGATGGTGGGGATGACCCAGCAGCAACTCGCCGAAAAGGTGGGTATCAAGTTTCAGCAGATCCAGAAATACGAGACCGGCATGAACCGTGTCAGCGCCTCCCGCCTGTGGGATATCGCCGACGCGCTGGAAGTGCCGGTAGCATTCTTCTTTGAAGGGTTCAGCGAAAGCGCGGATGCGAATTTCGCCATGACCGAAGGCGAGCCCGGCCTGCCCGGCGACATCCTGTCGGACCGCGAAGCGTTGGAGCTTGTGCGCTCCTACTACGCAATCCCCGAAAATCAGCGCCGCCGCCTGTTCGATCTGGCCCGCGTGCTGAGCGACGTCGCCTGACGCCTCATAACGGATGAGCGACGCGCGGCTGCGTCCCATCCGGCGCGGACACGGTCTTGCCAAGGTCCGTCGGAGCGGCTGCGATTGCGCTACACCGCCGGGTTGACCCGCCCCGTCCCCTATTCAATACCAGTGCCAGTCCCGGCGCGGCCCCTTGGTCGCGCCGCTTGCCTGTCAGGGGAACCGCCATGTCCGCCACCGCCAGCCGTCCCATGCTTGACCCCGCGACGCGCGATGCGCTTCAGCGTTGCGCGCATGAACTGGCCGATGCGGCCCGTGCGGCGATCCTGCCGCATTTCCGCAGCGCCGCGCTCGACACCGAAAACAAGGCCAGCGCCGGCTTCGATCCGGTCACCGTCGCGGACCGCGCGGCCGAGCGGGCGATGCGCGATGTGCTGGTGCGGCTGCGGCCCGATGACGCCATTCTGGGCGAGGAATACGGCGCGCAAGCGGGCAGTTCCGGCCTGACTTGGGTGCTGGACCCCATCGACGGCACCCGCGCGTTCATGTCCGGCACGCCGACTTGGGGCGTGTTGATCGCGGTGGTGACCGATGGAGGCCCCGTCTACGGGCTGATTGACCAGCCCTATATGGGAGAGCGCTTCGAGGGCGGCTTTGGCGTGGCGCAACTGACCGCCCCGCGCGGGATCTCGCCGCTTTCGACGCGCCCCGTGGGCGGGTTGGATCAGGCGATTGTCTTCTCCACCTTCCCGGAAATCGGCACCGCCGGCGAACGTGCGGCCTTTGAGCGGGTAAGCACGGCGGCGCGTCTGACCCGGTATGGCATGGATTGCTACGCCTATGGGCTTCTGGCGCTGGGGCAAATCGATCTGGTGATCGAAGCGGGCTTGCAAAGCTACGATATCTGCGCCCCGATTGCGGTGATCGAGGCGGCGGGCGGGGTTGTCACCAATTGGCAGGGCGGCCCGGCGCATAACGGCGGGCAGGTTCTGGCAGCCGCCAATCCCGCCATCCATGCCGAAGCTCTGGCCCTCCTGGCGGAGCGCGGCGCATGAGCCATCTGCTGATCCGTGGCGCCGACACCGTGCTGACGATGGACCCGGCGCGGGGGGAATTCAGCGGCGACATTCGGCTGCGCGACGGGGTGATCGCAGAGCTGGGCCACGATCTGCCGCCGAACGGGTCCGAGATTCTGGACGCGCGCGGCTGCGTGGTGACACCGGGGCTGATTAACACCCACCATCACCTGTTCCAGACCCTGACCCGCGCAGTGCCTGCCGGGCAGGACGCGCTTTTATTTGGCTGGTTGCAGGCGCTCTACCCGATCTGGGCGCGCATGGGGCCGGAGCATATCCGCGTCTCGGCCATGCTGGGTCTGACGGAATTGGCACTGTCTGGCTGCACCACCAGTTCCGATCATCTCTATTTGTTTCCCAATGGCGCGCGGCTGGAAGATTCCATCGCGGGCGCGGCCGAGGTCGGCCTGCGATTCCACCCCACCCGCGGCGCGATGTCGATTGGCGAAAGCGATGGCGGCCTGCCCCCCGATGCGCTGGTTGAACGCGAGGCGGCCATCCTTGACGACTGCATCCGGGTGATCGACGGGTTTCACAACCCCTCCCCCGGCGCGATGGTCCGGGTCGGCATCGCGCCCTGTTCGCCATTCTCCGTCAGCCGGGAATTGATGCGCGATGCCGCGGTGCTGGCACGGGACAAGGGCGTGCGCCTGCACACGCATCTGGCCGAGAATGACGAGGATATCGCCTATTCTCTCGAACAGTTCGGTTGCCGCCCCGGCCAGTATGCCGAGGATCTGGGCTGGACCGGCGAGGATGTGTGGCATGCGCATTGCGTGAAGCTCGACACCGACGAGATCGCGTTGTTTTCCGCCACCGGCACCGGCGTCGCCCATTGCCCGTGCTCTAATTGTCGGCTGGGATCGGGGATCGCGCCGGTCCGCGCCATGCGAGATGCGGGTGTGCCGGTAGGCTTGGGCGTCGATGGCACGGCAAGCAACGACACCGGCGATCTGGTGGGCGAGGCGCGTCAGGCGATGCTTTTGCAACGTGTGGCGCGCGGCGCGGACGCGATGTCGGCGCGCGAAGCGCTGGAGATCGCGACGATGGGCGGGGCGCGGGTGCTGGGCCGCGCGGATGAGATCGGCTCGCTCACCCCCGGCAAACGCGCCGATCTGGCGATCTGGGATGTGTCCGGGATCGAGGCCGCCGGCAGTTGGGACAAGGCCGCGTTGCTGCTGGCTGGGCCGCGCCGGGTCCGCGACCTGATCGTCGAGGGCCGCCGTGTGGTGGGCGAAGGCCGGATGCTGACACTGGACGCGCGCAGGCTGGCGCGGGACGCCGACAGGCTGGCCCGAGATCTGATGTAAACGCGTCACCCTGCGCTGCGTATGCCGCAAAGGGTCATTGCATTCTTGCATTGGCGGCGTCGCTTCGGTCTGATCGCAGGACAGGAGGGCCGATCATGCTGGATACGCAGGATGGGACAAGCCCGGAGCCGGTGCTCTTCGTCCCTGGTATGATGTGTGATTTCAGGCTGTTCGCCCCCCAGATGCAAAGCCTCGCGGCGCAACGTCCGGTGCAGTTCGCGCCGATTTCCGGTGCGTCGACGATGTCCCGGCTTGCCGCGCGCATTGCCGCCTCTGCCCCGCCACGGTTCGCGCTGGTGGGCTATTCGATGGGGGGCATGGTGGCGATGGAATTGGCGCGCATCATGCCGGAGCGGATTTCACGTCTGTGCCTGATGAACACCAGCCCGTTGGGAGAAAGCGCGGCGCAGGCCGCCTTTCGCGAGCCGCAGATGATCGCAGCGCGTCATGGCCGGCTGGAGGAGATGCTTCGCGATGTGATGCGGCTCGATTACCTTGCCCCCGGACCGGGGCGGTTGGCGATGCAGGCGGCATTTGTGCAAATGGGAATGGATCTGGGTCCGGCGGTGTTTGTGCGCCAAAGCCGCGCCTTGCAGCGCCGCCGCGACCAGCAGATGACACTGCGCCATTTGCAAATGCCTGTTCTGGTCATGGTTGGGGCGCATGATCGGATGACGCCCGTGCGCCGCCATGAGTTGATGGCGACACTGATCCCGGGCGCGCAGCTTCAGGTGATCGCGGATGCGGGCCACATGCCGACATTGGAGCAGCCCCAACGTGTCACCGCCCATCTGCGCGACTGGCTGGGCGAGCCGCTGATGCTGCGCTAGGCGCGGGTCACGTCCCGTAGGCAACGACCGGCGCTGCCGTGTCGCTGGTCATCGCCACCTCCGCCGCGCCGGTCAGCGCAGCAGCGATGTAATCGAGCTCCGCGTCGGTCAGCCGGGCGGGCAGACGCACATCGCAGGCATTCATCAGCATGGCGCGGGTCGCGGGCAGATCTGGCAGGTCGCCCAGAAACTGCCAGTTCCAGTAGGCGCGCGCGTTATCCGTGCTGCGCCCGAAGATCTGCACCTTTACCCCGCGCGCGGCAGCCTCGGCCGCAAAGGCATCGGCCTGCGCGTCATCCATGCCGGTCAGGTTGAACTGAATGCTGTCGGGCGCGCGCAATTCACCCGGCAGCGGTGCGGGCACCGAAAGCCACGGCGAGGTGTTGAGCGCGGCGGCCACGCGGTCATGTCCGGCGCGCCCATCGCGGACCCGGCGCGGAATTTCGGCCAGTTGCGCGCGGATGATGACCGCCGACAGGTTCTGTAGCCGCAGATTGTAGAGCGGCAGTTTATTCTGCCACGCGGCGCAGGCCTGCTGCACGCCGTCATGTTTCTTCCATGCGTGCTCATAGGCGCCCGACATGATGATGGCGCGCGCGGCAAGGTCCGCATCGTCGGTGATGAGGATACCGCCCTCGCCCGCATTGACCATCTTATAGGACTGGAAGGAGAAACAGCCGATGCGGCCCAGCGTCCCGATCTTGCGCCCGTTCCACAGCGTGCCCAGCGAATGCGCGGCGTCTTCGATCACCGGCACGCCAGCGGCCTCGGCCAGCGCCATGATCCGGTCCATGTCCGAGGTATGGCCACGCATATGGCTGATCAGGACGGCGGCGGTGTCATCGGTTAGCTTCGCGGCGAAGTCGTCCATGTCGATGCGGTAATCCGCACCGCATTCGACCAGCACCGGGACGCAATCGGCATGCACCACCGCCGAAGGCACGGCGGCAAAGGTAAAGGCCGGGATCAGCACTTTGGCCCCGCGCGGCAGGTCCAGCGCCTTCAGCGACAAAAACAGCGCCGCCGAACAGGACGATACGGCAAGGGCAAAGCGGCTGCCCATCATCGCGGCGAAGTCCCGCTCCAGCAATGTCACGGGCGCGTTTTCAGGCGCGGTGTAGCGGAACAGATCCCCGGATGAGAGCAGCGCCTCGATTTCAGCGCGCGCGGCCTCGGGGATCGGTTCGGCGTCATAGACATTCGGCGCGATCGGAGCAGCGTCGGTATCCGTGCGGAAAGGGGCGGCGGCGGGGGTCGCGGTGGGGGTCATATCGGGGCCTCTGCTCTGCGCGTCGTTCAGGAAAACTGTAACTGACCTTCATGTATCCTGACAACAGAACTGTGACACGGCGGGGCCGAGCGGCGAAAAACCGGCATGACAGTCCCGTGATGGGGTTAGATTCCGACGCGGTCGCGGAGGGAATACCAGCTCATTGCGGCGGCCAGCAGCGGTGCGCGGAGCTTCGCCCCGCCGGGGAATGGCGGCGCCGGGAGCCGTGCCAGCAGGTCGAAATCCTCGGTCCGTCCCTGCACCGCATCCGCCAGAACCCGGCCCGCCAATGTCGCCAGCGCGACGCCATGACCGGAATAGCCCGACGCGGAAAGCAGACCCTTTGCGGGCCGCGCAAACACCGGAAGTCGCGACATGGTGATCGCCAGCGTGCCGCCCCAAGCATGGGTGATGGGCACATCGCGCAGCTGCGGGAATACTTTTTCCAGCGGGCGGCGGACCTGCCCGGCGATGTCGCGCGGAAAACGGTAACCGTAGCTTTCCCCGCCGCCGAAAATGAGCCGTCCGTCATGTGACAGGCGGAAATAGTTCACCACGAACTTGCTGTCCGCCACCGCCGCGCCACCGGGCAGAACCGCCTCGGCCCGGCTTCCCAGCGGCTCGGTCACTGCGATGAAGTTATTGATCGGCATCACCCGGCGACCCACCTTGCGGTTCAGCCCGCCGAGATAACCGTTACAGGCAAGGATCACCGTATCCGCCAGCAGATCCCCCTGCGCCGTCACCACCCGGCGGCGGCGGCCCTCGCGCCGGATTTCAACGACCTCGGACGTCTCGTGGAGAACCGCGCCTGCCTCCGCCGCCGCACGGGCCAGCCCGAACGCATAGCGCAGCGGATGCAGGTGCCCTGCCGACCAATCGACCACGCCGCCCACATAGGCGGGGCTGTCGATGAGCCGCCGCAGTGCCGCGCCTTCCAGCACCTCGGTCGTGTCGTGACTGTAATGGTCGCGCAGATAGTGGGCGGTCGCGATTTCATCGGCCAGTTCGGCCTTGTGCCAGCAGGTATGGACCACGCCGGGCCGCCATTCCGCATCACTGGCGTGATCGGCGCAGAGCCGCCGCGTCAGCGACTTGGCCTCCTCCGACAGCTGCCACAGGCGACGGGCGGCGTCGGAGCCCATGACCTTTTCCAGCCGCTTTTGCCCGACGTTGAAGCCGGTGCCGACCTGACCGCCATTGCGCCCTGACGCGCCGAAGCCCACGCGCTGCGCCTCCAGCAAGACGACATCGACGCCCGCCCGCGCAAGGTGCAGCGCGGTAGAAAGGCCAGTATAGCCGCCGCCGATGACGCAGACCTGCGCCTGACGCGCGCCTTCCAGCGGGGCATAGGGGCCGGGCGGGGTGGCCGTTGCCGCATACCAGCTGTCGGGATACGCGCCGGGCCGGTCATTCGCGTGCAGCAGGTTCAGCGCCATCGTCCCGCCCTCCCCCGGATCAGACGTTCAGCAGCAGATGCTGGCGTTCCCACGGGCTGATCACCTGCATGAACTCCGAATATTCCAGCGTCTTCACGGCGCTGTAGGCTTCGCAGAACTCCTCGCCCAGAACCTCGCGAATCGCGGGGGCTTCGGCAAACAGGTCCAGCGCCTCGCCAAAGGTGCGCGGAATGCCTTCGTCGTCGGAATAAGCGTCACCGGTGCATTCCTCGGTCGGCTCCTGCTGTTCGATCAGGCCGAGATAGCCACAGGCAAGCGAGGCCGCGATGCTGAGATACGGGTTCCCGTCCATGCCACCGATGCGGTTTTCCAAGCGGCGCGCTTCGGGACCGGAGACGGGCACCCGCAGCCCGGTGGTGCGGTTGTCGCGCCCCCATTCAAGGTTGATCGGTGCGGAGTGGTCGCGCACATAGCGGCGGTAGCTGTTCACATACGGCGCCATGACAGCGGTGATCGACGGCAGGTGCCGCTGCATACCCGAGATAAAGTGCCGGAACGCCGGGCTTTCGCTGCCATCCGCCTGCGAGAAGATATTCGCGCCGGTGTTCACATCCACCACCGAATGGTGAATGTGCATGGCGCTGCCCGGCTCGTCCTGAATGGGTTTCGCCATGAAGGTGGCGTAGCAGTTGTGCCGGTGCGCCGCCTCGCGGATCAGCCGCTTGAAGAAGAAGATCTCATCCGCCAGCCGCACCGGATCGCCGTGGCGCAGGTTGATCTCGATCTGCCCGGCGCCGCCTTCTTGCAGGATGCCGTCGATCTCCAGCCCCTGCGCTTCGGCGAAATCGTAAATGTCGTCGATGACGGTGCCGTATTCGTCAATCGCGGAGAGCGAATAGGCCTGCCGCGCGGCGGCGCGGCGACCCGACCGGCCCATCGGCGGCTCGATCGGGGAGCCGGGATCGATATTCGGCGCCACGAGGTAGAATTCCATCTCAGGGGCCACAACAGGGTTCCAGCCCCGCGCACGATAAAGATCGCAGACCCGGCGCAGGACGTTGCGCGGCGCCACCGGCACAGGTTCGCCATCTTGGGTGGTGATGTCGTGGATCACCTGAATGGTCCAGTCGGCGGTCCACGGCGCGGCGGTCGCGGTGCTGAAATCCGGGGTCAGCACCATGTCCGGTTCGGTAAACGGCTCATCGCTGATCTGCGCCCAATCGCCGGTGATGGTTTGCAGAAAGATCGAGTTCGGCAGGTAGAAATGGGTCTGAGTGCCGAATTTCGACGCGGGCATCGCTTTGCCGCGTGCAACCCCGGCGAGGTCAGCCACGACGCATTCCACCTCATCGAGACGCCGCCCTTCGAGGTAGTCGCGGGTCGCTTGCGGCAACTGGTAGGTCCAGTCACGGGTGTCGGCGGTGCTCATGCGCGGCGCTCCTTGCGGAAGAATTCGGAAATATCGCGGGCGATGCGATCCTGCGCCACCGGCTCGGGCAGCGCGGCGCGGGCGGCATCGACCAGATCGTCTGGCACCGTGCTGCTGCGATGGGCGATCAACCCCTCGATCACACCACGCCCAAATTCCGGATGCGGCTGAATAGTATAGACCCGGTCGCCATAGACCAGCGCCGCATGGGCGCAGAAGTCATTGCTGGCGATGGTTTCAGCATCGGCCGGGCGTTCGACAACCTGATCCTGATGCCACGCGTTGAGGTGGATTTGCGCGCCTTTGTAGTCATAGGCCCGCCGCCCGACGGACCAGCCGCCGGCGAATTTCTCCACCCGGCCACCCAAGGCCTGCGCGATGATCTGATGGCCAAAGCACACCCCGACCATCGGCTTGCCGCTGGCATAGATCGCGCGGATCGTGTCCTCCAGCGGGGGGATGAAAGGATGGTCCTCATAGGCGCCGTGACGGGAGCCGGTGATGAGCCAGCCATCGGCGGCGTCGGTGGAGGTCGGAAAGTCCATATCGACGACATTCCATGTGCGGAAGGTGAACCCCTGCCCGCCAAGAAGCCGTTCGAACATGTCGGAATAGTCCCCGTAATCCGGTTGGATCGGGTCCGGCGCATGGCCGGTCTGTAGAATGCCGATGAGCATGGAAACCTGCATAGTTGGTCGCAAGGACACTATCAGAGGGTCGGTCACGGACAAGGGGGGCTGGCGCGACATGGGCGGCGCCCTGCCCCGTCGCCAAGGCCCCGTCAGACGGTTTCGAGATAGGGCGCCATCCGGTATTCCGGGGCCAGCGCGGCAAGTTTCGCCTGTTCCTGCCGTTTGGTGCGCACGAGGTTCTCGATCAACAGCGGTTCGAAGATTGCGGCGATCTGCGGCGAGGTCGCGAAAAGCTCGATCGCGGTGGCCCAATCCGCCGCCATGCCGGGCTGCGTGCCAGCCAGATCGTAGGCATTGCCCTGCACCGGGTCGGGCGCGGGGCGCTCTGCCTCGATCCCGCTCAGCGCAGCGCCAAGGATCGCGGCCAGCAGCAGATAGGGATTGATGTCGCCCCCGGCCACGCGATGTTCGATCCGGCGCGCGGCAGGCGGGCCGCCGGGCACGCGCAATGCGACGGTGCGGTTCTCATAGCCCCAACTGGCGTTGACGGGCGCGTGGCTGCCGGGGGTAAGCCGGTCGTAGCTGTTAAGATGCGGCGCAAGGATCAGCGAAGAGCCGGGCAACGCCTCAAGACAACCGGCGATGGCGTGGCGCAACAACGGCGTGCCTTCGGCCCCGCCATTATCGAACACGTTCCGTCCCTCCGCATCGAGCACCGAGAAATGCACATGCAGCCCGTTGCCGGGTTCGTTCGACCATGGCTTCGCCATGAAACTGGCGACCATGCCATGCGCGCGAGCGACGCCCTTGACCAGTTGCTTGAACAGCCACGCATCGTCGGCGGCGCGCATGGCCTCGTCATGCAGCAGATTGACCTCGAACTGACCGATCCCGCTTTCCGAAATCGCAGCTTGCGCCGGGATGCCCATCGCCTCCGCCCCGTCATAGAGATCGGTGAAGAACGCATCGAAGGCGTCGAGCGTGCGGATCGACAGGATCGCATTGCCGCGCAGCCGCGCGCCGGTCAGCGGCGAACGTGGCGGGCGCAGGCGCTTGCCGCTGTCGTCGATCAGGTAAAATTCCAGCTCCGTCGCGGCCATCACCCGCCAGCCGCGCGCCGCGTAGCGATCCAGCACCCGGGCCAGTGCCGCACGCGGATCCCCCGCAAAGGGCACCCCGCCCGACATCATGGTCATCGGCACCAGCGCCGAGGGCGTCGCCAGCCACGGCATCGGCACCGCGCCGCGTTCCGTCGGGTGGCAGGTGCCGTCGGCATCGCCGGTTTCAAACACCAGCGGGCTGTCTTCGATATCGGCCCCCCAGATATCGACGTTGAGCGCGGAAAGCGGCATGCGGACACTGCCCGCACCCAGCTTATCCGCATAGCCCGCAGGCATACGTTTGCCCCGCGGCTGACCGTTCAGATCGGCAATCGCCACGCGGATCGTGCGCGCATCGGCGGGGATGGTCATGGGGTCACCTGCGTTGAAACGGTGTCATCGAATGATCTGCGGACGAATGCGCAGACGCGGGCGGCGCTCCTGCGGCAGGTGCCGGTTCAGCCGCCGGTTCACCGCACCGAACACACCGATCACCACCAGCGTCAGCAGGACGAAATAGCCCGCCGCGATGGGGTATGGCACGAACGGGTTGAAGGTCTTGTCCGCGAAATAAGACGCATAGTAAAGCGCGTCGCCTTTCTGCTTCCATGCCGGAAAGCCGGAGAAAAACACCAGCGCTGTGGCATGGAACAGGAATATCGCCTCGTTGGTGTAGCTGGGCCATGCCAGCCGCAGCATCGTGGGCCATGTCACCCGGCGAAATTTGGACCAGCCGGTCAGCCCGTAGGCATCCGCCGCTTCCAGATCGCCGCGCGGCACGGTGCGCAGCGCACCGTAGAAAATCTCGGCGGAATAGGCGGAGGTGTTGAGAAACAGCACGATGAGCGCCCCGGCCCATGCGCGCGTCAGCCAACTGGTCTCAGCGGTCAGCACGGTAAAGCCAAGGTTCAGGCTCAACCCGTCGCGCGGCAGCAGGGTGAAAAGCTCATAGGCCAGAAAGAACTGGATAAAGAGAGGCGAGCCCCGAAACAGAAAGATGAACCACCCCGCAGGCCGCCGCAGCATCCAGATGGGAGAGTTCTTTGCCAGCGCCAGCCCCGTGGCGAGGAAGAACCCCGCGATGAGCGCCAGCACCCCGAAATAGACGTTCCAGATCATGCCGGAGCCGATCAGCGTCACCTGCTCGCACAGGGTGATCTCAGTCCCGCGGGGCAGCAGGCGTTCGCCCAGCCCGAGGGAACGCAAGGCATAGGCGGATATGGTCTCGACGCAGCTCATGTCCGGCGCATCTCCTCTCCGGCCATCGTGGCCTGACCGTGGCTCAGTCGGCGGGTCAGCCGGGCCAGAGCCACTTCGGAAACGCGGGTCATCAGCAGGTAGAAGATCAAGAGCGCGATGAAATACCAAAGCCGCCAGTCAGGGTGCGGATAGGCATAGGCGCGGGTCTTCGACGCGCCCAGTTCCTTGGCCCAGTAGACCACATCCTCGACGCCCAGCAGAAACAGAAGCGGGGTCGCCTTGATCAGGATCAGCCACAGGTTCGACAGACCGGGCAGCGCGTAGATCCACATCTGCGGGACCATCACCCGCCGGAACGCCTGCGCATGGGTCATGCCATAGGCCTCGGCGGTTTCCATCTGCGCCCGCGGCACGGCCTGCATGGCGCCGTAAAGCACGTTGGAGGCGAACGCCCCGAACACGATCGCAAAGGTCACGACCGCCAGCGCAAAGCCGTAAACCTCGTGCCAGACCTGCGGCGTGGAGGAGAGCGGCAGCTTTGCCGCGCTGCACACGACGAATTCGGCGCCGTCGCGAATGGGCCGGTCCCAATCAGGGCATTTGACCTGATGGCGCAGCCACTCCAGCGCTTGGTCCAGCGCGATCACGAAAAACAGGAAAAACAGGATATCGGGCACGCCGCGCACCATCGCGGTATAGGTCTTACCCAACCAGCGCAGCGGCGCGAACCGCGCCCGCGACGCCATCGCCCCGGCAAAACCGAAGGCCAGCGACACCGGCGCGGTGATGGCCAGCAGCAGCAGCACGGTGCCGAAACTGGTGTAGAACGCCATATGGGTTCCGGTGGTCAGGTAACAGGACCACCAGGCAAAACCGGCAAGCGTATCTGGGTCGGTGCAATAGGCGAACATGGCGCGCGAGGCCGGGCCGGGACGTCGCCGCCCCGGCCCGTGCTCAGATCACTCGAAGGTCTTGGCGTCGTCGCCGAACCATTTGAGGATCATCTCGTTTAGCGTGCCGTCTTCCTTCATGGAGGTGATGGCGACGTTGAACTTCTCTTCCAGTTCATCGTCGGATTTGCGCAGGCCGATGCCGATGCCCTCGCCGAGCGGCACGTCGTCGCCGACAAAGACCAGCTCACCGCCCGATTCCTCGACCGCCGGTGCAAGGAAATCCTTATCCGCGAAGACCGCGTCGGCCTCGCCATTGCGCACGGCGGCCAGCGTTTCGTCGGGGGTCGCGAATTCCAGCAGGGTCGCGCCGGTTTCGGCGACGTGGCCCGCCTGAATGGTGTTGGTCTGCGCGGCGACGATGCCGCCTTCGACATCCGCATCCTCGGACAGTGCCGCATAGGCCGATGCTGCGGGCGGGAAGTAGTTCTGCGTGAAGTCGATGATTTCCTTACGCTCCGCGACGATCGACATCCCCGCAAGAATGGTGTCGTAGTTGCCGGAGGTCAGGTTGGGGATGATGCTGTCCCAGTCGTTGGTGACCCATTCGCAGGTCAGTTCGGCGCGCTTGCACAGCTCATCGCCCACTTCGCGCTCGAAGCCGTCGACCTCGCCGCTTTCATTGATCATGTTATACGGAGGGTAGGCGCCCTCGGTGCCCATGCGGACGACGTCCTGCGCTTGGGCGGCTGTGGTGCCAAGTGCCAGAACGGCCGCGGCGAGATGTGTGATCTTCATGTGATATCTCCCGGTTGGGTGGTCGAAAGCCGGCGTGGTCCGCCGGACGTTGTGACGGTCCCGCCTAGTTGGCGGTGGCCGACAGAAACTGTTTGAGCCGGTCGGTCTGCGGCGCGCCGAACAGCCGCTCGGGCGGGCCTTCCTCGGCGATCAGACCTTTGTGCAGGAACACGACGTGATCGGACACGTCCGCGGCCAGCCGCATGTCGTGGGTGACGATCAGCATGGTGCGGCCCTCTTCGGCCAGCGCCTTGATGACCCGCACGACCTCTTGTTCCAGTTCAGGATCGAGCGCGGAGGTCGGCTCATCGAACAAAAGCGCCTGCGGTTGCATCGCCAGCGCCCGCGCGATTGCGGCCCGCTGCTGCTGACCGCCAGAAAGTTGCGCAGGGTAGGCGTCGGCCTTGTCGCCGATCCCGACCTTGGCCAGAAGCTCATGCGCCATCGGCTCCACTTCGGCGCGCGGGCGGCCCAGCACCGTCACCGGCGCTTCCATCACGTTTTGCAGGATCGACATATGCGCCCACAGATTGAACTGCTGGAACACCATCGACAGGTTCGTGCGGATGCGGGTGACTTGGGCGTGGTCCGCAGGCCGCCGCGACATGGCAGATCCCTTCCAGCGGACCGGCTCACCGTTAAACACCACCTCGCCGGACTGGCTGTCTTCCAGCAGATTGGCGCAGCGCAGAAGCGTTGACTTGCCAGACCCGGAGGAGCCGATCAGCGACACGACCTGTCCCCGCCGCGCGGCGAGGGACACGCCCTTGAGCACTTCCAACGGGCCATAGGCCTTATGGATGTCGCGCAATTCGATCACCGGCGTCTGAGACGCGGGTGAACTTTGGGCGGGATCTGTAACCGCGGCTGCGGCAGGGGTGTCAGGCAAGGGGCACCGGCATTTGAGAACCGTCACAAGGGCTGTCAGGGGAATTTAGGGCGCAAATTTGCGACGGATGCAACAGGGGCGGGCTGGATGACCCTAGGGCATGTCGCAACGGCCTTTTTGCAAGGCACCGTCCCGGTCCGGCTTGGACCGGGTCGGCAGGCAAACCGGAGGCGCGCGATCAGCGGTGCGTCGCGCCCGCCGACATCGGGGCGAAATCAGCGCTTCCGCCGTTTTTCGATTTTCATGCGCGCCGTATTGCTATCCACATCCTCAACCCCAAGGAGCGACGCCACGAGCCGCAGCAGCGCATCTTCCTGTTGATCGCGCGAACCATCGGCCAGCACGACCTCCCATAGTGCTTCGACGACGCCGATCCGCTGCGCATAAGGCACGCTGTCCTTGATCGCGCGGGTAAAGCGGACGGTATCGGGGGCTTCGGCCTCCAGCGCTTCGGCTTCGCTGCGCAGGCTGCGCGCCTCGGCCGGATTGAGCCGGTAGCGCGTGGCAAGAATCCGGTCGATCCGCTCCATCTCGATCTGGGCGTAATCGTCATCGGAGCGGGCGATGCGCACCAGCAGGGCAGCCAGCGCCAGCTGACTGTCGAGATCCGCCATCGGCGCGGGGTCGGGCTGGGTCAGCCGCTTGAGAAAATCACCTATCATGCCCCGGATATAGGGCCGCGACGAAGCCAAGGCAACGCGCCCGGCGGCGTATAAACCGCAGACGGTCGTCGCGGCACATCCGGCGCAGGGTGGCGCGCCCTGTCACGGCAGAAGCGGCGGAATGACCTGAGATGAGCGTATCTGTTACGCGTAACAGAAACGTGGTGCAAAAAATCGAACGGGGTGCCGATTAGATAAAGGCAACCTGCTTATCCACCAAAGAAGCGCCAGCATCAGCACCCAATTCTTTCGTCCTGAAGGTCGGCTATGCGGACGAAGCTACCGTTCACGTGCTGCGTCCGAGCGGCTCTTCATCGCCTGATAGGGCGTCTGACCGCAGACCGTTCTGAACGCCTCGATAAAGGACGAGACATCGCTGTAGCCGACGGCATAGGCGGTCTCCGTCACGCTTGATCCTGCCGCGAGATGGGCCAGAGCCGCCTGCACCCGTAAATGCAGCCGCCATGTGCCGAACGAGAGGCCGGTCTCGGACTTGAAAAGGCGCGCCGCCGTTCGCTCGCTGAGGGCCGCCTCGGCCGCAAGGACCGCGAGTGTCCCGGAGCGCGCAGGATCTGTCAGCAGTTGGTCCGTCAGCCGGCGTAACCTGTCGCCTCGCGGAATGGGCAGAACCAGATCGAAGGTCGACAAAGCCGAAAGACAATCTTTCAGGACCTCGACCATCCGCTTCTCGGCGGGCGTGTTTGGCCCTGTCTCGCCGAACGCGCTTACGGCGATCAGCAGCGCGTCAGACAGGCGATCGACCGACACGGCGCAGGTGGAGATAGGCGCCATGTCCCAGTGGTCGACGTCAATATAGCAGGTCGTAAGCCAGAATGGTGTGCGCGACAGAATTCGGTGCCGAGTCCCAGGCGCTACCCATACACCCCGCTGGGGCGGGATGACGTAACGGGCCGCGTCGGTTTCCACTAACAGGGCGCCCTCGCTGACGTGGAGAAGCTGAAGGCGGCGGTGGCTGTGCCAGGGTCCGGAGATTCTGGCGTGACGATCCGACAGAACGAACAGGGCCGCCCCGACGCGATCTGGGTCGATCAGTTGCCGATTTGGCGGGATCACCGTATTTTTTGTCATCTTGCGGCGAGTATGCACGGCGTGCCGCCGATATGTCCATAACATCCAACAGCAAGGAGACTGGACATGCAGATCGCGATACTGGGCACAGGCAACATGGGCGCACCCTTGGCCCGCATTCTCAAGGGTGCCGGGCACGACGTTGCGTCTTTCGGCAGCAAGGACGACCCGTCAGGTGGCCTGGTCACGGCGGACTTCGTCGTGCTTGCTCTGAAATACGAGCAGGCCCTCGCGGTAGCGGCGCAACCCCGCGTCGCAAACGCACTGGCTGGCAAGACCGTGATCGACATTACGAACCCGCTCGCGCCGGATTTCATGAGCCTCACGGTTGGTCACAAGACCTCCGGGGCCGAAGAGATCGCTCGCGCTCTGCCACAGTCGCAGGTGGTGAAGGCCTTCAACACGATCTTCGCCTCAGTGCTGGCGGATCATGCCGATGGCAAGACCTGCACGCTGCCGGTCTTCGTCGCCGGCGACGACCCGGCGGCCGTGGACGCCGTGGTGGCACTTGTGCAGGAAATGAAGTTGACGGCTATAAACGCGGGGAGCTTGTCGAACGCCCGCTATCTGGAGCCCATGACCGAAATGATGATCCAGTTCGGCTACAGCCTCGGGCACGGAGACCGGGTCGGATTCACCCTCTCCGAGGCCGCTTAGGATCCCACGGCTCTGACCCGACCCGGACAGGTCCGGCGGTTGGGTCAGGGCTCCGGTGACAAAGAGGGCCCGAGCCGACATTGCGCATCGACACTCCGAAACGCTTCTCTGCGCCAAAAGTGCGTCTGCTCAGGTTCTTCCGCGCAGCGCCGACGAGGCCGCCGATCCGCAACGCGGACAGTGCATTCCGGTCGGCTATATGAGCCCCTCCCGGAAGCGTCGCGCGTGCATCTCGCTCGGCATCCGCTTCCGAATGGCAGGGCTCATTTTGCTAACTGAGCAATGTTGACCCGGCATATGTCCGCGATGAAAAAAGCTAGAAAAATCGCGCAAATGCGGCCAGATGCAGGAAAGCTGAGCCAAGTCAGCGCCTTGCACCATCAGCTGCTTCTTCTCGTGGATAAGCGGTAAGGGAATAATGGTGCACCCGATAGGATTCGAACCTATGGCCTCTGCCTTCGGAGGGCAGCGCTCTATCCAGCTGAGCTACGGGTGCCGCGTGGCGGTGTCATAGCGAAGAGCCCCCTCCCCTGCAATCGGAAATTGGGCCACGTTCCCGCGCGATGGCGTGGGGTCAGCGCAGGGGGGCAAGACTGTGTGACGGCGGCGGAGGAGGTAGCAATCCAGAACCGCGATGCCTGCGCCGGGCGCGGCGCGGATGGGGGAAATGGTGGGTGGTGAGGGGCTCGAACCCCCGACATCCTCGGTGTAAACGAGACGCTCTACCAACTGAGCTAACCACCCGGTGCGCGGGGTCTTACCCTGCCCTGCCCGGTCTTTGCAAGATGCTCTCTTGCATCATTCGCAGCCTAATTACGGATCACCGCGCGTGACAGATCCGCATGACGCAAAGGTCAGGGGCACAAGACAGCAGAACAGGCGTGAGGGGGTATGGTACCGCCTCCCCGGCTTGAACGGGGGACCTCTGGATCCACAATCCAGCGCTCTAACCAACTGAGCTAAGGCGGCACATCGCGTCGGACGATCCCGACGGGGCTGTCACTTACTCCGGGCGGGACCGCAATGCAAGGCCCGCTGTCGGGATTTTGCGTGGCGTCAGCGCAGGCGGCTTCGCCCCTCCCGCGACGGCGCGTTGGCGGCACGCCCACCCCTTGATCATGGCCCCGCGCAGGTCTATTCCCGAAGGCCGAAATCACGGGAGCCGCGACATGGGCATCGACAAGCAAAGCGATATGGCCGCCAATCTGCAAATCGGGCCGACCAGCCTTGGCATGGTGCGGATCTATATCGAGGCCGACGGTGTCGAGATCCCGATGGATTTCGAGCCGGAAGAAGCGCTGGAGATCGCCGAGGAAATCCGCCTTGCCGCGCAGCGCGCCGAAATGATCAGCAAGAAAGGCTGAGCCCCGGATCGCGCAGGGCCTGCAATCGCCGCGCCGCGTGCCGGGCGAATTTCTGCATCATGACCTTGCGCCGCGCGCCGGGCAGCTTCGCCTCGGCCGGCATACGCAGAATTTCCGCGTCATAGCTGTCCGCCACGATCAGACCCGTGCCTTCGGGCAGCAGGTCGGTCGGAAACGCATCATCCACCGCCCAGAAAAACCGGTCGCACCATTCCAGATACCCCTCCCATTTGCGGTCAGAGGTGAAATCTGCGCGCGAGGATTTGCACTCGATCACCCAGACCTCGCCCCGGGGGCCAAGCGCCATCACATCGACGCGCAAGCCGGGCGTGGGCACCAGCTCCTCCACCGTGACAAACCCGTGCGACAGCATGTGGCGGCAGACCCCGCGTGCAAGCATCTGACCGGGCCGGGGCTCCGGCGGGGGGGCGCCAAGCGCGCGGGTCTGCTCCCACGCGGAAGGGTTTTGCGTATCATCAGGCATGGCGGCATCATGAACACAACGGGAACATTTGGCAAGTGGGCGTCGGAGATCACGGGCCTGCGGGGATCACGCGCCTAAACGGCGCGGCACCGTATAGCTGCACTCCTTTTGCATGCTGCCCCTTGTCGGAGGCGCATGGTCGCCTTATCTCCGGGCTTGGCGGATCTGCCCTACTCGTGACGAGGTCAAATTCCGGTGGCCTTAAGCAATTCCGAGGGAGCTGGCTCTGTCCGGATCCTGGTCCGGTTACCTGGCGCCCACCTGTAAAAACAGGTCCTCGGGAATTCGTTGCCTCAACGGTTGCGTGCGGTCCCCGCCGCTTTTACGGTCCGGGCGCGTTTCGTGGTTTCACGGACGCGCCCGATCCTGTTTTGGAAGCATCCCCCATGTCCATGTTCGATACCCTGCGCGCCGTGATCCGGGGCAAGACCCCTGCCCAGATGCGGCTGAAGGGGCGCATCTGGCAATGGCAGCGCGGCGACACGGTCGCGGGCACCGATCCGGTGGTCGTGTTCGCGATGCCGCTGGTGTCCCGGCGGCGCTCGGACAATTGGGAAGAGGTCTGCGCCAACCTTGCCCGGACGCTCGACAGTTTGCGCCGCCAAAGCTCCCATCGCTGGGCGGTGATCCTGTGCGGTCAAGACGCGCCTGATGGCATCACGCTGCCCGACAATGTCGCGTTCGTGCGCTTCACCGGCTCTGATCGCTACTTCGACAAGGGGCTGAAACGGCGCGCGATCGTGCGGCACCTGTTGCGCAGCCGCCGGGACGAAGGCTACCTGTTCCAGTTTGACGCCGACGACATCGCGCATCCCGATCTAGTCCGCCACATCGTCGAGGATCACAACGCCGCAGGCTATTTCCTGCCCGAAGGCTACCTGTGGAACATCGCAACCGGCGAAGTGGCGCCGCTGGCCGAGCGGGAGGGGCTCAAGGCGCTCAACCGGATCTGCGGCTCTTCCAATGCCGTGCATTTCGACCTGCGCCGCAATCGTGCGTCGGGCGCCGTGCTGAACGAGATGAAGGCCCATGCCGCAATCCCGGCGCGGATGGAGTATTTCGGCCTGCATATGCAGCCGGTGCCGTTTCCTGCCGCGCTATACGTCATCGGTCATGGCGAAAACATGATCGGGCGTCGTGGCAAACTGGGCGGCAAACTGGACTACATCGCGCGGCACGCGCTGCCCGCGTCCGAGGCGCAAACGGTGCTGCGGGCCTTTGGCGTGGACGCAGCAGAGATCGCGCCCGCGCAGGCGCCCTGACCCCCTGCGGCGACGGCCCAACGAAACAGTGAAACCTGTGCATTTGGGAATCGGCTGATCCGCGCCTATTATCCATTGGGCAGGACAGGGGAATTTCATCACATGAGCGACGACGCGCCGATCAGCCGGGCCGAGGCACAGGCCTTGCGGCATTCCAAGGAGCTTGAGGGCCATCTCGGCGTGCTCAGCACCTTTACCCCCACCGCGCTTGGCGTGCTCGCCGTGGCGTCCGGGATTTACACCTATCTTGGGGTGTCGTCGTTGCTCGACGATAATGGCGCGCTCAGCTTCTTCGCCGCCGTGGCCTATTCCATCGCGGTGTCGGTCGGGATTTTTGTGTTCTGGTCCTATCTGATGCGGCTGCTGCCCGCCGTGCGCACCGCAGGCGCGCGGATCGGGCTGATGCTGTCGATGGCATTAGGGTCGGTCGCCATCATCGCCATGTCGAGCTGGCTGAACGCGGCCGCGCTCGCCGGTGCCGCGGCGGTGGAACAACATCTGGCCTCGACGGTGCAGGAATATCAGTCCTCTCTCGAACGCGCGCATGAGATCGCGATCTCCGCGCAGGGGCTGGAGCGCGACGTGGCCCGCGTCCGTCAAAGTTTCGAAGACCTGAGCGAACAGGAAGCCACCGGCGACCTGTCCGGCATTGCCGGGCGCGGCGCCGTGTTCCGGGTGCTGCGGCAGAAATCTGCGGAACTGTCCTCGCTCGAAGAACAGATTGCCAGTCAGACGCCCCGGGTCGATCAGGCGTTTCAACAGGGCAACGAGATCCTGAGCCGGATGCGCGCGCTGACGGTCGAAACCGGCTCGGTCGAAAGCCGGTCGGTGACGTTCTCCGAACAGGCGGTGCGGCTGGCGGGGATCATTGCGCAGTTGCGGCAGCTTTCGGTCGCGCCCCTAGTGGAGCGCGCGGCGCAGGATCTGTCGGATTCGGTGGTGTTGCCGCAGCTTGATGGAACCAGCGAGGCCGTGCGCACCGGGCAGGCCGCGACTATCGATTCGGTGTTGCAGGTGTTGGGTCAGCGCGCCGAAACGCTACGCGCCGCCGCCGAGGAGGTGATGACAATGCCCACCCCGGCCGAGGTCGCCTACACCCCCATCAGCAGCGCCGACGCAGTGATCCTTTATGCCGAGAACTTTGTGCCCAGTTGGGCCGGGGCCATTGCCATCGACCTGCTGCCGGCGGTGTTGGTCTTTGTGCTGATGGTCGTGCAGGCCGCGATCCGATCCGGTCGGGACCGGGTGACGGTGGAGGATACGTTGACGCTTGCCGAACTGCGCGCCGCAATGGCCGCGCTGCGCGATGTGGAAAGCGGGATGGGACCGCGTGGCGGACAACAGGCTGCGCCCCCTGCCCCCGCGCCCACCCCTGATCCCGCCGATGCCGTGCCGATGACTGCGGGCGCATCCGCCGATCCGGGTGAACCTCAGCGCGGGACGATCGCTGCGCTTGGCACCGCGCATGGTAAATCCGCCGGGGCGGATCGCTGATGGCGTTTGGCACCGGGGCCGTCATCCGAGGTATCCTTGGGCTGCAGGTCGGGATCGCGCTGGCGCTGCTGGCGGGCGATTTCTTTGCGATACTGCCGGATCTGCTGACGGATCGGCGCACCAATGCGCCCGCCCTCGACGCGCCCGTGCGGCCCGGCGACCAGACCCGACGGTTCGATCCCCGCACCCTGCCCGCGGATCGGGTCAGCCCGTCGCGCCCCGGGATCCAGATGCCCGCAGGCAGCCCGGACATGCCGACGGAATTGACCTTCACCGCCGCCGAGACCCCCGGTCGTTATTTAATCAGCGGCGAAATCCAGCCCGGCGACGCGGCACGGTATGCCGATTGGCGCGCCAGCCTGCCCACCCCGCCCGAGGTGCTGGTGCTGCACTCGCCCGGCGGCTCTGTCGGGGATGCGCTGGCGATTGGGCGTCAGATCCGCGCCGAGGCGATCGACACCGCGATGGAGGCCACGGGCGTCTGCCTGTCGGCCTGCCCTTATATGCTGATGGCCGGGACCGAACGCGTGATCGCCCGCGGCGCGTGGGTTGGCGTGCATCAGCATTACTATGGCGAAAGCACAGTGCTGCCAGCCTTTCTGGCCGTGAAGGACATTCAACTTAGTCAGGCAGAGGTGGTCGCCTATCTCGACGGGATGGGCATCGACCTGCGGCTAATGAAGCATTCTCTCGCCACCCCGCCTGAGGATATCTACATCCTGCTGGACGAGGAACTGACCGAATACAACGTCGCGACCGAATTGACCGGCGGGGAAAGCTGACCCTGCGGGGCGCGTGCCGCTACGGGCAGCTTGCGCCGTGGCTACTGCGCCGACAGCAACGCGCGCGCGGCGGCGCGGGCCTCGTCCGTGACCGTATCGCCGGCCAGCATCCGCGCCAGTTCATCTACCCGATCCTCGGGGGCCAGTGGCACGACGGTGGAGGTCGTGATTTCCCCGTCAATACGTTTCTCGACCCGCCAGTGATGCGCACCGAGTGCTGCGACCTGCGGCGAATGGGTGATGACCAGAACCTGCCCGCCCTGCGCCAGCATCTGAAGCCGTCGACCCACCGCATCGGCGGTGGCCCCACCGACGCCGCGGTCGATTTCGTCGAATATCAACGTGCGGCGGGTGGTGTCCGCCCCGGTCAGGCAGACCTTCAACGCCAGCAGAAAGCGCGACAACTCCCCACCTGATGCGATTTTGTTGAGCTGCCCCGGTGGTGCGCCGGGCGACGTGGCAACCGTAAAGGCGACCGCATCGTGTCCCTCCGGTCCCGCGTCACCGGGCTCCACCGTGGTGCGGAACAGGGCGCGCTCCATCTTCAACGGTGCAAGTTCGCGGGCCATCGCTTGGTCGAGCCGCGTGGCCCCGGCGCGGCGCATCGCGGTCAACGCATCCGCCGCATGGGCGTAGGCAGCATCGGCAGCGGCAGCAGCGCGGTCAAGGTCGCGCAGCGTATCCGCACCCGCATCAAGCGCGTCGAGGCGCGTGCGCAACTCCTCTGCAAATCCGGCCAGATCGTCGGGCAGCACGTTGTGTTTGCGGGCAAGCCCCCGGATCGCGAACAGGCGCTCTTCGGTGCGCTCCAACTCACCGGGATCAAAATCGAGCGCGTCGGAAAGCTCCGCAATGCCCTGCTCCGCTTCGCCCAAGGCCTCCGCCGCGCGGGTCAACGCCTCCAGCGGGCCGGTCAGGCGCTGCTCCATTTCGTCGCCCAGCCCCGCGGCGGCCCCGTCAAGCCAGCGCAGCGCGTCGGTGACCATCCCATCGGCGCCGTCGCCGCTGACCGCCTGATAGGCGCGCGAGATGTCCTCGCGGACACGGGCCGCGCCCTGCATCATGCGGCGGGCCGCGTCGAGGCTCGCATCCTCGCCCGGTTCAGGGGAAAGCTTATCCAGCTCAGCGACCGCGTGGCGGAGGAACTCCTCCTCGGCGGCCAGCGCCTCCACCCGTGCGCGGGCCTCGGCAAGCGCCGTGCGCGCGCGGGACCGGGCGCGCCATGCCTCCCGCGTGGCAGTCAGCGCTGCTTCGGTCTCGTCGCCTCCGAACGCATCCAGCAACTGCCGGTGACCGCGCGGATTAAGCAGGCCGCGATCATCATGCTGGCCGTGCCGCTCAATCAGCAGGTCGGAGAGCCTGCGCAGCACCTCCCCCGAGGCGCGGCGGTCATTGATCCATGCGGTCTTGCGGCCTTCGGCGGTGTTGACGCGGCGCAGGATCAACTCGCCATCGGCGGCAAGCCCCAGTTCCTCCAGCACCGCGTGAGCCGGATGTTCGGCAGGCAGATCGAATTCGGCGGTAACTTCGCCCTGAGCGGCCCCGGCCCGCACCAGTTCCGCCCGCCCGCGCCATCCCAGCACAAAGCCGAGCGCATCCAGCATGATGGATTTGCCCGCGCCGGTTTCACCGGTCAGCACGTTCAGACCCGGCGCAAAGGTCAGGTCGAGCTTGTCGATAATCAGCAGGTCACGGATCTCTAGACCGCGCAGCATCGGGTCACCCTCAGGCCCGGCCAGACCCCGACATTAAAGCCGGAGCCCGCGCGGGGCATCGCTATCGGAAAGCGGGCTGCGATCAGAGCCACTGTCCCTTCACCGTCTGGCGGTAGATCTGAGCCAGCCAGCTGTCGCCCTGCGCCTGCGCTTGCAGGTTATTGCGGGCAAGCAGTTCGAAGCTGTCCTGATACCACTGCGTCGACCGGAAGTTATGGCCAAGGATCGCGCCTGCGGTCTGAGCCTCACTGGTCAGACCCAGTGACAGGTAGGCCTCAACCAGCCGGTGGAGCGCCTCTGCCGTGTGGGTCGTGGTCTGGAACTCCTCGACCACCACACGGAATCGGTTGATCGCCGCCGTATAGTGCCGATGACGCAGGTAATAGCGCCCAATCTCCATCTCCTTGGCCGCGAGATGATCGAAGGCCAGATCGAATTTGAGAATGGCGGAACGTGCGTATTCGGTATCGGGATAGGTCTCGATTACGTCACGCAGCGCCTGCAACGCCTGAAAGGTCAGCCCCTGATCGCGACCGATCTCATCGATCTGGTCGTAATAGGACAGCGCAAGCAGGTAGGATGCATAGGCAGCGTCCTCATCTGCGGGATAATAGTCGATGAAGCGCTGCGCAGCGGCGCGGGCTTCTTCGTATTGACGGTCCCGGTGCAGGGCATAGGCCTGCATCACGAGCGCGCGCTTGGCCCAATCGGAATAGGGATACAGGCGCTCGACCTCGGCGAAATATCTAGCGGCCTCATCAGGGCTGCCATTTTCCAGATCGAACTCCGCGCGCTGATAGATCTCTTCGGCGCTGTAGGATTCGAGCGGAGGTTCACCACCACCGCCACCGCATCCCGACAGGAGCGCCACAAGAGCCACCATCCCGACCGTTCTGGACCGCGACCAGCGTACTGCCATCTTCTGCCTACCCCGTCTCGTCCCCGGGCGCGCGACCCTTGTCCGCGCCACTCGTTCGGCTCGTCCTAGCACAGATAATTCGCAGGCAAAATGTCTTTGGCTGCAGATTTTGGCTCAGTGCGACCGGAAGTGAACATATGTTTTCCACGCCCCATAACCATGGTGGAGACAGAAATTTCCGTGATCCAATGCTCGATCTGTGCCGATTCCCTGCCCCGCAGCGGCAGCCCGCGCAGCTGCGGAATCACTCGAACGTTATGGGTGTAGCTCAGGTCTCAGGCTACGGCGGCCAGATCGGAATGACGCACACCGACACCCGGCAAGCGCCGGGCCGTCGCGGCGTCACATTCGACAATCTCATACGCGCCGGGGGTGGAGAACAGCGCCCGCAGCAGGCGGTTGGTCATGGCGTGGCCCGCACGATGACCGACATAACGGCCCAGAATCGGCCCGCCAGCGAGGTAGAGATCGCCCAGAGCATCGAGCATCTTGTGGCGGACAGGCTCATCGCTGTGACGCAGGCCGCCGGGGCTCAACACCCGGTCGCCATCGACGACGACCGCGTTGCGCGTGGTGCCACCCAGAGCGAGACCCGCAGCATGCATCTGATCCACATCCGACTGACGGCAGAACGTGCGGCTGTCGCAGAGTTCCCGGACAAAGGCCCCATTGGCCATGTTCAGCGTCTTGGACTGATGCCCGATGGCACGGTCGGCAAAATCGATGTCGAAATCGATGGTCAGCCCGTCGGCAGGCAGCAGAGTCGCGGAGCCTTGATCGCCTTCGACGGTCACGCGCTTCAGCACGCGGATCGCGCGCACCGCACCGCCCTGCGGCTCGATACCGGCATCGAGGATCTCCTCGACAAACGGCGCGGCGGAGCCATCCAGAATGGGAATTTCGGGTCCGTCGACCTCGACCAGCGCATTATGGATGCCACATCCGGCCAGCGCGGCCATCACATGTTCGACGGTGGACACGGTGACGCCGGCTTCATTGCGCAGCAGGGTGCACAGGCGGGACGGCACAACGTGATCCCAGCGGGCGGGGATCAACTGATCGTCACCCGTGATGTCAGTGCGGCGGAAGAAGATACCAGCGCCGCGCGGAGCGGGACGCAGAGTCAGCGTGACAGGCGCCCCGGAATGGAGACCAAGACCCTTCAGGGTGACGGAAGTGCGGATCGTATTCTGCACGGTGATCCCCTCTGCTCGGAACAATGCGTGTCTATCGTCGCTCGCCCCGTGGCCTGATCCGGCATCATTCAATGTCCGAAACACGAAGCCCGGTCGGTGATGGACCGGCAACAAATGAAATAAGGAAGCGGTCCCGAGGCCTCAACTCAATCTTTACTACCGCATGTAACATTGCCCCGGATGGAGGGATCTCACCCGCGTCACGCGAAGCGCGGCGAAATCATAAGGCATTGGTATGGCAGAAATAAAAAGGGCCGGCAGATGCCGACCCCTTGAGTTTTGCGGTAACGCTGCGGCGCAGAATACCGCGACGTCAGATCACGCACATTTCTGGCGCGACAGGCTTAGTTCGCCTGACGACGCAGGAATGCGGGGATCTCGATACGCTCCTGTTCAGGATCGAGATCCGCTTCTTCCTCGAAATGTTGCACAGGCTGCTGGGCCGGCTGCTGACCACCACTGGCGCGCTGTTGAAGCGGCGGCTGCTGCCGCGGCGCGGCGGGCTGCTGACGTGCTTCGCCTTCGCCGTGGCCCGACATCCGGTTAATCAGCGACCCGATCCCGAAACGCGCCTTGTCACCTGCGGCGGCTGCCGCGGCGGCATTGGTGCCCGGACGGGCAGCGGGCTGCTGCGGCTGGCCCTGCGGGGCGCTGCCGGTCGGTGCGGGGGCACCAGCGGGCTGACCCGGCACGCGGCTGACGGCGGCGTGAAGACGGGCGAGCGCCTCGGCGGACGGCGTGCCAGCGGCGGAACGCTGCGGTGCGACAAAGCTGTCGGCAGGCTCTTCTTCGGCTTCCAGTTGCTCGGGCTGCTGCGCGGGCTGGTAGGCGGGCGGCGGCAGATCGTCGGTTTCGTCCTCGGCGTGAACGTCCGGCTGGCGCGGCACATAGCTGCCAAAGAGGTTCGGCTCTTCTTCGGTGCGGGCCTGCGGCGCGGGGGCCGACGTGCGGGCCGCGACCGGCTCGGCACGCTGTTGGGGCGCAGGCTCGGCCGGGGCTTCGACGCGGGCGTTTTCAAGCGGCTTGGCGAGGCTACGACGCGGCACCGGCATTTCGGCGGCAGCTTCGACAGCATCGATGCCCGTGGCCACCACGGAAACGCGCATCTTGCCGCCCATTTCGGTGTCGAGCGTGGAGCCCACGATGATGTTGGCGTCGTCGTCGACCTGCTCGCGAATGATGTTCGCGGCTTCGTCGAGTTCGAACAGCGTCAGATCGTAGCCACCGGTGATGTTGATCAGGACGCCCTTGGCGCCTTTCAGGCTGATCTCGTCGAGCAGCGGGTTGGCGATCGCCTTTTCGGCGGCTTGCTTCGCGCGCTCTTCGCCCTCGGCCTCGCCGGTGCCCATCATCGCCTTGCCCATCTCGTCCATCACGGAGCGGACATCCGCGAAGTCGAGGTTGATGAGGCCCGGACGCACCATCAGGTCGGTCACGCCTTTCACGCCCTGATAGAGCACGTCATCGGCCATCGCGAAGGCTTCGGTAAACGTGGTTTGGTCGTTGGCGAGGCGGAACAGGTTCTGGTTCGGAATGATGATCAGCGTATCGACGACCTTCTGGAGGCTCTCGATCCCCTCCTCGGCCAGACGCATCCGCTTGGAGCCTTCGAACTGGAACGGCTTGGTCACGACACCGACGGTCAGCACACCCAGTTCGCGCGCGGCCTGCGCGATGATCGGAGCCGCACCGGTGCCGGTGCCGCCGCCCATGCCCGCGGTGATGAAGCACATATGCGCACCAGCGAGATGATCGACGATCTCTTCGATCGTTTCTTCGGCAGCAGCAGCGCCGACGGAAGGACGCGCGCCTGCGCCCAGACCTTCGGTCACTTTCACGCCCATCTGGATCTTGGCGAGCGAGCGGTTCTGCTGCAGCGCCTGCGCGTCGGTGTTGGCCACCACGAACTCGACGCCTTCCAGCGCCTGCTCGATCATGTTGTTCACGGCGTTGCCGCCGGCCCCGCCCACACCGAATACGGTAATGCGCGGCTTCAGATCGTCCTGTTCGGGCATGGTGAGGTTCAATGTCATGACTGGTCCGCCTGTCTGGTTTTTTGTTCCGGGGTCGGCGCCCGGCTTGCCTGTTTGGGTCCGATTCTATCGGTAACGGGTCCGAACGTCACCACAAAAGCGAAAAATCGCCGCAAAATCTGGCGAAAACCTGCCGTTTTCGACGCAGGATGCGGGGTTAGTCCACCACATCCGGGTGTTACCAGTTCTCCTTGAACCATTTTACGGCACGCTTGAAACTGCGCGCGGGATATCCGTCCGCGGGAATGTCGAAATCCCACCATTCATCCTGCGGATGCGCGGCGAACAGACACAGCCCCACCGCGCTGGCGAATGCCGGGCCGGTCGCCGCCTGTGGCAGCCCCTGCACGCGCAGCGGACGACCCAGACGCACCTGTTGCCCAAGGATCCGGGACGCCAGCCCGTCAAGACCGGGGATCTGGCTGCCCCCGCCCGTCAGCACGATCTGTTGCGCGGGTAGATGATCGAAGCCTGCGGCATCGAGCCGGGTGCGAACCTCTTCAAGGATTTCTTCCACGCGCGGACGCATGATCCCGATCAGTTCCGCGCGGCTTACGGTGCGGCGGTCATGTTCCCAGTCGCCGGTATCGCCGCCGATCTCGATGATTTCGCGGTCGTCCATGCCCGTGGCCACGACACCGCCATAGAATGTCTTGATCCGCTCCGCCGTCGCCAGCGGGATCTGCAACCCCTTCGAGATATCGAGGCTGATATGCTCGCCGCCGATCCGCACGCTATCCGCGTAGATCATGTGCTTCTTGATAAAGATCGAAATGCCGGTCGCGCCGCCGCCCAGATCAATACAGGCGGAGCCCAGTTCCTGTTCGTCCTCGACCAGCGCAGAAATCCCGCTGACATAGGCGGAGCTGGCCACCCCGGCCAATTCCAGATCGCAGCGCTTGATGCAGTACAGCAGGTTTTCCAAGACCGACCGGTCGACGGTCAACAGGTGCATGTCAGCCGCCAGCCGGTTGCCCATCTGTCCGCGCGGATCAGCCAACCCGGAGCGATGGTCGATGGCAAAGTTTACAGGTTGCGCGTGCAGCACCTCGCGGGCATCGCCGAAATCGGGGACGGTGCAGGCAGCCAGCACCCGCGCCACGTCGCCATCGGTCACGGCGTTATCGGCCAGTTCAATCTGCCCATCGAGCCCGTAAGACCGTGGCCGCGCACCGGCAAAGGTGGCGATGACATGATCGACCCGGACATTGCCCATTTTCTGCGCAGCCTGAACGGCGGTGCGGATCGCGCGTTCGGTTTCCTGCATCGTGTCGATTTCGCCGAAATGCACACCGCGGGACCGGGTCGTTGCGGCGCCGATCACCCGGAAACTCGACTGCCCGGCTAGGCTGCCGACACCCTCGGACGCGCGGAATTTCTCCGGGCCGTCAAAGCGCAGAACAAGGCAGGCGATTTTCGAGGTGCCCACATCCAGCACCGCCACCACGCCCCGGTCCATCGCTTGCTTGCGCATCCGGCGCATCGCCCGCTGGGAGGTATAGAGGTCGGTCATTGGCGGTAGGCTCCCACTTGCAAGCTCTGCATTCGACGCATCTCCCCGACGGCGTAGTCGGTCAGGCGCAGCGTTGGACGGGCAGGGTTACGGATATCGACGGTGGACAGGTCCCGGGCGAGCATGTCCTGCGCCTGATCGAGTGCGATCACCCGCTCCAGCGCGGCGACGGCCCCCGCTTCGGGCAGCATGATGCGCTGTTCGCGGTCCAGCACCACGTCCCAGCGCCGCTCGCCCACACGGACCAGCCCGCGCAGGCGGTCCTCCATCGGCTCGGCGGCGGCGAACAGATCCAGCGCTTCGACCACCTGTTCATGGGCGCCGACCCCAGCCATCAGCGGCAGGTCGGGGCGGTCGGTGCGCTGATCGAGCCGGTCGACAGGATGGCCTTCGCGGTCCAGCAGGTAGAGCGCATCGCCCACTCGCCAGATCACTTCCGGCACACGCTCGGTCACCTGAATATGCAAAAGCCCGCCGGGGCGGACGCGGATCTGCGCCCGGGCCACGGCATCGAGCCGCTCAATCCGGGTGCGCATTTCTTCGAGGTCAAGGTCAAACGAACTGATCGGGAAGGTCAGCGGCACCAGCCCGCGCACCGCCTGCCCCAGCTTTGGCGTGGCCCCGTCGATCGCCATCATGCGGACCATGAATTCCGGGCGTTCCTCGATGGTACGGCGAATCTCGGCGATGCGGTCGGTGATCGCCTGCCGGCGCCCTGCATCGTGAAACCAGAACACGGCCGCGCCGGTGATAAGCGCCAATGGCACGCCGAGCCGCAGCATCCGGCGAAACGACGGGGTAAGCCAAAGACGCGACAGCCGATAGGCAAGACGCGACGGAGCAGGATCGTGAGCGGCGCGCCCCTTGCGCCGCTTGCGCCCCGAGACGGCAGGCGCGCTGCCTGCCTCCGGCTTGGCATTGCCCCGGCGGATCAGCGATCGCATGAGGCATCCTCCACCATCCAGCGGCAGAACGCGCCGAAGTCGCTGCCCGCATGGGCGGCCTGTTCGGGCGACAGCGATGTAGGCGTCATGCCCGGCTGGGTGTTTGTCTCCAAAAGGATCAACCCGTCGAGGCCGCGCGCCTCATCCCAGCGGAAATCGGTGCGCGAGACGCCCCGGCACCCCAGCGCGCGATGCGCCCGCAGCGCATAATCGAGGCAGGCGGCGGCAATCTCATCCGGGATTTCGGCGGGAATCACATGGCGCGATCCGCCCGGCTTGTATTTCGCGTCATAGTCATACCAGCCATCGGTCAGGATATCGGTCACGCCCAAAGCGCGGTCGCCCATGACAGTCGTGGTCAATTCCCGCCCCGGCGCGAAAGTCTCGACCATCAGCATCTCGGGCATGTCGGCGGCGATCTGCGGCGGGCCGTTGGCGGCCTCCTGCACCAGATAGACGCCAACCGACGAGCCTTCGTTGAAGGGCTTCACCACATAGGGCGGCGGCATCACATGACGGGCGGAAATGTCATCGCGATGGGCCAAGACGCTGTCGACGACCGGCAGACCGGCGGTCCGGAACACCTGCTTGGTGCGTTCCTTATCCATCGCAAGCGCGGAGGCCAGAATGCCAGAATGGGTATAGGGCAGGCGCAGCCATTCGAGCAGACCCTGCACTGCGCCGTCCTCACCCCAACGGCCATGCAGGGCGTTGAACACGACGTCGGGCGCCATGTCGCGCAGACGCTCCGCCAAATCGGCGCCAGCGTCGATCTCGACGACTTCGAAACCTTCTTCCCGAAGTGCATTGGCGCATTCGCGCCCCGTTGACAGGGACACGTCACGCTCGGCGGATGGACCGCCCATCAACACTGCCACTTTCGGGGTTGCCCTGCTCGACATACCCGCCTCTTTCACGGGGCTTTGGCCCCTTGTTTTTATGACATCGCGCAGCGTTACACATGGCTGCACGAAGACCTGTATTCAGCTTTTTGACTGTGCCGGGCCCGGTTCGCCGATCCTCAGCACTTCCCACTCTAGCTGGATGCCGGAGGCTTCGTAAACCTTTTTCCGAACCTCTTCGCCCAGCCCTTCGAGATCGGCGGCGGTCGCGTCACCGGTGTTGATCAGAAAGTTCGAATGCTTGGGCGACATCTGTGCCCCGCCCCGCGTCGCACCGCGCATCCCGGCGTCGTCGATGACCTTCCACGCCTTCAGATCATGGGTGTCGTCGGCCTGCCCGGTCGAGCTGTAGCCGGCCGGATTGCGGAACGTCGACCCGGCGGTGCGGTCCTTGGTCGGTTGAGTCTCGTCCCGTTTGGTCAGTTGCTGCTCCATCCGGGTCGTAAGCTCCTGCGGATCACCCGGCGCGCCTTGTAGCGTCGCCGCGACGATGACCGCGCCGTCGGGCAATCTGGACCTGCGATACCCCAGCGCCAGCGCGGCCGGATCGAGATCCTGCAGCGCGCCGTCACGGGTCACGATCTGCACAGACCGCAGCACATCGGCCACGTAGCTGCCATAGCAGCCCGCGTTCATCCGAACCGCGCCACCGATGGCACCGGGGATCGTCCGCAGGAAGGTCAGGTCGATCCCCGCCTCTGCCGCCTGCTTGGCCACCCGCGCATCCAGCGCCGCAGCCCCGGCCACCACGGTATCGCCTTGCGTTTCGATCGTGCCGAACGCCGGCCCCAGCCGGATCACCACAGCGCGAATCCCGCCGTCGCGCACGATCAGGTTCGAGCCGACGCCCATCGGGAACACCGCCACCGAAGGATCGAGCGCGGCAAGGAAGCTCTGCAAATCCGCCACATCCGCCGGCTGAAACAGCCAGTCCGCCGGACCGCCGACGCGCAGCCATGTCAGCCCGTCCAGCGCCCGATCCTGCGACAACCGACCACGGATCTCGATCTGGGCGGGGTCGGTGTGGCGGGTCATGGCAGATCCTTCAGGGCTTGGGACGGCGAACGGGGCGGCGGGTCGCCGGGGCGGGAAAGCCTGCGGCGGAAGTCGGTGGCGCATTGAAACGCGCCCTGTTTAGCCCTGTGGCGGGATCGTGCGCTGCGCCATGCGGGGCTGCGGGGTCGGCGCGCTGCGCACCGAACGCGGCGCGCCCGTAATCCAGCGTGCCAGATACAGCAGCGGCCACCGCAGGATCGACGCCCCCGCCGCTAGACAGATCAACCCCACGACAGGCCCGTTTTCATATGTCACGAACCCCAGCAGCGGGATCCCCGTCGCGATCAGCACATAGGCTGCCGGCCAGTGCGAACGGCGGCTGGGCATCATCGCCGCCCCGGTCGCGCTCAGCACCCACAGGCAGACGAGAATCAGCGACAGGCTCATGACGGGGCTCCGATATCGGTGGGTGGCGTGAAAGCGGTTAGATCAGGGTCAGGCGGGTGCGGGTTCGGCAAGACGCGCGGGCAGGTTATTGGCCCAAGTGCTGATGGTGCCCGCGCCGAGACAGACCACCATGTCACCGGGCCGGGCCTGCTCGCGCACCAGCCGTTCCAGATCATCCTCGGACATGATGGCACGGGCATGGCGGTGACCGTGCCGGATCAGCCCGGCCACCAGATCATCACGGCTGGCACCTTCGATGGGGTCTTCGCCAGCGCTATAAACCTCGGCGATGGCGACGACATCGGCCTCGTTGAAACAGGCACAGAAATCATCGAACAGAGAATGCAGGCGCGAATAGCGATGCGGCTGGTGCACAGCGATCACCCGGTGCTCCGAATCGACCCCCACGGCCTGCCGCGCGGCCTTCAGCACAGCAGCGATTTCGACCGGGTGGTGTCCGTAATCGTCAATCACCGTCACGCCGTTCACCTCGCCGACGCGGGTAAAGCGCCGGTTGACGCCGCCGAATTTGGACAGCGCATCGCGGATCTCATCGCCTGACATGCCCAGATGCCGCGCGACCGCGACCGCGGCGAGCGCGTTGGACACGTTGTGATCGCCAGGCATGGGCAGGGTGCAGCCGGTGATGACCTCGCCATCCGGCTGCAACGCGATATCGAAATGCGCGATCCCGCGCTCATAGGTCAGATTGATTGCCCGCACATCCGCCTGCGCGTTAAAGCCAAAGGTCGCAACGCGGCGATCCGTGATTTTGCCGACAAGGCTTTGCACTTCGGGGTGGTCGGTGCAGCATACGGCAAGCCCGTAGAACGGGATATTGGAGACGAAGTTCAAGAAACCGCGCCGCAGCTGATCGAAATCGCCCCAATGCTCCATATGCTCCGGGTCGATATTGGTGACGATGGCAATGGTCGCGGGCAGCCGGTTGAAGGTGCCATCGCTTTCATCCGCCTCGACGACCATCCAATCGCCGGTGCCGACCCGCGCGTTGGAGCCATAGGCGTGGATCACGCCGCCATTGATCACGGTCGGATCGATGCCGCCTGCATCAAGCAGGGTCGCGACCAGCGTCGTGGTCGTCGTTTTGCCGTGCGTGCCCGCGACCGCGATGTTGGATTTCAGCCGCATCAGTTCGGCCAGCATTTCGGCCCGACGAACCACGGGCAGACCGCGGCGGCGGGCTTCGTCCAACTCCGCATTGCCGGGCTTGATCGCCGAGGAAATCACGACGACCTCGGCATTCTCCAGATTCTCGGCCTTCTGACCGATGCAGATGACCGCGCCCATATCTTCGAGCCGCTTGGTGATGGGCGAGGCCTTCAGGTCGGAGCCCTGCACGGCGTAGCCGTGATTGACCAGCACTTCCGCGATGCCCGACATGCCGATGCCACCGATCCCGACAAAGTGGATCGGACCCAGTTGGGTGGGCAGTTTGGTGACGGCGTTCATAAAGCTTTGTCCGTTCGTATTCGTGTTTCAGTCGCGCGTTTTGCCGGAGGTAGCGGCGACGGGCGCATTGGCCAGCCCTTCGACCAGATCGACGAGCCGTTCGGTCGCATCGGGGCGGCCTTGGGTCAGGGCGGCACGGGCCATTTGCTCCGCCCCTTCGGGGGAGCCAAGGACCGCAGCGACCTGCTCGGCGAGGCTTTCGCGGGTCAGTTGGCTTTCCGGGATCAGCACTGCCGCATCGGCGCGCGCAAGCCCTTGGGCATTGGCGGTCTGTTCATCGCGGATCGCGGCGGCCAGCGGGATCAGGATCGAAGGACGCCCGATCACCGAAATATCGGCGACCGACGAGGCCCCTGCCCGGCTGATCACCAACTGTGCCTCAGACAAGCGACGGGGAATGTCCTGAAAGAACGGGCGCACTTCGGCATCCATGCCTGCGGCAATATAGGTCTGCGCGACACGCTCCATGTCTTCCTCGCGGGCCTGATGAGCCACGCGGATATTGCGGCGCAAAGCCTCCGGCACCAGCGCCAGCGCCTCCGGCACCACATCCGACAGAATTCGCGCCCCTTGGGAGCCGCCGATGACCAGCACCGACATTGGATGATCGCCCGGCGCGATATAGCCCGCGGCGGCACGCTCCAGCACCTTGGCGCGGACCGGGTTGCCGGTATGAACGCCCTCGACCCCCTCCGGCAATTCCGTAGGCCAGGTGCCACAGGCGACGGTATCGACCCGCTTTGCGAACAGTTGGTTCACACGCCCCAGCACGCCGTTTTGTTCGTGGATCATGCGCGGCAGGCGCAGGGCCGCAGCGGCGCTCAAAGCGGGAATTGACGGATAGCCGCCAAACCCCACCACCACGCGGGGCCGATCCCGGATCATGCCCCATATGGCCGAGGCAACGCCCCCGGCAATGCGCGGCCCGACAAGCAGTTTGGCCAGCGCGCCGCCACGGGCAAAGGTCGCGGAGGACACTTGCTCGATCTCGACCACATGCGGGAAGCCGCCAGTATAGCGTGCACCCCGCGCGTCGGTTGACAGCTTCACCCGCCAGCCGCGCTCCAGCATTGCTTCGGCCAGCGCCTGTGCGGGGAACATATGGCCGCCGGTGCCACCGGCCGCGATCACCAGAAGGGGCGCGTCGTCGCGTTTCGTCACCGTCATGCCTCAGCGCCCCCGGCGCAGCAGGATGTCACCGATCTCGCCCTGCGGGCGGGTCCGGGTGAAGGCAAGCAGCATCCCCACGGTGATCCCGCCCGCGATCAGCGAGGAGCCCCCATAGGACACGAACGGCAGGGTCATCCCCTTGGCCGGCAGCAACCGCACCGCAACGCCCATGTTGATAAGCGCCTGCACGGCAAAAATGCACGCAAGGCCCGTGCCCGCCAGCCGGATGAACGGATCCCGCTCCCGCATCAGCCGCAGCATCGAGCGCACGACGATCAGCGTGTAGAGAAGGATAATCAACAGCACGAGGATCAGGCCGTATTCCTCGGCGGCGACGGCGATGATGAAATCAGTATGCGCATCCGGCAGCGACCATTTCACCTGCCCCTCACCGACGCCCACGCCGAAAAAGCCGCCCTCCTGAATAGCGTTCGTCGCGTAGCCCAGCTGTGTGGTGGGGTCGAGATCCGGGCTCAGGAAGCCATCGATGCGGCGGGCGAAATGCTCGGACGTGTTGTAAAACACGGTGCCTGCGGCCACCACCGCACCCGCGATGCCGATCAGCAGCACGATCGGAGCGCCGGCTACGAAATACATCACGCCCCAGCCGAACAGGATCAGCGCCGATTGCCCGAAGTCCGGCTGCATCGACAAAAACGCTACGATGACGATAGCCAGAGCGAAGGACATCTGCTTGCCCGGCGGGCCGCCGATATCCTGCCCTGCCGCCATCAGCCACGCGGCCAGTACGACGAAGCCGGGCTTCAGAAATTCCGAAGGCTGAACGGAGGCAAAGCCCAGCGAATACCAGCGCACTGCACCCTTGCCAAAATCAGTGCCAAACACCGGCAGCAACGCGATCCCGACGAACGCGACGGCAAATCCCAGCACAGCCAAACGGCGCACCAGACTGGGCGACATCATCGACGTGATGAACATCGCAACTAGTGCGAGACCACCGAACACGGCCTGTCGCTGCACATAATGGAAGGGTTCAAACCCGTTGCGCGCCGCCAGCGGCGGGGAGGATGCGAGGCCCAGCAGCAAACCCACCCCGAACAGGAGCAGAATGCAGGACATCGTCCATTTGTCGATCGTCCGCCACCAGCGCGGAATCACGGGATCGCCCACGCGCAACGGCGCGGTGCCATACACCATCTCGGTCATCGGGACTGCCCCTACTGCCTGTATTGCCCGGTTTTCCGGATCTCATCCGAAGTCTACGCCCATTCGACTGCAAGGGCTAGGAAAAAGGCTGGACCGTGACCTATCGGTCACCCCTTGCGCCGCAGCGGCTGCCGTGCTTCTGCCCCCGCATGCAAAGCGATTCCCAATACCAGACTCTGATCCTTGGCGCCGGTGCCGCTGGCCTGATGTGCGCCGCCCATGCAGGCCCCGGCGTGTTGATCGTGGACCATGCCCGCGCGCCCGGCGAGAAAATCCGCATCTCCGGCGGGGGACGCTGCAATTTTACCAACATGCAGTGCAGCCCAGAGGCGTTTCTGTCCGGCAATCCGCATTTCTGCAAATCGGCGCTGAAGCGCTACACGCAGTGGGATTTCCTCGATCTGGTCGAGCAGCATCGAATCGCATGGCACGAAAAGACGCTGGGCCAGCTTTTCTGCGATGACAGCGCCCGACAGATCGTCACCATGCTCTGCGACGAAGCCCGCCGCGCCGGGGCCGATCTGTGGCTTCAGACCGGGGTTGTGGACATCCGCCATGACGGTGACGGATTCGTCGCGGTGCTGGAGCGGGACGGCGCCCGCCTCACGGTGCGCGCGCGCAATCTGGTGCTGGCGACGGGGGGCAAATCGATCCCCAAGATGGGCGCCACCGGGCTGGCCTATCGCATTGCGGAACAGTTCGGCCTGCCGGTCACCGAAACCCGCGCCGGTCTGGTGCCCTTCACCTTCGGCGAGGAAACCGGGCTAAAGCCGCTTGCCGGGATCGCGGTGCCGGGCCGGGCCGAGACTGCGGGTACCAGCTTTGACGAGGCGATCCTCTTTACCCATCGCGGGCTGTCCGGTCCCGCGATCCTGCAAGTGTCGAGCTACTGGGCCGAAGGCACGCCGGTCCGGCTTGACCTCGCCCCCGGCGCGCCGATTTTCGAGGCCCTGCGCGCGGCGCGCCAGCAGTCCGGGCGGCGCGCGGTCGCGACGGTGCTGGCCGAGCATCTGCCCAAGCGGCTTGCGGACCATCTGGTGCAGGCCGAAGGGCTGACCGGCAATCTGGCCGATCAATCCGATGCACGGCTGCGCGCGCTGTGCGACCGGATCGCGGGGTGGGAGCTGACGCCCACCGGAACCGAAGGCTATCGCACCGCCGAAGTGACCCTAGGCGGGATCGACACGGATGCGCTCGACAGCCGGACGATGCAGGCGCGCGCGGTGCCCGGGCTCTATGCGATTGGCGAATGCGTCGACGTGACCGGCTGGCTCGGCGGCTACAATTTCCAATGGGCGTGGAGCAGCGCGGTCGCCGCAGGCCGGGCGATCATCGCAGCGGGTTAATCCGTCAAGGCGGTCACACGGGCGATGAAATCCTCGCCGCGCTTCTCGAAACTGTCATACTGGTCGAAACTTGCAGCGGCCGGGGCGAGCAGCACGGTCTCGCCGGATGCAGCCTCGGCATGAGCGCGGGCGACGGCAACCTCCATCGTCTCGCAAACCTCCGCCTCGGCCCCCGGCCCCAGCCGCAGCGCAAAGCCTTCGGCCTCGCGCCCGATGACATAGGCCTTCACCACCCGGCCCAGATGCGGATGCAGCGCGTCGAGCCCGCCTTCCTTCTCCAGTCCGCCGCAGATCCAGCGGATACGATCAAACGCCTGCAAGGCCTTGGCGGCGCTGTCGACATTGGTGGCCTTGCTGTCATTGACCCAACGCACGCCCCCGGCCTCGGCCACGATCTGGGAGCGGTGCGGCAGCCCCGCAAAATCGGCAAAGCCCGCTTCGATCTGGCGTGGCCCTAAACCCAGCGCGCGACAGGCCGCATAGGCGGCGCAGGCATTCTGGTGGTTATGCGCGCCCGGCAAGCCCGGGATTGCACGCAGATCGATGGAGCCGATCTGACGGCTTTTGCGATATTCCGACAGGAACCCCTTGCGCGCAAAGACCGACCAGCCCGGACCGTCGAGCTTTTGCCCCGATGACACCCGGATCACGCGATCATCGCCCGGTCCCACCGCCAATTGCCCGGCCAGAAATAGCCCCTCCGGCTCATCCACGCCGACCACCGCACGGTCCGGTCCGCCCTCGGCAAAAAGCCGGCGCTTGGCCGCGAAATAGCCGCCCATGCCGCCATGGCGATCCAAATGATCAGGGGTCAGGTTGGTGAACACCGCCACATCGGGGGTGATGGCGCGGGCCAGCTCGGTCTGGTAGCTCGACAGTTCCAACACCACGACCGAATGATCTTCCGCCGGATCGATATCGAGCACACCGCGCCCGATATTGCCCGCCAGTTGCACGGGGCGCCCGACGCTGCGCAGCACATGATGGATCAATGCCGAAGTGGTTGACTTCCCGTTGGAGCCGGTGACGGCCACGACCTTTGGCATACCCGAAAACTGGTCCCAGTCCTCGGTCGCCCAAGACCGGAAAAACAGCCCGATATCATTGTCCACCGGCACGCCTGCGCGCAACGCATTGGCGATGGCCGCGTGGGGGTGAGGATAGAGGTGCGGAATACCCGGCGACACGACAAGCAACGCCACCCCTTCGAATGCGCCCGCACCGGTCAGGTCGCGCAGCTCCCAGCCTTCGGCCTCCGCCGCCGCGCGCCCTGTCGCCCCGTCATCCCAGACCAGCACCTGCGCGCCGCCAGCCGCGAGCGCCTTTGCCGCACTCAGCCCCGAGCGTCCCAGCCCGAGAACCGCGATGGTCTGACCTTCGACATCCTGAACCGGAATCATGCTTTGCCCTTTCGCCTTGCGCGTCCGCCCCTCGCTAGCATGGGGTCAGACGCGCCGCATCTGGTTTCAATATGGCCTAAATATCCCCGCCGGAGGCTCCTGCCCCCGCCTACCACGCTGCCGGTTGGCCTTGGTGGAAAAACCCGCCCGTTGGCCCGTCTTCGGGCAGCAATGCCAGCGCGACGATCTCGGCCGCCGCGTCCTCGACCCGGCGTGGCGCGGATGTGCCGCCCATATCTGTAGCGACCCAGCCGGGATCGACGGCATTGATAAGGATGCAGGGGTCCAGTTCCCGCGCCAATACCACCGTCAGCGCGTTGAGCGCAGCCTTGGACACGCCGTAGCCGTTGGGGCCGGGAATGCCCTTGGCAAAACTGCCCATCGAAGAAGACACATTGACGATCCGCCCCATCCCGCGCGCGGACATCCCCGGCGCCAAGGCCCGGATCAGCAGGAACGGCGCGGTGAGCATCACCTGCAGGGACGTGCCCAGCCCTTCGGGTCGGTCCATCAGCGGCGCGTCGATGAACAGCCCCGCATTGTTGATGAGGATGTCGAATTCGGCGTCGATCACCGGCTGCATGGTCGTGGGCGCCGCGAGATCCATCTGCATCCAGCCGCAGCCCAGTTCAGCGCCGACCCGCGCGCCCGCCGCCGGATCGCGCGCGGTGATCGTCACCGCCACGCCCGCGCGCACCAGTTGCGCCGCCACCTCGCGGCCGATGCCGCGCGTGCCGCCGGTGACCAGCGCGCGCAGCGCGGTCATCAGCGCACCTTCAGCGTCGCCAGACCGATCAGCGCAAGGATCAGCGAAATGATCCAGAACCGGATCACGATCTGCGGTTCGGCCCAGCCGCGTTTTTCGAAATGGTGGTGGATCGGCGCCATCAGGAACACCCGTTTACCGGTGCGCTTGAAATAGGCGACCTGAATGATGACCGACAGCGCCTCGACGACAAAGACACCGCCGACGATGGCCAGAACGATCTCGTGCTTGGTTGCCACCGCGATCGCGCCCAGCGCGCCGCCCAGCGCAAGCGAGCCGGTATCGCCCATGAACACCGCTGCGGGCGGGGCGTTATACCACAGAAAGCCAAGCCCGCCGCCGATGAGCCCTGCAGAGAAGATCAGCAACTCGCCCGTCCCCGGCACGTAATGCACGTCGAGATATTCGGTAAAGTCGGTCCGCCCCACCGCATAGGCGATAACACCGAGCGTGCCCGCGGCGATCATGACCGGCATGATCGCCAGCCCGTCGAGCCCATCGGTCAGGTTCACCGCATTGGCCGATCCCACAATCACGATCATCGCGAACGGAATAAAAAACCATCCCATGTCCAGCAACACGTTCTTGTAGATCGGCAGCGCCAGTTGACCCGAAAGCTCTTCGGGATGAGCCCATGCGCAGACCACAGCGGCGACGAATGCAATCGCAAAGCCCAGGGCAAGGCGCAGCTTGCCCGACAGGCCCGCATGATTGTTCTTGGTCACCTTATGGTAGTCATCGACGAAACCGATGGCGCCAAAGCCCATGGTCACGCCCAGCACGACCCAGACAAACGCGATGTCGAGCCGCGCCCAAAGCAATGTCGACACGACCAGCGCCCCAAGGATCAGCACCCCGCCCATCGTCGGCGTGCCCGCCTTGGAGGCGATATGGCTTTCGGGGCCGTCTTCGCGGATCGGCTGACCGTTCGACTGCCGCTTGCGCAGCAGGTTGATCAGTGGACGCCCGAACAGGAAGCCAAAGACCAGCGCGGTAAAGAACGCGCCTCCAGCCCGAAAGGTGATGTAGCGAAAGAGGTTGAAGAAATCCCCCCCGTCCGACAGGCCGGTCAACCAGTAGAGCATCCGCTGCGCGCCTCTTGTTCTTGTGTCACGTCATGTCCCGCGCGCGCCCGATCATGCAGGGCACAGGCATTGCCAGGGGGCGCGGGCTCAGTCCTGCGGGCCCGCTTGGCCCAATTTGCGAATGGCGTCAACAACCCGCGCCAGTCCTGTGCCGAGAGAGGCCTTAATCAGCACGACATCGCCGGCATCGACCTGCCCATGCACGGCAGCAGCCAGATCGGCGGATGTGTCGGTGGCGAGGCCACGCTTTTCCTCGGGCAAGGCCTCGTGCAGCGCCCGGCTCAGCGGCCCCACGCAATGCACCCGGTCGATCCGTGCCATTGCCGGATGCGCCGCCAATGCGGCGTGGAGCGCGGTCGCATCGGCGCCAAGTTCGCGCATGTCGCCCAGCACGGCGATGCGGCGGCCACGCCGCACCCGGCCCAGACCGTCACGCGGCTCGGACGCCGCCAGCATGTCCAGCGCCGCGCCCATCGAGGCGGGGTTCGCATTATAGGAATCGTCGATCAGGTCCAGCGTCACATCCGGGTCGCCCTTGTCGAGCCGCACGGTTTCGCGGGCACCGCGCCCCGCCAGCGGATGCCAGCCCGCCAAATCGGTCGCACAAACGGCAAGGTCGGCCCCCGCCGCCTGTGCGGCTGCCAGCGCGCCAAGCCCGTTCATCGCGAAATGCGTTCCCGGCGTGGCCAGCTTGAACACCAGCGGGCCGGTGGGCGTGTCGGCGCTGACCACAGTCTGTCCTCCCGCCGCTTGCACTCCTATCAGGCGGAACCCGTCCTTAGCCGAGCGACCAAACAGGATCGGCGCGGTATCGAGCCGGGCGGCCCGATCCAACAGGACCGGCGCGGTGTCGATATCGGCAGGCAGCACGGCGATGCCGTTTGCCACCAGTCCATCCATCAGGGCGGCTTTCTCGGCCGCGATGCCTTCGATCCCGTCGAAGGCTTCCATATGAGCTGCGGCCACCGTGGTGATGAGCGCCACGTCAAGCTGCGCGAGATCGGCCAGCGGGGCGATTTCACCGGGGTGGTTCATGCCGATCTCGATCACCGCGTAATCGGCAGTCTGGGGCATCCGCGCCAGCGTCAGGGGCACGCCCCAGTGATTGTTGTAGCTTTTCTCGGAGGCATGGACCCGGCCCTGCCGCGCAAGCATCACCCGCAGCATTTCCTTGGTCGAGGTTTTCCCGACCGAGCCGGTGACGCCGATCACCCGCGCAGCGGTGCGCGCGCGGGCGAAACGCGCCATCGCTTCCAACGCCGTCAGCACGTCATCGACGATCAGCAACGGCGCGTCTTCGCGCAGGCCTTCGGGGACGCGTGACACCAACGCCGCCGCCGCGCCGCGATCCAGCGCGTCACCGACGAAGTCATGCCCGTCACGCTGATCGGTCAGCGCCACGAACAAATCACCCTGCTCGATGCTGCGGGTATCGATCGAGACACCGCGCGCCTGCCAGTCGCCGCACAGGGTGCCACCGGTGGCTTGGGCCGCGTCCGCAGCCGTCCAGAGCACGCTCATGTCACCTTCCCGTCCAGCGCCGCAACCGCGACGGAGGCCTGTTCCACATCGTCAAAGGGATAAACATCATCGCCAACGATCTGGCCGGTCTCATGCCCCTTGCCCGCGATCAGCAGCACATCGCCCGGCCCCAGCGCATCGACCCCGCGCAGGATCGCCTCGGCCCGGTCGGCAACTTCGGTCGCGTCGGGACAGGCGGCCATGATGTCCGCCCGGATCGCAGCGGGATCTTCGGACCGGGGGTTGTCGTCGGTGACGAACAGCACATCGGCATGTTCCGCCGCCGCCGCCCCCATCAGCGGGCGTTTGCCCCGATCCCGGTCGCCCCCGGCCCCGAACACCACGACAAGCCGCCCCATCACATGTGGGCGCAGCGCCTGAATGGCGGTGGCCAGCGCATCGGGCGTGTGGGCGTAATCGACGTAAACCGCCGCGCCGTTCTCGCGCGTCGCGGCCAGTTGCATGCGTCCGCGCACGGTGGTCAGCTGCGACAGAGCGTTGAACACCTCCACCGGGTCCGACCCGGCGGCGATGACAAGCCCTGCGGCGATCATCACGTTTTCAGCCTGAAACCCGCCGATCAGGTTCAGCCGGGCCTGCCGCGCCGTGCCGTCCCAGACGAATCGCAGATCCTGTCCGGTCATGTCGAATCGCTGTCCCACGATCGACAGGTCATTGTTGTGTTCGCGCCCCACCCGGATGACCCGCAAATCATAGGCGCGTGCAATGGCGGCCATATCCGGCCCGCGGGCGTCGTCCATGTTGATGACTGCGACCGCATCGGGCGGCAGCACCCGGTCAAACAGCCCGGCCTTGGCACCGAAATAGGCGTCGAAACCTTCGTGGTAGTCGAGGTGATCCTGCGAGAAGTTGGTGAACCCACCGGCGACCAGCTGCACCCCGTCGAGCCGCTTTTGCGCCAGCCCGTGAGAGGAGGCCTCCATCGCGGCATGGGTCACACCGGCGCCCGCGGCCTCCGCCAGCGCGCGGTGCAGGGTGATCGGCTCGGGCGTCGTATGCGCCAGCGGCGCCTGCCACGCACCTTCGATGCCGGTGGTGCCGACATTGATGGCCGACAGGCCCATCGCGCTCCAGATCTGGCGGGTGAAACTTGCGACGCTGGTTTTGCCGTTGGTGCCGGTGACTGCGACCATCACATCGGGCTGCGCGCCGAACCACAGAGCCGCTGCGCCCGCCAACGCCTCGCGCGGGTCTTCGACGATGACCAAAGCCGCATCGGCCGCGTCGATTTCGGCCTCGGCCAGCCGTGCGCCTTCGGCATCGGTCAGAATCGCCACAGCCCCCTGCCGCAGGGCAAAAGAGATGAATTCACCGCCATGCACCCGCGTGCCGGGAAGGGCCGCGAACAAGTAGCCTTCGCGCACCTCGCGACTGTCCACGGCCATGCCCGTAATCCGCGCCTCGCGGCCATGAGAGGCCGTCAGGCCTAGCTCCGCCAGTGTCGTCGCCTTGCCTGTCTCGCGCATGAGATATTCCCCGTCAGTTCGATGCGCGTATTAACGCAGGCGGGGTGCCGGGTTCAACGGTCGGTCTGAGCCCCAGAAGCGGAGCGGTGCGGCGGATCATTTCGGCGGCGATGGGCACAGCCGTCCAGCCCGCGGTGCGGCGCGGCTCCGAGCCGCTGGTTTCGACGCCTTCGTCGAGCGTGACGATCAACACATATTTGGGGTCGTGGGCCGGGAAGATCGACGCGAAGGTGGCGATCACCTTGTCGTCATAGTAGCCACCGCGCGGCTTTGGCTTATCCGCCGAGCCGGTTTTGCCGCCGACCGCGTAGCCCGCCACCTCGCCAAAGCTGGCGGTGCCGCGGGTCACCACCTGCCGCAGCATCGACCGCGATTCCGCAGAAACCCGCTCCGACACCACGCGCGGGCCGGGGGCGACGTAGTCCTGTTTAATCAGCGTCGGTTGCACGCGGGTGCCGCCGTTGAGCAGCGAGGCATAGGCGGAAGCCAGGTGCAGCGGGCTCGACGACAGGCCGTGCCCGTAGGAGATGGTCATCGCCGACAGTTCCGACCAGTTCGGCGGCAGCAGCGGCTTGCCCGTCGGCGCCTCGATCAACTCCACCGGGGTCGGCTCGAAGAAGCCCAGCGACTTGAGAAACTCCTGCTGCCGCTCCGCGCCGATCTGCATGGCGATGCGCGCTGTGCCGACGTTCGAGCTTTCGACGATGACGTCGGTCGCGCTGAGCGAGGGTCCGTAATTGTGGAAATCGTTGATGCGGAACCGGCCCCACGTCAGCGGCCCCGTAGTATCGATCATGGTGTTGGCGTTCAGCAGCCCCAGCTCCATCGCCTGCGCCACGGCAAAGATCTTGAAGGTCGAGCCCAGCTCATAGACCCCCTGCACCGCGCGGTTGAACAGCGGGCTGTCGGATTGGTCCCCAACCAGAAGCGCGCGGGGCCGGTTATTGGGGTCGAAATCGGGCAGCGAGGTCATCGACACGATCTCGCCCGTCTTGATGTCCATCAGCACCGAGGCCGCGCCTTTGGCGTTCATCAGCATCATGCCGCCTTCCAGCACCTCGCGCGCAGCGGCCTGCACCGTCAGATCAATCGACAGCTTCAGCGGCTGACCGCCACGCGCCGGGTCGCGCAATTCCTTATCATAGGCCTTTTCGATGCCGGCGGTGCCGATCACCTCCGCCGAATGCACACCTTCGCGGCCAAAGCTCGCCCCGCCCAGAATATGCGCGGCGAGCTTCCCGTTGGGATAAAGCCGCATCTCGCGCGGGCCAAACAACAGACCGGGATCGCCCACGTCATGCACGGCCTGCATCTGTTCGGGGCTTAGCTTCTTCTTGATCCAGATGAATTTGCGTTTACCCGTGAACTGCCGGACCAGCGTTTCCTCGTCCAGATCAGGGAAGATTTCGACAAGCTTGCGGGCCGCGCCACGCTTATCCACCATCAGCGGCGGCTGGGCATAAAGCGAATGGGTAGCAAGGTTGGTGGCAAGGATCCGTCCATTGCGGTCCACGATATCGGCGCGCTGCGCCACGATCGGGTTGCCGGAGGCGATGGCCTGCGGTTCCTGCGGCTCGGAATTGGCCAGATGCCCCATACGGGTGCCAACGACCGCGAAAGCACAGAAGAAGCACACCCCCAGCACAAACAACCGCCCCTCGGCTTTCAGCCGGAGGCGGTCGCGCTGCGATTCGTGGCGGATGCGGAGGTTCTCGCGTTCGATCGCGTCGGGGTTTTCGCCCTTCTCACGGGCCGACAGGATGCGCGCCAATGGGCGCAGGGGCGTGCGTATCATGGCCGGTCCTCATCGAGATCGTTCTGCGCGGTCTCGATCCGGCCCATCAACTCGATCGGATCGGTGATCGGCAGCAATTCGGGCTGCGGAAACACCACCTGCTCGACATCGCTGAACTGTTCGGGCTCCAACGGCAGCAGGCCCAGCCGGTCGAAATTGATCTCCGCCAGTTCGTTGAGCCGTTCGGGCCGGTTGAGATAGGCCCACTCCGCCCGCTGCACAGCCAGCGCCTCATGCAGGCTGCCGATGTCGCGTTGAAGCCGCGCCACATCCCGCAGCGCCCGCTGGGTTCGGTAGTTTTCCTGATAGGCCCAGAAGGCCAACGCCATCACCGCAAGAGCGGAAAACACATAGAAGAAGCCGCGCATCCGTTAATCCTTCCACCAGCTTGCCGGGCCGGGCAGGCCCATTTCGCTGCGATCCACACCGCCCGCAGGCAGGCTCGTGCGCCGGGCCACGCGCAGCTTGGCCGAACGCGCGCGGGGGTTGGCCGCGATCTCCCCGTCCGTCGGGCCAATCGCCTTGCGCGTCAGCAGATCCCACTGCGCCACCGGGGCGGCGTCTGCGTCTGTCTCGCGGGCGTATTTGTTGACCTGCGCCTTAGGGGCCGAGCGGGCCTGCAAATAACGTTTAACCACTCGATCTTCGAGGCTGTGGAAAGTGACGACCGCCAGCATCCCCCCCGGTGCCAAGGCGCGTTCCGCCGCTTCCAGCCCGGCGATCAATTCGCCGAATTCGTCGTTCACCGCGATGCGTATCGCCTGAAAGCTGCGGGTTGCGGGGTGAATCTGGCCGGGCTTGCCGGGTTTGGGGCGCGGCAGACAACGGGCGATGACCTCGGCCAATTGCAGCGTGGTCTCAAAAGGGCGTCGGGCCACGATGGCCCGGGCAATCCTGCGCGACGCACGTTCTTCGCCATAGTGATACAGGATGTCGGCCAGACGCCCCTCATCCGCCCCGTTGACCAGATCAGCGGCGCTCAATCCGCCGTCGCCCATCCGCATGTCGAGCGGCCCGTCCCGCATGAACGAAAACCCACGTTCAGCCTGATCGAGTTGCATGGAGGATACGCCCAGATCGAGAACGACCCCGTCAAGCGGCGCATCCGTCACCGTCGCCGCCAGCGTATCCAGCGCGGAAAACTGTCCCGCGACCAATTGCAGCCGGTCGCCATACTGTCCGCACCATGGCTCAGCCAGTTTGAAAGCGGAAGGGTCGCGATCCACACCGATCACCATTTCCGCACCGGCATCAAGCAGGCGACGGGCATATCCGCCTGCGCCAAAAGTGCCGTCAAGCCAACGCCCCTGCACCGGTGCTACAGTATCGATGATCGGGTCGATCAGAACCGAAACGTGCGGCGGATCAGAAGGTGTCGCGGGGGGATGATCGTCCGTCGCGGCCATGGGATCACTCCTCCGCCGCGGCATCCAGCAAGGTCAGCGGATCGAAATCCTCGCCCTGCTCGTCCAGCCATTCGTCGGCCTTGCTCTGCTCTTCGGTCTCGAAGGTGGTGTTATCCCAGATCTGGAACGTGTCGCCGGTGGCGATGAAATACGCCTCGCCGGTCAGTCCGATCTTCTCGCGCAGCTTCGCGGGCAAAACGAGCCGCCCGCTTTCGTCGACGCTGGTGGGGTGGGCCTGACCGGAGAACATGCGCTCCAGCATACGGCGGGCCTGCGAGCCACGCGGCATGCGTTTGATCTTGGCATCGACCTCGTCGATCGCCTCCATCGTATAGCATTCGAGGTAACGTTGGCGCGCCGGGCCATAGACAATGACGATCTGCGGGGCTTCGCCGGCTTTCCATTCGGGGTCGGAGGCTTCGAGCACACGGCGGAAGCTGGCCGGGATCGACACCCTGCCCTTCGCGTCCACCTTGTGGAGGCCTTCGCCTCTGAACGTGCGACCCACTGTGCCGCTCCTCTGCCTCTCGTCCTGACCCCATGATTTTCAGGGGCCTTAAACGACGAAACGGCGAACTGAGCTGCTGCCACTGCCCAATCCGCCGCCCTCGTCCCATTGCTGGGGGCCTAACTACGCCAGACACCTGGGGGGGTTGGTCTGCTCAACTGGCGCGTCAGATCTCTTCTTTGTGCGATGAAAGCGGGTGCCTGTATGAAGCCTGCACTTGGGGAAGTATGGGGTCTTGGGCGCCCCGTTCTGCCCGTTTCATCTTGGCATTAGGTATGGCATGGGAAATCATGGCAATCAACGGGAAATCATGGACTCTCCGGGCCAACACAGCCTCCCCGCTTTAATGCACTGTCTACAATCTGCCATCAGCGCAGCCCATATAGGGTGCGATGCAGCAAAAACGTCTAAATGTGGTAGCTGGGCGTGGCCGACACAAAAGCGATTTTTTTTCACTCGCCCGTGATTGCTGCGGATCAATTCCATTCACTCATGGAAACAAAAAAAGAACATCTGTGATTTTAGGCGGCTTGGGCCATGTCGGCCCATCAAATCCCAGAATCGTGGCGCAGCGGGGACTATGGCCTTCGGCACGCCCGAACGGAAAGCGGCGGACCAATGGCCCGCCGCTGCACCCGTCATCCTACATGCCCGATCTGGTCAGACGACGCCGCTATCTATCAGCGACCGGGCCAGCACCGCATAGGCACCGGCGACCGGGCCATCGCCCGCGGCGACGGGCCGTCCTGAATCTCCCGCCTCGCGCACCTCCAGTGCCAGAGGCAGGCCGCCAAGGAACGGCACACCGATCTTGCGCGCTTCCTCTTCGACCCCGCCATGCCCGAACAGATGCGCCTCATGCCCACAATTGGGACAGATATAGGTCGTCATATTCTCGATGAGGCCCAGAACAGGCGTCTTGAACTTCGCAAACATGTCGATCGCCCGCCGCGCGTCGATCAGCGCCACATCCTGTGGGGTGGATACGACGACCGCGCCGTCGACCTGCGTGCGCTGTCCGAGGCTGATCTGAATGTCCCCCGTCCCCGGCGGCAGATCGACGATCAACACATCCAACTCACCCCAGTTCACCTGCCCGAGCAGTTGCTGCAGGGCGCCCATCAACATGGGACCGCGCCACGCGACGGCCTGACCTTCGTCCAGCATAAGGCCGATAGACATCATCGTCACACCGTGGGCATGGCTCGGCTCGATCACCTTCCCATCGGGCGAGGCCGCCCGTTTGGTGACCCCCATCATACGCGGCTGCGACGGGCCGTAGATGTCCGCGTCAAGCAGACCTACCTTCCGCCCTGCCCGCGCAAGAGCCACGGCAAGGTTAGCTGAGACAGTCGATTTGCCGACCCCGCCCTTACCGGAGCCGACGACGATCACCTTGTCGATCCCGGGCACCTTCGCAGGCCCGCCCTGATGCGGCTTTGCGTGGCCCCCGATCTTCAGGTCCGGGGGCGGGGTGTTTCCTTTGGGCTGGGCCGCGCCGCTGGCGGGCATCGGTGCCGACACCCCGACCGTTGCGCTCGTGACACCGGGAATCGCCTCGACAACCTGCTGCACCGCGCCGCGCTGCGCCTCCAATTTGGCCGCATCTTCGGCAGTCGCTGCCTCCAGAACGAAGCGCACGGCACCTTCGGGACTGACCGAAAGCGCCCGGATCAGGTCCGCGCTCACAGGGTCGCGATCACCCAAAACTTTTAGCCTGCTAAGAGCATCAAGGATTTCTTCACGTTTCACAGTCATAACTGGGCCTCTCCTTTGGGCGTTTGTCTGAGCGCCTTCGCCCATAGACGCAAGTGCCGCCCATTACCCCGCCCTCAGCAATTGTTATGGAGCTGAACAATTGCTCAGAAAAATAGGTCAGCAAGACTTATGCAGCTTCCGCATGGCGGGTCTGAGCATTCGTTCATTGTGCAGTCGCAGCATATGCCTACATTGAGGATCAACGAAGGGCAGCAACGAGCCGCCTGACACATCCGACGGCAACACCGCACCGACGCGGCGATCCGTACCAGACGAAAGACGATGAAATGGCATACGCAAACATCACCTCCGGCGCCCGCACCTCCAGCTTCGGCGCTCTGAACTTTTCCGGCTTCTCCGCGTTTGTCGAGAGCGCAAAAGCTTCGATGGCACGCTATGCAGTCTACCGCGAGACCGTCAACGAGCTGAGCATGCTCAGCGACCGTGACCTTGCGGACCTCGGCCTGCACCGCAGCCAGATCCGTTCCGTGGCTTACGAAGCCGCGAACAAGTAAAAGATACAGTTTTCGGATCTCCCGTCCTCCTCCCTGGGACGATCCGAATTCCGGCGACGGTCCTCTCCTCCTCCCTGAGACCGGCGCCACTTCTACCGGGACGCATCACGATGCGGCCCACCACAGTTCGGAAAGGCCCGTCCTCCTCCCTGGGCCTTCTGAAAACGGCGACGGCCCCTCCTCCTCCCTGAGGTCGTCGCCTCTCATTCCGGGACGCATCACGATGCGACCCACCACAGTTCGGAAAGGCCCGTCCTCCTCCCTGGGCCTTCTGATACCGGCGACGGCCCCTCCTCCTCCCTGAGGTCGTCGCCTCTCATTCCGGGACGCATTACGATGCGACCCACCACAGTTCGGAAAGGCCCGTCCTCCTCCCTGGGCCTTCTGATACCGGCGACGGCCCCTCCTCCTCCCTGAGGTCGTCGCCCCTCATTCCGGGACGCATCACGATGCGACCCACCACAGTTCGGAAAGGCCCGTCCTCCTCCCTGGGCCTTCTGAAAACGGCGACGGCCCCTCCTCCTCCCTGAGGTCGTCGCCCCTCATTCCGGGACGCATCACGATGCGACCCACCACAGTTCGGAAAGGCCCGTCCTCCTCCCTGGGCCTTCTGAAAACGGCGACGGCCCCTCCTCCTCCCTGAGGTCGTCGCCTCTCATTCCGGGACGCATCACGATGCGACCCACCACAGTTCGGAAAGGCCCGTCCTCCTCCCTGGGCCTTCTGATACCGGCGCCGGTCTCCTCCTCCTCCCTGAGACCGGCGCCTTTTTGTTTTCTGCACATCACTAATTTCTGCGCAGCGCGCAGCATGCCCCACACGCCTGACGGGCGCGTGGGTTGCGTGTTTCACGGGGAACTTATTGGTTCAGGGCATCGGCCGGACACGTCCGATCAGGGCGGCGTCCGTCGGATCAGAACGGCACGTCATCCGCTGCATCAGCGGAGACCACGAATTTCGCGACGATCTTTTTGCGGCCCGCCTTATCGAACGCGACTTCCAATTTGTCGCCCTCGATATCAGCGACCACGCCATAGCCGAACTTCTGATGAAAAACCCGGTCACCGGTGGTGAAGGCCGACACAGCGGTCATGTCGATCACCATGTTCCGGCTTTCCTGCGGCTGTGCCATGCCACGCTGCGCACCGCGCGCCTGCAACCGTTTCCAGCCCGGCGAATTATATACGTTGGCCGATGCGGCGCGCTGTTCGATACCACTGCCAAAGCTGCTATCCATACCCGCAGCGCCGTAGCCACCCCCGTAGAGGCCGGGCGGCGTCAGCACATCGACATGCTGTTCGGGCAATTCGTCGATGAAGCGCGAGGGCAAGGCGGATTGCCACTGACCGTAAATCCGACGATTCGCTGCAAAGGAGATAGTGCACAGCTCTTCGGCACGAGTGATGCCGACATAGGCAAGGCGCCGTTCCTCTTCGAGCCCTTTGAGGCCTTGCTCGTCCATCGCGCGCTGAGACGGGAACAAGCCGTCCTCCCAGCCCGGCAGAAAGACCGCAGGGAATTCCAGACCCTTGGCGCCGTGCAGTGTCATGATCGACACTTTCGGCCCGCCTTCTTCGGTCTCGTTGTCCATGATCAGCGCGACATGTTCGAGAAACCCTTGCAGGTTCTCGAAATTCTCCAGCGCCTTGACCAGTTCCTTTAGGTTTTCCAGACGCCCCGGCGCTTCGGGGGTCTTATCGTTCTGCCAGTGGGCGACGTAACCGGACTCTTCCAAAATCGTCTCGGCCAGCTCGACATGGCTTTCGCGCTGGTCCAGCACGGCCCCGTGCCAGCGCCCGAACCCGTCCAGCAGCGCGGTCAGCTGGCCCTTTGCCCGCCCGGCCAGATCGCCCGCGGCCAGAACCAGCCGCGCGCCTTCAAACAGCGACACGCCATTGGCCCGTGCGGCGATCTGCATTTTCTGGATCGCCTTTTCGCCCAGACCCCGCTTCGGCGTATTCACGATCCGCTCGAAAGCCAGATCATCATCGGGCGATACCGCCACGCGGAAATAGGCCATCGCATCGCGGATCTCGAGCCGCTCGTAGAACCGTGGCCCGCCGATCACGCGATACGGCAGGCCGATGGTCAGAAACCGATCCTCAAAGGCGCGCATCTGGTGGCTGGCGCGCACCAGAATCGCACATTGATCAAGGTTGAAGGGCCGCAGACCACGGGTGCCCTGCTGCATCGATTCGAGTTCTTCGCCGATCCAGCGGGCTTCTTCCTCGCCATCCCAATGACCGATCAGGCGGACTTTCTCGCCGTCCTGCTCCTCGGTCCAGAGGGTCTTGCCCAAACGGCCCTGATTGGCCGCGATGACACCGGACGCAGCCGCAAGGATATGCGGGGTCGAGCGGTAATTCTGTTCCAGCCGGATAACCCGCGCGCCGGGAAAATCCTTCTCGAACCGCAGGATGTTGCCCACCTCGGCCCCGCGCCAGCCGTAAATCGACTGATCGTCATCGCCGACGCAGCAGATGTTGCGATGCTCCGAGGCCAGCAGCCGCAGCCACAGATACTGCGCGACGTTGGTATCTTGGTATTCGTCCACCATGATGAACCGAAACCAGCGCCGATACTGCGCCAGAACATCCTCATGGGTCTGGAAAATCACCAGCATGTGCAGCAGCAGGTCGCCGAAATCGACGGCGTTCAGCGTGCGTAGCCGTTCCTGATATGCGGCATAAAGCGCGGGGCCCTTGCCATCAAACGCGCTCGCTTCGGCTGCCGGGATGCGGTCAGGCGTGCGCGCCTGATTCTTCCACCCGTCGATGATCCCGGCCAGTTGCCGCGCGGGCCAGCGTTTCTCATCGATGTTCGCGGCTGAAATCAGCTGCTTGAGCAGGCGGATCTGATCGTCCGTGTCGAGAATGGTGAAGTTCGGCTTCAACCCGACCAGTTCCGCGTGGCGGCGCAGCAATTTCACACAGATCGCATGGAACGTGCCCAGCCACGGCATCCCCTCGACCGTCTCGCCAAGATGCCGCGCGACGCGGTTTTTCATCTCGCGGGCGGCCTTGTTGGTGAAGGTTACCGCAAGGATTTCGTGCGGGCGCGCGGTGCCGGTGCGCAGCAGATGCGCGATCCGGGTCGTCAACGCCTTGGTCTTACCGGTGCCGGCCCCGGCCAACATTAGAACCGGACCGTCCAGCGCTTCCACCGCTTCGCGCTGCGCGGGGTTGAGATCATTCAGATACGGGTGGGCCTGCGCGCCCATGGCGCGTTGCGACAACGGCACACGGGCCGCCGCCTCGAAGGCGTCGTTGTCATCATAGCTGCTCATGGCGCCAATCTAGCCCAAGCCGCGCCGCAGGGAAAGCGCATGTTCGCCATCCGTTCGCAGCTTATCCGCCGGTCAGCGCAATTCAGCGAAGCATCTTGGGGTTTGGGCGGGGGCGGGTCTGAGCGCCTGCGCCTTCGGTCAGATCGCACTGGCTGCGGGCCGAGGCTTCGCGCGGCAGATCGTCCAGCCGCTTGTCACTGCCTGCGGCGCGAAACGGGGCGGTCGCGGCCCAGCGTTGGATGAAATCTTCTGAACAGCGGGCATAGGCCACACCTGCCGCGCGGGTCACCTGACGCATTTCGTATTCAAACCGGCCTTCGAAACCATCGCGGTCGATCAGCACGACCATCGGTTTTTTGCCGGTCAGGAAGGCTGCGAACAATGCCTGATGCACGCTGTCACGGGACGAGGCTTTCTGATCCAGCCCCACCTCGATCACATGGGTGTCGGTTTCGCAGTCGATGCGCACGTAGCGCTTCTGATCGTAATCGTCGAAATAGTGCCGTGTTTCGGTCTCGCTGCCTGCCAGAAAGGCACAGAGCAACGCCGCCAGTTCAACCTCGCCCATATCCTGCCCTCGCTTGCCAAGGCTCGCGTCATAGGCGTTTCGCCCGGCGACGAACAGCCCCGGTTGCGTGGGAATTGGCTCTCTTTGTATGCTGTCATGCAGGCTATGCGTGGCGCGCGCGGCACAGGGGCGCGCCCCTTCACTTCCGGCGCATATTTCGGCAGGAAGGCGCGACGCCCCATGCATGAAAAGGACGCTCGCCATGATGATCTTTGCCGGCCTTGGTAATCCGGGCGCGAAATACGCGCAGACCCGGCACAATATCGGCTTTATGGCGGTGGAGCGGATCGCCGAGGATCATGGCTTTTCGCCATGGCGCGGTAAATTTCAGGGCTCCGTCAGTGAAGGCACATTGGGCGGGGAGAAGGTCATCCTGCTCAAGCCCGAAACCTTCATGAATCTTTCGGGGCAGTCGGTGGGCGAGGCGCTGCGGTTCTATAAGCTCGACGCAGGCGACCTGACCGTGTTTCACGACGAACTGGATCTTGCGCCGGGCAAGCTGCGGCTAAAGCAGGGCGGCGGTCATGCGGGTCATAACGGGCTGCGTTCGATCCATCAGCATGCCGGACCGGATTACGCGCGGGTGCGGCTGGGCATCGGTCATCCGGGCCGTAAGGAGGCCGTCGCAGGGTATGTCCTGCATGATTTCGCGAAAGCGGATGAGGCATGGCTCGACGATCTGCTGCGCGGCATCTCTGACGGGGCGGCGGCCTTGGCGCGCGGTGATGGTCCGGGATTCCAGAACGCGGTGGCGCGGCGGGTCGCGCCTGCGCGCAGTTCCGGCGGCACACGCGGACCAAAGCCCGACGCGACCCCGGACACCCCGGCCAAGCCGAGCGCGCCGAAACCCGCCGCCCCCCCGGCGGCAGAAGAGCCCGAAGCGCGCAGCCCGCTTCAGCGGCTCGCCGACAAATTCCGCTAGAAGCAGCTTAGCCTTTCAGCGCGGGCGACGCCGGGGTGATGCGACGGTTCAGCATCGCCTCGCGCCAAGTGATGAAGCTGATCGCGCCCAGCACCAACGCGCCGCCGACGATAACCCAGACGTCGACCGCCTCCCCGAACAGGGCCGCGCCGAGCAGCACCGACCAGACCAGTTGCAGGAAGGTCACCGGCTGCGTCACCGCCATTGGGGCCGCGCGGAACGCAAAGGTCATGAACAAGTGCCCCGCTGAGGCCAGCCCCGCACAAACGAAAAGCCAGAACACCTCCTCCATCGTGGGGGGCACCCAGTTCAGCAGCGCGAATGGGGCAAGCCCGATCGCCACGGTGATCGACAGGATCGCAACCACGACCACCGGCTCCGCCAATGCGGTCAGGCGCTTTGCGGTCAGGTAGGAGCAGGCAAAAGCCGTCGCCGTGGCCAGCATCGCGAAATGCCCCGGCTCCAATGCGCGCAGCCCCGGCCGCAGGATGATGAGCGTGCCGATCAGCGCCACACCAATGGCCGCCATGCGCCGCAGTGCCATCCTCTCACCCAGAAACAGCGCGGCCCCGATACTGACCAGCACGGGCGACAGGTAATTCAGCGCCGTCACTTCGGCCATCGTGATACGCGCCATCGCGTAGAACCACGACATCACGCCCAATGTATGCACCACCGCACGAAACCCATAAAGCCGCGCCAGTTCGCCGGTCATCGGCGTACGCAGCAGTTTCGGCACCAGCGGCAGGAAAAACACGAGCCCCAGCACATAGCGCAGAAACGCGGATTCCGCAGCCGGGATGCGCCCGCCAGCCTGTTTGACCGTTGCGGTAACGCCGACCATGCACAGCCCCGTCACCACCATCCACAATATACCGGCCAGCGGAGCGCTGCCCTTGGCGGGGCGCGCGGCGGATACCGGCGGCGCGGCAGCGGGCGTCGCGCTGCGCGGCTCAGGGTTCTGTGGCGTGGTGGCACGGGGGGGAGCGGACGTGCGAGACGCCCCGGTGTGATCGGTCATGCCGGACAGTCTCTCACCCCGCGCCGGGGCGCAAGGAATTCCGTGCCGAGAGCAGGTAATTGCCGCGCCCGATGAGCACCGCTATGCGGCTGCACCAACGCACAGCCCTCAGATCATCCGGGGTCTGCCGGGGCCAAAGTCGCCAAGAAATCTTCGGTCTGAAACAACTCCTCGAGGTTCACGAGGGTCTTGGAATAATGCGCAACGAGGGCCGCTTCGGCCTGCGCGATATTGCCGTCCAGCACCACATCCATCAGGTCTCGATGCTCCGCCAAGCCATCGCGGTGCGACACCCGGTATAGGTTCGAGACGTAGATATAGCGCTGCGCCTGATCGGCGAGTTGCTCGCAAAAATCCAGCAGCCAATGGGAGCCGCAATTCGCGATCAACGCGCGGTGGAAATTGCGGTGTTCGGTGTTCCACTCCGGCAAGTCCTGCCGGAAGCCCGCCGCCTTGCCGATCTTGGACAGGTGGTGAAAGGCGACGACGATGCTTTCCTCCCAGGCATCGGTGCGGTTCAGCATCGATTCCCGCAGCGCCATGGATTCCACCAAAAACCGGGTTCGCCCCAGCACCCGCCAGTCTTCAAGCCCCAGCGTCGGCGCGGTGAAACCGCGCCGCTCGTGACGATCCACCAGCCGTTCCGCCGCGAGCCGCGACAAAGCTTCGCGCACCGCGTTGTTGCCGACGCCATAGGCGCCGGCAATAGCATCAATCCGCAGTTTCTCCGACGGTCGGAACTGCCCGGTGAGTATCTCACGGCGCAGCCGGTCATAGACCATCGTGGCGCGGGTTGATTTCTGATCCTTGTCGGACATCGTTCAGATTCCCGGGTGGTGAAAAGCGGCCAGTCTCACGAAACCGGCGGCCTGATTGTACTGCTGCGCTGCCAGAAAACGAACTTGTGCTGCATCCAAGAGACAAATCCGAACATCGCCACCCCTAGCAGGCTGAGATAGATGATCAATGAAAACACCCGCGCCGTGCTAAGTTGCGCTGCGGCTGCGCGGATCAATTCACCAAATCCCTGTCCCCCGCCCAACAATTCGCCCGCTACCGCGCCGCCAACGACGCTGATCGAGGCGATTTTAAGCCCGGTAAAGAACTGCGGCAGCCCCGAGGGCACCTTGAGCATCAGCAGGGTCTGCATCCGCGAGGCGCCGATGCTTTGGAACATCATCCGGCCATTGGCATCGGCGGCGTGCAATCCGGCAGCAGTGCCCACAACGATGGGAAACACCGAGATAAAGGCCGCCAGCGCCACTTTCGACGCAATGCCAAAGCCCAGCCACGAGACGAACAGCGGCGCAAAGGCGATCTTGGGCATGGTGTCGATGGCCACGATATAGGGCATCACTGCGCGTTCGCCGATGGTGGTTTCCCCCACCAGAACTCCCAGCGTGACGCCGACGGTGACCGCGATCACGAACCCGACCAGCACCTCCTGCGTGGTGACCCAGAAGGCCGACAGCATGTATGTGCCCGACAGCAGGCTTTTACCCACGAACAGAATGTCGGCAAAGGTATCGGGCACCGACGGCAGGATCAGGGGCGAGACCAGTCCCAGCGACGTGACGAAGTGCCAGCACCCCAGAAACACCGCCATGATGACGGCCATGGAAAACCAGCGCGGCACCCGCGCGGACCACGAGACCTTTTCCTCCCAGACCTTATGGTCGGGATATTCGGTCGGCACCGAGACGTCTGACAACGTCACTTCTGCATTGCTCACAGGAAAGCTCCTTTGTCGAGGAGGTTGCGGATCGTGGTGGCATAGGCGCCGAACTCTGGCAGGGTGGTCATCTCCAGCGTGCGGGGGCGCGGCAGGTCGATCTTGACCGACTTGACCACGCGACCGGGGCGGGCCGACATCACATGCACGGTGTCGGACAGGATCACTGCCTCGGAAATCGAATGGGTGACGAGGAAGGCCGACGCGTTACGTTCCATGCAGACCTTCTGAAGTTCGAGGTTCATGAAGTCGCGGGTGATCTCGTCAAGCGCGCTGAACGGCTCATCCAGCAACAGAACATCCGGGTCCGAAATCAGCATCCGGCAGATCGCGGCCCGCTGGGCCATGCCGCCCGACAGCGAGGAGGGATAGACATCCTCAAATCCTGCCAGACCAACGACCTTCAGCAGATCCTCCGCACGCGGACGCGCGGCCATCGCGGCCTTGCGGCCCCTGCGGATCTCGATGGGCAGCAGGATGTTTTCGATGGTCGTGCGCCACGGGAACATCGTCGCCTGCTGGAACATCATGCCGATGTCGTCGCGGGGGCCAAGCACCGGCTTGCCGCCCAGCATTACCCGGCCTTCCGAGGGGGGCATCAGACCGGCCATGATCTTCAGCAAGGTGGTCTTGCCGCATCCGCTTGAGCCGATCACCGAATGGAACTCGCCCTGTGCGATTTCGAAATCGACACCGTCGAGGGCGGTGATTTCGCCGCCCTTGAAATAGCGCGAGACCCCGCTGAGCTCATAGATCGGCCGGGGTGCTACCCCGGCCGACTTCATAATGTCCTGCGCGATCATTCGGCATTCCACGTTTCGATGAATTCGTTCGTGTAGGCCTTGGTCAGGTCCTCCATCGGCGCTGCCAGATCGCCAGAGCTCACCAGCGTGTCGTGCCAGTTCTGCCAAGCGTCCGGATGCTGGTAACCATAGCCTTGCTCGGGATAGGCCGGTGCGGTGCGGATGATGTAGGTTTCCAACAGCGCACGCGCAAAATCGCGGTCCTCCAGCAGCTGCGGGTTGCCGATTTCGGCGTGATCCAGCGTTGCCTCAAGATTGCCCGGCGCGGCACCGAATTTCGCGCCGCGCACAAGTGCCCGGCCAAAGCCTTCGATCAGGTCGCGGTTTTCGTCGAGGTATTCGCGGGTCACTGCATAACCGTTACCGAAGTAGCCCTTGAACTCCGACGGGGTCAGGTTGACCAGATCAATGCCGCGCAGGCGCAGCGTCGCCATGCCGACAGTGTCGGAAGCATAGGCATCAATCGCGTCCTGCATGAAACCGGCCACGGCCATACCGCCTTCGCCGATGGTGATGAAGCTGTAGTCTTCGTCTTCCTTCATGCCCGCCGCGTCAAAGATCGAGCGAACAAAAGCCACTTCTGCGCCATCCGCCGTGCCTACGCCCACGACCTTGCCCTTTAGATCGGCCGGGGAGGTGAAGCCGGAATCGGCTTCCGCGACCAGGCTGAACTGGCTCGAGGAGAAGTAGTTATAGATATAGACGATATCTTCGCCGCCTTCGCGGGCGTTCAGAAGCGGCCCCGGCCCCGGATGACCAAACTCGGCCTGACCGGCGGCGAGCACCTGAAGAACCTGCGCGGAGCCGTTCACGCTCTGCACTTCGACCTCAATGCCTTCTTCCGCCATATAGCCTTCACCGATGGCGTTATACAGCGCGAAGTAGCCCAGCCCACTCGGGCTCGGAATGGCCAGCGTCACCTTGGTCAGGTCCTGCGCATGTGCCGCAAAACTCATCGCCATCATCGAAATCGCTGCCACACCCGTGGTCAGCATCTGTCGTCTTGTTGTCATTTTCTGTCCCTCGCTGTTGGTGTTCACAAGTAGCAGACTGCACTATCCACCAAACGAGTCAAGAAAAATGCATTTTTTCTGGATTTAGAGATTTTAGTGCGTTATCGATGGCTGAAATTCAGTCAAACACCGAGGATCTCTATGCAAATCTCCAAGTCATTCGTTGTCCCCGCGCCCGAGCAGGTGTCGCTTCCGGTTGCGGGCAGTGAGGCCCGGTTCCCGGTGCGCCGTATCTACTGCATCGGTAAGAACTACGTGGCACATGTGGCGGAGATGGGCGGCGATGCGACGCGCGATTTTCCGATCATTTTTCAAAAACCCGCCGATTCCATCGTGCAGAATGGCGGCACTGTCCCCTACCCGCCGCTGACCGACGATTTTCACTTCGAGATCGAGTTGATGGTGGCGCTTAAATCCGGCGGCTATAACATCCCCGAAGACGAGGCGCTGTCGCATATCTATGGCTACGGCATCTGCATCGACATGACCCGCCGCCGCCTGCTTGAGACCAACAGCGGGCCGAACGCGCCTTGGGAACTCAAAAAATCCTTCGATCATTCCGCGCCCTGCAGCGAGATCTATCCGGTGTCGCAGGTCGGTCACCGCGACAAGGGCAGCATTTCGCTGACCGTCGACGGCGACGTGCGGCAAAGTTCCGACCTCGAACTGATGATCTGGAAGACGTCGGAAATCATCTCGACCCTGTCGAAATACTACGCGTTGCAGCCGGGCGACATCATCATGGCTGGCACGCCGCATGGCGTCGGACCGGTGGTGCCCGGCAACACCATGGTGGGCGCCATCGAAGGGCTGGGTGAACTGACCATTCAGGTCGGCGACCCCGTCTAAGCCGCCGCGCGGTGCCAGCCAGCGAAAGCCTGCTGGCGCCGCGTCACTTTCTGTGATGGTTTTGCCGCAGAAAACCACGCAGGCTCTGTCGCGCGCCCTGACACCTGCCGTTCCGATAAGGACCTCATATGCACTTTCGTCATGACCCGGTTTACTCCTCGCGCCGCTCGCCCGTGCTGGCCGACAACGTCGTTGCCACCTCGCAGCCGCTGGCCACCCAAGCCGGGCTGCGCATTTTGCAGCAGGGCGGCAACGCGGTGGACGCCGCCATCGCCACCGCCGCCGCGCTGACCATTGTCGAGCCCAGCGGCAACGGCCTTGGGTCCGACGCGTTCTGCATTCTGTGGGACGGCACACAGCTGCATGGCCTTAACGCCTCTGGCCGCGCCCCCGCAGCATGGGGGCCGGAGCGTTTCCCGCAGGGCATGCCGCAAATCGGAGTCGACAGCGTCACCGTGCCGGGCGCGATCAGCGCGTGGGTCGCGCTCTCCGAGAAATTCGGCAAGCTCGATCTCGCCACGGTGCTCGCGCCAGCGATCAGCTATGCCGAAGACGGATTCGTGGTATCTCCGGTGATCGCCAGCCTCTGGGCCAAGGCCGCGAAAAAGCTGGGCGACCAACCCGGCTTTGCTGAGACTTTCCTGCCCGAAGGCCGCGCCCCGCGCGCTGGCGAGCGGTTCCGCAACCCCGGCGCCGCCAGCACCCTGCGCGCCATCGCGGAGACCGGCGGAAAAGCCTTCTACGAAGGCGAGATTGCCGAGAAAATCGCCGCCTTCCTACAGGCCAACGGCGGCGCAATGACCACCGACGATCTGGCTGCGCATCGCGCCGATTGGTGCGGCACGGTTCACCAAAGCTTCGGCAACACCGAACTGCATGAAATCCCGCCCAATGGCCAAGGCATTGCCGCGCTGATGGCGCTCGGCATCCTCGAACACACCGCGATCCGCGATTACGGCCCCGATGATCTTGCGGCCATTCACCTGCAGATCGAGGCGATCAAGCTGGCCTATCGTGACCTGCACGCCTATGTCGCCGACCGCGAATATATGACCGCGGTCGACGAAACCGCCCTGCTCGACCCGGCCTACCTTAAAACACGCGCCGCGCTGATCGATCCTGAGCGGGCCATCGATCACGGTGTCGGCGCTCCGACCCGCGGCGGCACGGTGCTGCTCGCCACCGCCGATGCCTCGGGCATGATGGTCAGCTACATTCAATCGAACTACGCCGGTTTCGGGTCTGGCGTGGTGGTTCCGGGCATCGGCGTTTCACTGCAAAACCGGGGGTCTGGCTTCACCACCACTCCGGGTCATCCCAATTGCGTGGCGGGTGGCAAACGCCCGTTCCACACCATCATCCCCGGGTTCGCGATGGAGGGCGGCGCGCCGCTGATGGCCTTTGGCATGATGGGTGGTCCGATTCAGGCCCAGGGTCATGTGCAGCTGCTTCTGCGGACCAGATTGTGGGGTCAGGACGTGCAGACCGCCGCCGATGCGCCGCGCTGGCGGATGCTGGCCGGGCTCGATGTGGCCTGCGAGCCCACGCTCTCGGCTGAGGTGATCGAAGGGCTGCGGGCGCTGGGACACCAGATCACGGTGGAAGCGCCGGACAACGCATTTGGATTTGGCGGCGCACAGTTGGTGCAGCGCCTGCCGGAGGGTGGCTATGCCGCCGGATCGGACCCGCGCAAGGATGGCCAAGCGGCTGGCTTCTGATCTGATCATTCCCTGACACGGAGACATCCGGAATGGATTTTCTCAATCGTATCGGCATCGACCGTTACATGCTTCTACTGGTGGGCACGGTGGCGCTGGGGGTTTTGGCCCCGGCGTCAGGCCTCGCGGCGGAGTTGCTGGGGCACGTCACCTTCTGGGCGGTGGCGCTGCTGTTTTTCCTTTACGGTGCCAAGCTGGAGCCCGCCGCGGTAAAGGCCGGGCTCGCCAATTGGCGGTTGCAGGGGCTGACCCTTGCCGCCACCTACCTGATGTTTCCGGTGGTGGGACTTGCGATTGCCACGCTGACCAGTCCGCTGCTTGGCGCAACTGTGACGCTGGGCCTGCTGTTTCTGGCCGTGCTGCCCTCGACGGTGCAAAGCTCGATCGCCTTTACGGGCATGGCGGGCGGCAATGTGCCCGCCGCGATCTGTGCCGCCTCGGTATCGAACCTCATCGGCGTGGTTCTGACGCCGCTTCTGGTCGCCGCGCTGCTGCATACTGGCGATGGCGGTATCCGGCTTGATGCGGTGCTCAAGATCGCGACCCAGATCCTGCTGCCTTTCCTTCTGGGTCAGCTCACCCGACCGTGGATCGGGGGGCAGGTGCGCAAACATAAAACCCTGACGCTGATCGTAGATCGCGGCGCGATTCTGTTGATCGTCTTCTCGGCCTTCAGCGCAGGCACGGTTTCGGGGCTCTGGGCCTCGCTGCCGGTGGCGACGCTGAGCCTGTTGGCGTTGGTCGTCTTGGCCTTTCTAACGATCACGATGACGCTCATGGTCTGGGCGGGGCGCGTCTTTGGTCTCGAACGGGCCGACAGGGCGGTTCTATTTTATTGCGGGTCTACCAAAAGCCTTGCCTCCGGGCTTCCGATCGCGACGGCCCTCTTTCCGCCGGCGGATCTTGCCGCCATCGTTTTGCCGCTGATGATCTACCATATGGCGCAACTTCTGGTCTGTGCTTATGCCTCGCAGAAGGCATCGCGGGCCCTCGCCACGGCTGGGGAGTAAGCCCAAGGCGGGCGGGGTCTGGCGCGCAGCCGCCGTCCCCGACCCGGCCGGGTCAAGCCCCGAGCACCAGCGAAAGCGCGATCAGCAGCATCGTCACGGCCACGGCCACATCCAGCGCGCGCCACGCGGCGGGCCGGGCGAATAGCGGCGCCATAAGCCGCGCGCCAAAACCCAAAGCCGTAAAGAAACACAGCGACGCAAGCATCGCCCCTGCCCCGAAATGCCATCGCTCCGCGCCGAACTGCGCCGAAATCGAACCCAGCAGCAGCACCGTGTCCAGATAGACATGCGGGTTCGCCCATGTCAGCATCAGACAGGTGGCCAGCACGGGCCAAAGCCGCTGCGCCCCTTGTCCATCGGGATCTAGCGCCTCTGCCGGGCCCAGCGCACGGCGCAGCGCCAACAGCCCGTAGACCATCAGGAACGCGGCGCCGGCATAGCGCATCAGCGAGGCGATCCACGGCGCGCCATCCAGCAATACCGAAGCCCCGGCGACACCTGCCGCGATCAGCAGCGCATCGGACCCCGCGCAAATCACCACCAGCGGCAAGACATGACTACGGCGCAGCCCATGCCGCAGCACAAAGGCATTCTGCGCCCCGATGGCCATGATCAGCCCAAGGCCAAGGCTGAAACCGCTAACAAAGGCTTGGGTCACGGGGAGGCTCCGGTGTGGGATCTGTTCCCGGTTGGACTTAGCTACGCCGCAAGATAAGCTCAATTTATATGATCTACGGCGAATTAAGGCTGGCTAATGCTCGACTATCCTGCACTTCTGGCGCTTGCCGCTGTGGTGGAGACTGGCAGTTTTGATCGCGCGGCGGCCCGGCTGGCAGTGACGCCCTCCGCGATTTCCCAGCGGATCCGCCAATTGGAAGAACGCACCGGCACAGCGCTCGTCGTGCGGGGCCAGCCCGCCCGCGCGACAGCCGTTGGCGCGCGGCTGGTGCGCCATGTCGGGGAAACCCGGTTGATGGAGGCCCGGCTGGCGCAGGATATCGCCGCTGATCTGCCCGCCCCCTTGATGGTCGATGGCCCGCGCCCGGTGCGGGTTGCGGTGAACGCCGACAGTCTTGCGACATGGTTTATCGAGGCCATGCGCAGCGCGCCGGAGTTTCTGTTCGATCTGGTGATCGACGATCAGGACCATTCCGCCGACTGGCTGCGCCGGGGCGAGGTCTCGGCGGCGGTCAGCGCCCATGACGGCGTGATCCCCGGATGCGACCGCATTGATCTGGGTGTCATGCGTTACCGGATCGTGACCGCGCCCAGCTTTCTTGAGCGCTGGTGCCCCGATGGGGTCACCGCGGAGGCGCTCTCTCAGGCCCCTGCCCTGACCTACGATCTGAAGGACGGTCTGCAACGCCGCTGGTCGCGCGCGGTGTTCGGGCATGAGATCGTGATGCCGACCCATTGGCTGCCCTCATCCCATGGCTTTGCCGAGGCCGCGCGGGCTGGGCTTGGCTACGGGGCCAACCCGGAATTGCTGATCCGGGAGGATCTGGCGACGGGACGACTGGTGGAGTTGATCCCCGACACGCCGCTCGACGTGCCGCTGGCGTGGCAGGTGGGACGCCTGATTGCGCCCGCGCTGGCTCCGCTCACGGCCTCTGTGCGCAAAGCGTGGCGCGCGGCGGCTGGCCAAGCGTGACCGCCACCGCGCTGGCTCAGCTGGCGAGGTAATCCTCGCTCCAGCCCAAGGCACGCATCTCGTCGCGGCGGGCGGGCGTCGCATCGCGGGTCAGGAACTCATCGAATTGCGGCGGCGGCGCGATCGAGGTCGCCGCCAGCATCGCATGAACCTGTCCCCGGTGATGCGTGGCATGATGGGACATGTGCAGCAGCAATTCCGGCAAAGGCTCCCGCTGCACGCGATCCGGGCGGTGCACTTCGACCACGCGATCCAGATCCGCCGGGGCCAGCCCTTCACAAAAATCGATCAGCCGCTGATCCACCTCGGCCTGCGCGGCGATCAGGTCGTCAAGGTCGGGGTAAGGCTCTGGCGTCTCGCGGTGAGAGAAACCGGTGGTGCCCCCTTCGAGCGCATCGACATAAAAAAGATCGACAGTAAGCAGGTGGTTGAGCGTTGACCGCAGCGACGGAAAGAAACCGCTGCGCGGCGCCTCCCATTCACTGGGGGCAAGCTGGCGAAGCGTCTGGCCAAGGCGAAAATTGGTCAGTCGGTTGTTCCGCGCCATCAGGCGGAACGGGCGGGTCGGATCCTGAGAGTTCATGCGCCTGTCTAGCATGTCCTGCAGCGCATAGGGAACCGCAGTGCCGCAAGGGCCGGACGGGCAAGGGGCCAGACGGGCAACGGGCGCTACGGCCCCCGGCGGTCCGCTGTGCCGGTCCAGTTGCGCAGGGTTTCCAAATAGATCCCGAAGGGCCGGCTGAGCAGGATCATAAAGACGATCGCGGTCATGACCGCTGCGCCGATCTCGGCCCATGTTGCGCCCGCCACGACGAGGGTGGTGATATAGACCGGCACCTGAAACGCGACGAACGCGACAATGTCGGTCAGGGTGACGCTGATCCAGCGCGCGGGCTGGAACCGCGCGAAGACCCAGTCGCGCCACAGGCCATAGGGGCGGGACGTGGCCAGCATGACCGGGATCATGATCAACCGGGCGATCAGCACCTGCCCCGGCGCCATGCCCGCGATCAACAGCTCGCTCAGCGCGGCAATGGTGGTGAAAAACACCAACGACGCCGCCGTATCGACGAGGTAGCTTTTCATGCCAGTCCGATGCACCACTGGCCGAAGATCAAGCTGCGCCCGGCGATCCGCACCCCCGGCGCGTAAAAAAGGGCGACCCGCTGCCGGATCGCCCCTGTCAGGTCGTCATGCGTGGCGCGGCTCAAAGCTGCTCCATCACCTCGTCACTGGCTTCGAAGTTGGTGGTGACCTTCTGCACGTCATCATCATCTTCGAGCGCGTCGATCAGCTTCATCAGCTTCTGCATGCCGTCGAGATCCATCTCGGTCGTGGTCGTCGGCTTCCAGATCAGCTTGGTCGTGCTGCTTTCGCCCAGATCGGCCTCTAGTGCGGTCGAAACCTCGTTCAGGTCGGTATCGGCGCAGTAGATGACATGCCCGTCATCGGAGCTTTCGACATCCTCGGCGCCCGCTTCGATCGCGGCCATCATTACGGTGTCGTAGTCACCCACCGACGCGGGATAGACGATTTCGCCCTTCCGCTCGAACATGAACGACACCGACCCGGTTTCGCCCAGATTGCCGCCGTTCTTCGAGAAGGTCGAGCGCACTGTCGAGGCGGTGCGATTGCGGTTATCGGTCATCGCTTCGACGATCACCGCGACGCCGTTGGGGCCGTAACCTTCGTAGCGGATCTCTTCGTAGGTATCGGCATCGCCGCCCTGTGATTTCTTGATCGCGCGTTCGATCACGTCCTTGGGCACCGAGACCGACTTGGCCTCCTTGACCGCGAGCCGCAGGCGCGGGTTTTTCTCGGGGTCAGGGTCGCCCATCTTTGCGGCGACGGTGATTTCCTTGCTCAGCTTGGAGAAGAGCTTGGACCGGGCAGCGTCCTGCCGGCCCTTGCGATGCTGGATGTTGGCCCATTTGGAATGGCCTGCCATGATGCGCTCCACGTCGGTCTTTTCGGATTTCGCCCGTCTATAGGCAGAGCGACGGGTCCGGGCAATCCCCCTCGCGGAGATTGGCGGCTCTCACCGCGTCAGGGCGCCAGCTGTTCCAGCACGAGAAAGATCACCCCCGACATCAACGCTGCCGCCGGGACGGTGATGACCCATGCCGCAACGATGGTCATGAAATGCGACCGGCGCACCAGTCTGCGGCGGCGGCGTTCCTCGCGGGCAATGACCTTGCCCGGCTTGGCCGGATGCAGCTTGCGCGCGCGCCGCGCCATATACCATTCCCGAAAGAAGCCGACCCCGAACACCCCGCCCACGGCGATATGGGTCGACGAGACGGGCAACCCCAGCCATGAGGCCACGATCACGGTCAGCGCCGCCGACAGTGCCACACAATAGGCGCGCATCGGGTTGAGCTTGGTGATCTGGCTGCCCACCATGCGGATCAGTTTCGGCCCGAACAGAAACAGGCCAAAGCTAATACCGAACGCGCCGATCATCATCACCCAGAACGGCACCGCCACTGCGCCCGATAGGGTCGCCGTCTCCAGAACCGCCACGATAGCCGCAAGCGGGCCGACGGCATTGGCGACGTCATTGGCCCCATGCGCAAAGGACAGCAGCGCCGCCGACAGCACCAGTGGCAGGCCAAACAGCACCTTGAGCGAACGGTTGCGGTTTTCCAGCCCTTCGGACCGGCGCGCGACGAGCGGACGGGCGATGGCCCAAGTGCCCAGCGCAACGAGCAGCCCCAGCAAAATGGCCACAGGCAGGTCGATGTCGATCAGCCGCTTCAGCCCCTTTACCGTCAGGTAAGTGGTGAATGCCCCCGCCATCACCGCGACCAGAATCGGCACCCAGACCCGCGCGGCGGCCAGTTTATCCTCGCGGTAGATGATGCGGCTTTTGATCAGCGCCAGAAACGCCGCCGCGATCACCCCGCCCAATACGGGCGAAATCACCCAGCTGGCCGCGATGGCGCCCATCGTGGGCCAGCTGACAGCGCCCAGACCGGCCGCCGCGATGCCCGCGCCCATGACCCCGCCGACGACGGAATGGGTGGTGGAGACCGGCGCACCGACCAGCGTCGCAAGGTTCACCCACAGCGCAGAGGAGACGAGCGCCGCCATCATCGCGTAGATGAATACGGTGTTATCGGTAAAGGCGTCTGGGCTGACGATGCCCTTGGCGATGGTCGACACCACATCGCCCCCCGCCAGCAACGCGCCCGCGCTTTCGCACACTGCCGCGATGATGATCGCCCCGCCCATGGTCAGCGCATTCGCACCCACCGCAGGCCCCATGTTGTTGGCGACGTCATTGGCCCCGATATTCAGCGCCATATAGGCCCCGAACACCGCCGCCGCGACGAGGATCACCCCGTCATGGCCGACGCCCGCGAACACCGCCGCCGCGATCCCCGCCACGACCATGAAGGCCAGCGCGACGCCGATCCCCACGGTGGAGCGCGACAGGTATTGTGTCGCATATTCCACCTGGCTGATCCGGTTGAGATCCTTGTCCAGTGTCTTCCACTGGTTGGGATTGTCAGTCGCCATTCGCTCATCGCTCCGTTTCGCAGGCCCCGGACCGCGCCGGAGCCTCGCGCTGCTAACGGCGAATCAGGCTCAGATCAAGAAATGCCCGTCAGCCTGCCGTCACAGGAGGGTTAGGATTGCCCCCCTGCGCTGCACGTCTGCGGCCTTCGGTGCGGTTATCCGACCTCCGCAAAGACCCGCGTCAGGGCCTGTTCCAGCTTCTCGAACATCTCGTCCATCTGGGCGTCGGTCATGATAAACGGCGGGCAGAGCACCACGGCCTGCCCCAGCGGGCGACAGATCAGCCCGGCATCGGTGGAAGCGTTGGCGATACGCTCGGACACCGACAGGCTGCCGTCAAAGGGCACCTTGCCTGCCTTGTCCTGCACGGCCTCCAGCGCGCCCATTAGGCCCATGCCGCGCGCCTCGCCGATATGGTCCATCTGTGCCAGACGAGCCATGCCAGCCTCGAACCGGGGGGTCAGCGCGCGCACGTTGTCCAGCAGACCTTCGTTCAAAATGACGTCGATCGCCTTCAGCGCGATGGCGCAGCCTACCGGATGACCGGAGGCTGTAAAGCCATGCGGAAATTCCTCGATCGCCTCCGCCGCGTCCTGCATCCGGTCGGCAAGGTCGGGGCCAAGGATCACCGCGCCCATCGGGAAATACCCGGCGGTCATGGCCTTTGACGCGATGATCGCGTCAGGCATGAAATCCAGCGACTGGCAGCCCCAGACCGCGCCGGTGCGCCCGAAGCCGCAGATCACCTCGTCGGAGACCAGCGGGATGCCGTGGCGTTTCAGGATCGGGGCGATGGTCTGGAAGTAGCCCTCGGGCGGGACGATCACCCCGCCTGCCCCCATCACCGGCTCGGCCACGAACGCAGCGATGCTGGCGGCCCCTTCGCGGGCGATGGTGTCCTCCAGCTCCGCCCCGAGACGCGCGGTGTAGTCGGCCTCGCTTTCGCCATCGCGCCCCTCGCGCCAATAATGCGGGCAGCCCAGATGAATAAACCCGTCGAGCGGCAGGCCGAACACGTCGTTATAGGGCTTTCCCGTCATGGAGGCCGAGACCACCGTGACCCCGTGATAGCTATTCTTGCGGGTCAGGATTTTACGCGCTTGCGGGCGGCCCTCGGCACGGTTGAGAAACCACAGCATCTTGACCAGCGTATCGTTCGCCTCGGAGCCGGAGTTCGTGTAGAACACCTTGCCCCGCGCGAAAGGCGACACCTCGATCAGCTTTTCCGACAACATCACGGTCTGATCGCTCATCCGTCCGAAAAACGCGTGATAGCCGGGAAACCGGTCATATTGCGCCTTTGCGGCGGCGGCGAGGCCCGGATGGTCAAAGCCCGCAACCATGTTCCACAGACCCGAATTGGCATCCAGATAGCGGCGTCCCTGCACATCCACGACATAGGGGCCCTCGCCATGGGTCAGCACGACCGTGCCGCGCTCATGGATCGTCGGCAGATCGGTGAACCCGTAGAAGCTCGCAGCCTCGGCGCGGGCTTCCCAGCTTTGGGGAGTGGAAGTATCGGGCATAGGGAAAATCCGCTTGGATGGGAGGTCTGAACGTGACGCTAGCCGGGTGGCGCGCGTGTTTCAACGGCCCCGCCATGCCCGCAACGCGCCAGAGCCGGTTGCCCGCGCGGCAGGTTCCGTCCTAGGGTCCGCGCCGAACGCCGCAGCGAAGGGGCCGCGATCATGTCAGAGACGCCGGGCCGGGTAACGCTATGGGGGATCGAGGTGTTTCTCGCCACCGCCGAAGAGGGCGCGATTTCCGCCGCCGCGCGCCGTTTGGGGGCAAGCCCCTCGGGCGTCAGCCAGCAGATTACCGGGCTGGAGGCGGCCCTGGGCTGCACGCTGATCGACCGCTCGACCCGCCCGCTCACCCTGACACCGGCAGGCCGGACGTTTCTGCGGCGCGCGACCCGCATTCGCCACGAGGCCGCACAGGCGCAGGCCGAACTGGCCGCGCATGACCTGAGCCATCTGCGCAGCTTCCGGCTGGGGATGATCGAGGATTTGGACGCCGATGTGACGCCCGCCTTGCTGAGCCTGATGGCAGACGAGTTGAAAAGCTGCCAGTTCCTGTTGGAAACGGGCGCCAGTCATCGGCTCACCGATCATCTGGAGCATCGCACCCTAGATGTCATCGTCGCCGCCGATACCGGGCAGCGCGCCAACTGGATGGAAACCCATCCGCTGCTGGAAGAGCCCTATGTCATCGCGATGCCGCGCGGGCGTGTCACGACCCCCGCCGCGCTGGAGCCCGCATTACGAGAACTGCCGCTGATCCAATATACCCAGCGGCACATGATGGGCCGTCAGATCCATGCGCATCTGCTGGCACAAGAACTGCGTCCCTCGGGGCGATTCGAACTCGACAGCTATCACGCCATCATGGCGATGGTGGCGCGGGGCACGGGCTGGACGATCCTGACGCCGCTTGGATTGGCGCGCGCGCACCGGTTCCGGGACGAGGCCGATGTGTTCCCCCTGCCCTTTGCCCCGCTGAGCCGCCGGATCACGCTGTCGGCGCGAGCGGGCGTGCTGCAAGACATGCCGGGACAGGTCGCCACGCGGATGCGCGGGTTGCTGGCCGATATGGTCGTCCAACCCACAATCGCCCGGCTGCCTTGGCTAGACGGGCAGTTGCGGGTGCTTTGACCGCGCTCAGGCCGCCATCGCCCCGCGACGCGCATCCCATAGCGCTGCATGCACGGCCTTCAGCTTGTCCGCGACCGGCGGTGTAATGACCTGAGGCATGAAGTCCAGCAGCCCCATTTCCCGGTTTAGCTCGTTCAGGATCAATCCCAACTGCGCATATCGCGCGAGCATCAGATCCACATTTTCCTGTTCGGCATCCGCGCGGGGCGCCAGCAGACCCAGCTGCTCCGCCGTGTCGAGCACGGCGCGCATGTCCAGATAGAACGAAAAACTTTCGGCCCAGTCTTCCCACGGGTGCATCGTCGCATAGGCGCTGATGTGGGTTTCGCGCCAATCCTCCGGCGGGCCCTCCTGATAGTGCCGGTCAAGCGCAGTGGCGTAATCTGGGTTTTCAGGATCACCGAACGTGTCGTTGAAGGCAGCGGATTTGACCGGGTCGTTCTTGACCAGCAGATCCCAATAGTAATGCCCGACCTCATGGCGGAAATGACCAATCAGGGTGCGGTGCGCCTCGTTCATATCGACACGGGCGGCTTCGCGCGCAGCGTCGTCGGCCTCTTTGATGTTGATGGTGATAAGCCCGTTGGCATGGCCGGTATAGACATGCTCGGCGTCATCCATCCGCCGCCACGGCCCCTGATCGACCGGATCGCCCATAAAGGCGAAGGACAGCGGCGGATCAATCCCGTCATCGCGCGCGCCATAAGGCAGGCCAAGCCGGTCAAGCGCGTAGAACAGCCGCCGCTTTGCCGCCTCCAGCCGCGCCCATTTCTCCTGATTTCCGGGCACGCTCATATCCGGCACGGTATCGTTGAAACGGCAGGCATCGCAGAGGCTTTCATCCTCGAATGCCGGCACCATCCGGTTGCAAACCGCCCAGTCGGCGTAGTTCTCGCATTTGTGGTTGGTCGTGTTGCAGGTCATGCAAACCCAATCGGTGCCGCCCTGCGGCTCCTGCGCGGAGATCGTCTCGCAATTCTGGCACCAGCCGACCTCGCGCCCGCAGGTCTGGCACAGGGAATTGTCGAAAAACAGGGTATTGCCGCACACGCAGGCATAGGTTCGCATCGGTCCCTCCGGGGAAAGCATTGCGCGGCCTAACTCCGTCGGGCCGGTTCGGGTCCGTGGCACGGCAGGTATATTTTCAGGGCAGCGCGCGGGACGAACGCCACGGTTCCCGTCGGGGGCCTATCGCCCGCGCGAGCAGGTTCACGATGCGCCCGCCCTATTCCCTGCAGGTCTGCCCGCTGCTACACCCGCAGACATGAGCACACCGCATCTTCTCCCCGTGCAGGTCTGGTATGAAGACACCGACATGGGCGGGATCGTCTACTATGCCAATTACCTGAAATTCATCGAACGTGGCCGTTCCGACTGGATCGCGGGGCTCGGGCTCGATCAGGAGGCTTTGCGCCTTGCGGGCACCGTCTTTGCGGTGCGGCGGCTGGAGGCGGACTATCTTGCCCCGGCCCGGTTCGGCGACGTGTTGCGGGTGGAAACCGTGCCCGGTCTGCTGCGTGGCGCGCGGCTGGAAATGGCGCAACGGGTTTTGCGCGACGACACGGTGCTGTTTACCGCGCAGGTGACGCTTGTGGCGCTGGGTCCGACAGGGCGACCGGCGCGCCTGCCGGACGCGCTGCGCGGCCAGTTGGCGCCCCAAGCGCAGGCCCCCGGACAGGACTGAGCCATACCCCGATCGGCAAGCACGGGCTCACCGGCCGTGCGATGACGCGGTTGTGTTGGATTTTCCTCTGCCGCTTCGTTAGAATCACCTGTAATGAGCGGCCAACAACGCCGCCCCGAGCAACGAGCAGGCAGAATGGAAACCGAAACACTTGCTATGGCGCAGGAGATTGATTTCTCCATGCTCGCCCTTTTCGCGCGTGCCACCCTGACGGTGAAGCTGGTCATGCTGCTGCTGATCGTCGCATCGTTCTGGTCATGGGCGATTATCATCCAGAAACACATCACCTATCGTCGCGCCCGGGCGCAGGCGGGCCGGTTCGACCGGGCTTTCTGGTCGGGGGAGCCGCTCGATGAACTGTTCGAGCAGATCGGCCCAGATCCCGCAGGCTCGTCCCAGCGCATCTTTGCCGCCGGTATGATGGAATGGCGCCGCTCGCATCGCGACGATGGCGCGCTGATCGCCGGGGCCCAGTCGCGCATCGACCGTTCGATGGACGTGGCCATTGCCAAGGAAACCGAACAGCTCAACAGCGGGCTGAGCTTCCTCGCCACGGTCGGATCCACCGCGCCGTTCGTCGGGCTCTTTGGCACCGTCTGGGGCATCAAGACCGCGTTCGAAGAAATCGCCATTGCGCAGAACACCAACCTTGCCGTTGTCGCCCCCGGTATTGCTGAGGCGCTGCTGGCCACGGGTCTGGGTCTGCTTGCGGCAATTCCGGCGGTGATTTTCTATAACAAGCTGTCGACCGACAGCGACCGCATCATCGGCAATTACGAAAGCTTCGCCGACGAGTTTTCCACCATTCTGTCGCGCCAGCTGGACGCCTGAGCGATGGGAGCGGGTGTCATCAAGGGCGGCGGAAGCGGCAAGCGGCGCGGTCGGCGTCGGGCGCGTCCCGCGGCGATGGCCGAAATCAACGTCACGCCCTTTGTCGACGTGATGCTGGTGCTGCTGATCATCTTCATGGTCGCGGCACCGCTGCTGACCGTGGGCGTGCCGGTGGAATTGCCGAAAACCGCCGCGCAGGCGCTTCCGCATGAGCAGGAAGAGCCGCTGACCATCACGCTGACCCCGGACGGTCTGGTCACCATCCAGACAACCGAGGTCGACGAGGCCGAACTGATCCCCCGCCTGCAAGGCATCGCGGCGGAACGTGCGGATGACAAGGTCTTCCTGCGGGCTGACGGATCGATCCCCTACGCCCGCGTGGTGGAGGTGATGGGCGCGCTGAACGCGGGCGGCTTCTCCAATATCGGGCTTGTCACCGATACCGGCGGGCGCAGGCTCGACGGCACCGACGCGGGCAATTGAGCGGCGCGCACGGGCGCGGCCGCCATAGGATCAGGGCGCCCCGAACGGGGCGGGCGAATGTGAACCAGTTGGAACGGGAGCGCGCAGGGTGAAAACCGGCACGATGATCTCCGGGATCGGACATGCGGTGCTCATCCTCTGGGCGCTGCTGGGCGGTCTGTTTTCCCATGACCGGCAGGACATGCAATTCACCGAGGTCACGATGATCTCGGGGGATGAGTTTGCTGCGCTCGTCAACAATGCCTCCACCGCCCCGCCCGAGGTCGAAAGCCCGACGCCCACCGCGCCGGAGCCGCCCGCGCCGGAAACCGACACCGCTGCCGCCCCCGCGCCCGAAGCGGCCCCTGCCCCCGCACCGGAACCGGAACCTGCGCCCGCGCCGCAGACGCCGGACGCGGCCCCCGATGTGACCGAGCTTGCCGAAACGCCGCGCGCCGAGGTCAGCGATGTGGCGCCCGACGCGCCGGTCGCGCCGCAGGAAACCGCCGGTGCGACGATGGCCCCGGGTCGGTCGGATACACCGACGCCCCGACCTGCACCGCGTGTCGCACCGACCCCGGCCCCCGCCCCGGCCCCCGATGCGCAGGTCGCGCCCGATGTGCAGGAGGCCGCCGAGCCCGAACAAAGCGCCGAGGCCGAAACCGTGGCCGAACCGCAGGAAGCGACCGCGCCCGAGGAAGCCGCGACCGAAATCGTGACCGAGGCCGAGACACCCGAAGGAGGCGAACAGTTGGCGCTCGCCCCCACCGGCTCGCCCCGTCCCCGCCAGCGCCCGCAGCGCCCCGCCGCGCCGCGCGAACCGGCCCCCACACCGGAACCCGCCCGCACGCCCGATCCGGCCCCGACGCCCGAGCCTGAGCGCACGCCGGACCCCGCGCCCACCCCCGAGCCTGAACCAGAGCCCGCACCTGCCGCCGATCCGCTAGCCGATGCGATTGCCGATGCCGTGGCCGATGCGGTGGGCAGCAGTTCGTCTGCTCCCGAACAGGCGCCGACCCGCTCCGGCCCGCCGATGACAGCGGGCGAGCGCGAAGCCCTGCGCGTGGGCGTGCAGCAATGCTGGAATGTCGGCTCGCTATCGTCCGAGGCACTGCGCACCACGGTCACCGTTTCGGTAAACATGAACCAGAACGCGACCCCCGACACCGGCTCAATCCGTATGATAGGCTATGAGGGCGGTTCGGAAGCAGCGGCGCGTCAGGCATTCGAGGCCGCGCGGCGGGCGATCATCCGTTGCGGCTCCAACGGTTTTCAGCTGCCGGCCGAAAAATACGGCCAGTGGGCGGTGATCGAAATGGTTTTCAATCCCGAAGGGATGCGCCTGCGATGAGCAGCCGCCCTTCGCCCGCCCGTCTTGTCGCAACGGCAGGTCGGGAACAATCCACGCGCTTGGCGCATTTGACCTCCGGGCAAACCGGGTCGGATAGAGAGAGGGGAACGACATGGCATTCTCACGGGTGAACCGCGGGATCATGGCCGGAGCGCGCAGCAGCGCAGCATCCGGACTTGCAGCACTGACACTGGCCGCGATGGCGATGACGCTGGGCGCCACCGTCCCGGCCACGGCCCAGAACGGGCCGCTGCGCATCGAGATCACCGAAGGCGTGATCGAACCGCTGCCCTTCGCCATTCCGACCTTCGAGGCCGAATCCGGCAATGCCGGTGAGCTTGCCGCGCAGATCAGTCAGGTCGTCGCTGACGACTTGGTCGGCACCGGGCTGTTCCGGCAGATCCCCTCCTCGGCCTTTATCAGCCAAGTTTCGGATTTCGACGCCAACGTTCAGTATCCCGACTGGAAAGCGATCAACGCACAGGCGCTGATCACCGGCGCCGTATCGGTCGATGGCAGCGGGCAAGTGAATGTAAAATTCCGCCTCTTCGACGTGTTTTCCGAAGCGCCCTTGGGTGACGGGCTGCAACTGGGCGGGTCGTCCGACAGCTGGCGCCGCATCGCGCATAAGGTCGCCGATCAGGTCTATTCCCGGATCACCGGCGAGGGCGGCTATTTTGACAGCCGCGTGGTGTTCGTGGCCGAGGATGGCCCGAAGGATGCCCGCCGCAAACGGCTGGCCGTCATGGATTACGATGGTGCAAACGTCCAATACCTGACCGACAGTTCGTCGATCGTGCTGGCGCCCCGGTTCTCGCCCACCGGCGACCGGGTGCTGTATACCAGCTACGAAACCGGCTTCCCAAAGATCTATCTGATGAATGTCGGCACCGTGCAGCGCCGCGCGTTGGAGGATCAGCCGGGCACCATGACCTTTGCGCCGCGCTTCGCGCCGGACGGGCAGACCGTGGTCTACTCGCTGGCACAGGGCGGAAATACCGACATCTATTCGCTGAACGTCAACGGCGGCGCGCCGCAGCGCCTAACCTCCGCGCCCTCGATCGAGACCGCGCCGAGTTTCTCCCCCGATGGCAGCCAGATCGTGTTTGAAAGCGACCGGTCCGGCACCCAGCAGCTTTACATCATGCCCGCATCGGGCGGCGAAGCGCGGCGCATCAGCTTTGGCGAAGGGCGCTACGGCACGCCGGTGTGGTCCCCGCGCGGCGATCTTATCGCGTTTACCAAGCAGAACGCAGGCCGGTTCCACATTGGTGTGATGCGCACTGACGGCTCCGAAGAGCGGCTTCTGACGGCGTCTTTCCTCGACGAAGGTCCGACATGGGCGCCCAATGGCCGGGTGCTGATGTTCACCCGCGAAAGCGCGGGCGCGGGCGGACAGCCGACGCTGTATTCCGTCGACATCTCAGGCCGGAACCTGAAACGTGTGCCCACGGGGGGCTCCGCTTCTGACCCGGCATGGTCCCCGCTGCTGCAATAATCCGCAGTGCCGTCGATCTGACCCTCGGGGCGGATCGGCGGCGCCCCTACGCCGCGCCGCGCACGGGCGATTGAATTCCCCGCCCTGCCCGGCAATGGTAGGACATGACGTAACGAGAGCGACAGGAGTAAGCCGCACATGACCAGACCCTTTTCGAGCGCCGCGATCATGGCCCTGATTCTGGGCCTTGCGGCCTGCGACGCGCCGGGGCTCGGTGAGCCGGGCGGAGCTTCTGCGCTGGGACGGACAGGCGAATACGCCCCGGTTCTCGCGGGCGATGGCGAGCCGCTCCCCTGATCGCACGACCTGTGCCAAAGCCCCGGCGCGCGCACCCGCCCGGGACCTTGGCAGACACCCCTGCCCCGCGCGGCGGCTGACCGTCGCGCCCGGCCCCATCGCGCAGTCATGGATCGCAGACAGGTCCAGACGCGCCCCGAGGAACGAGAGACAGACTGACATGACCGTCCTTTCCAATATCTTTACGACCCGCCGCGCCCTGCGTGGTCTTGCCCTTATCGCTGTGATCGGCGCTGCCGCCTGCACCAGCCCCGACCAGTATGCCGGGGGCGGCTACGGCGCCGATGCCGGGCTGAGCAATCAGAACTATTCCGCAGGCGCGGGCACCGGCGGCCCGTCCGATCCCCGGTCGGTGGCCTATTTCAACCAGACCGTCGGGGATCGCGTCCTGTTCGCGGTGGATCAGTCCACGCTCAGCGACACAGCCCGCAACACCCTGTCGGGGCAGGCCACCTGGTTGCAGTCGAACCCCGAATATACGGCCATCATCGAAGGTCACGCCGATGAGCAGGGCACCCGCGAATACAACCTTGCACTGGGCGCTCGCCGGGCGAACGCCGCGCAGGAGTACCTGATCTCGCGCGGCATTTCGCCGAGCCGGCTGCGCACCGTCACCTACGGCAAGGAACGCCCGATCGAGGTCTGCTCGACCGAGGCCTGCTATGCCAAGAACCGCCGCGCGGTGACCGTGCTGGCCGCTGGCGCCGGGGTCTGATCCCGACGCGTCTACAACCTTTGCCGGTCCGGGCCCTCATGCCCGGTCCGGCACGCCACCCGGCCCGGTGCCACGCCGGTCCACACTGAGAAAGCTTCCGCCATGCGCCATCTTCTAGCTGTCCTGACCTTAGCCACGCTCGGCCTGAGCGGGCCGCTCGCCGCGCCCGTCGCGGCGCAGGCGAATACCGAAACCCTCGCCGATATCCGGCAGGAGCTGTCGGTGCTCTATGTCGAAGTGCAGCGCCTGAAGCGTGAACTGGTCACCACCGGCGCGCCGGGTGGTGCCGTGGCCGGAGGCTCCGCGCTGGAGCGGCTCGACAACATCGAAAGCGAGTTGCAGCGCCTAACCTCCCAGACCGAAGAATTGCAGCATCGCATCAATGTCGTCGTGACCGACGGCACCAACCGGGTCGGCGATCTCGAATTTCGTTTGTGCGAACTGGAACAGGATTGTGATCTGGGATCGCTCGGCCAGACCGCGACTCTTGGCGGCGGTGAGATGCCGGCGGTGCGCGGCGGCGGCACATCGGGCAGCTTCGGGGGTGGCACCGGCGGTGGCGCTGGCGGTGGCCTGATCAATGACGGCGTGGCCAACCTGCCTGCGCCGGGCAATGGCGGTGCCGGGGCCAGCGCGGGCAACGCGCCGCAGCTGGCGATGAGTGAACAGGCGGATTTCGATCGGGCGAAGGCGGCCCTCGACTCCGGTAGCTTTCGCAGCGCCGCTGACGAGTTTGCGACCTTTGCCGAGACCTATCCGGGCGGACCGCTGACCGGACCTGCGCATTTCTGGCGTGGTGAAGCGCTGACCGCGCTTGGCGATACTGCCCCTGCCGCGCGGGCCTATCTGGAAAGCTTCTCCGGCGATCCCGAAGGCGGCAAAGCGCCAAATGCGCTCTACATGCTGGGTGTGTCGCTGGGTCAGCTGGGCCAGACCAACGAGGCCTGTGTGACCTTGGGCGAAGTGCAGGCCCGTTTCCCGCAATCGGACGTTGCCTTCGATGCCGGACAGTCCCGGCGCAATCTGGGCTGCAACTGAGCGCGTGACGCCAGCCGCGGCCCTTTCCAGCCATTTTGAGCAAGACCCGCCCGAAACGCGCGCAGGCCCTATCGCCGTCGCCGTTTCGGGCGGCAGCGATTCGCTCGGTCTGCTCTACGCGCTGCGGGACTGGGCACGTGCGCAGGCTGATCCGCCCCCGCTGGTCGCCGTCACCGTCGATCACGGGCTCCGCCCGGCCGCCGCCGACGAAGCGCTCCGCGTATCGGCCATCTGCATCCCGCTGGGCATTCCGCATGACATCCTGCGCTGGGACGGCTGGGACGGGCGCGGCAACCTCCAGGATCAGGCACGGCGCGCCCGCTACCGGCTGATCGGCGATTGGGCTCGGCAGGGTGGCATCGAGCATGTCGCCTTGGGCCACACGCGCGACGACAACATCGAGACGTTTCTGATGGGACTGGGGCGCGGGGCCGGGCTGGATGGTCTGTCTGGCATGCGGCGGCGTTTCAGCCGCGATGGCGTCCAGTTTCATCGCCCGCTTCTTAACACGACCCGCGACGCGCTACGGACGCTGCTCACGTCACACGGGCAGGACTGGATCGACGATCCGTCGAACGCAGACACCCGGTTCGAGCGGGTGCGCCTGCGCCGGGCGCTGGCCGCGCTCGATCTGCCGCTGGACCAAGTGGCGCTTAGCATCGACAACCTCAACGCCACGCGGCGCGATCTGGGCCGGGAACTGGATGCACGGATCGGGGGCCTGTGTCAGATGCACGGGCCCGACCTGTTGATCCCACGAAACACGTTTGCCGCCCTCAGCGCGGAATTCCGCCGCCGCACACTCAATGCTGCGTTGCGACTGATCTCGGGCGCCGATTATCCGCCGCGGGCGCGACAACTTGCCCGCCTGCTGGAGGCCAGCGCCGGTGACGCAGCGACACTGCACGGATGCGTGATCACCACCAGTGCCGATTGGCTGCGCATCGCGCGGGAGCCCGCAGCAGTGGCAGGGCATTTTGTAGATCATCAGGGACTATGGGACGGCCGTTGGCAGGTTAGGCAAGGCGAGCCTGCCCCGCAAACCCCTGAAATTCGGGCCCTCGACGTCGAAGGACTGCGGCAGTGCGGGGATCTATGGCGGGACACCGGGGTGCCGCGCGCCTCGCTCGCGGCCTCCCCTGCCCTATGGGAAGGCGAGACGCTTCTTAGCGCTGCCTGCGTGCCGGGGGCCGGGCGCATGCCAGATGCATGGCAGTGGCAGGATCGATCCGGGCTGCAACGGTTCCGACGATTGCTGCTATCGCATTGAACCCGGCCTTCAAATCCTTATCTTAGTGGGATGCCGGACACTCCGGCACCTGGTTTAGGGAGAAGCCTTGTGGGCAACGCGCGAAATATCGCATTCTGGGTCGTTCTCTTCGTTCTGATCCTTGCTCTGTTCAACCTCTTCAGCGGCGGTCAGGGCACGATGTCCTCGGACGTTCGGACCTATTCGGAATTCGTGCAGGAAGTGGATGCCGGTGACGTATCTTCGGTCACCATCGACGGCGAAAGGCTGCGCGTGCGCGGCAATGACGGGTCGAACTACACCACCATCCTGCCCCCCGGCACCGATGTCACCGATCGCCTGCTGGCCCGTGATGTTACCATCCGCGCAGAGGCACAGCAGCAAAACGGCATTCTGGCCTATCTTGGCACGTTGCTGCCCTTCATCATCCTGATCGGTATCTGGATTTTCCTGATGAACCGGATGCAGGGCGGTGGCCGTGGCGGCGCGATGGGCTTTGGTAAGTCCAAGGCCAAGATGCTGACCGAGAAGCATGGTCGTGTGACCTTTGACGATGTCGCGGGTATCGATGAGGCCAAGGAAGAATTGGAAGAAATCGTCGAATTCCTGCGCAACCCGCAGAAATTCTCGCGCTTGGGCGGTAAGATCCCGAAAGGCGCGTTGCTGGTCGGCCCTCCGGGCACCGGTAAGACGCTGCTTGCCCGTGCCATCGCAGGCGAGGCGGGTGTGCCGTTCTTCACCATTTCGGGTTCGGACTTCGTCGAGATGTTCGTGGGCGTCGGCGCCAGCCGCGTGCGCGACATGTTCGAGCAGGCGAAGAAGAACGCGCCCTGCATTGTGTTCATCGACGAAATCGACGCCGTGGGCCGGTCCCGTGGCGCGGGCATCGGCGGCGGCAATGACGAGCGCGAACAGACGCTGAACCAGCTTCTGGTCGAAATGGACGGGTTCGAGGCCAACGAGGGTGTCATCATTCTTGCCGCCACCAACCGCCGCGACGTGCTTGACCCCGCGCTGCTGCGTCCGGGCCGCTTTGACCGTCAGGTCACCGTGCCCAACCCCGATATCAAGGGGCGCGAGAAGATCCTCGGTGTGCATGCGCGCAAGACCCCGCTGGGCCCCGATGTGGACCTGCGGCTGATCGCCCGGGGCACGCCCGGTTTTTCGGGGGCGGATCTCGCGAACCTCGTCAACGAGGCGGCGCTGATGGCCGCACGTGTGGGCCGCCGCTTTGTCACGATGGTCGATTTCGAGAACGCGAAGGATAAGGTCATGATGGGCGCGGAACGGCGCTCGATGGTCCTGACGCCCGAGCAGAAGGAAAAGACCGCCTATCACGAAGCGGGCCACGCCATCGTCGGTCTGTCGCTGCCCAAATGCGACCCGGTCTATAAGGCGACGATCATTCCGCGTGGTGGTGCGCTTGGCATGGTCGTGTCGCTGCCAGAAATCGACCGCCTCAACTGGCACAAGTCGGAATGCGAGCAGAAGCTGGCGATGACCATGGCCGGTAAGGCTGCCGAAATCCTCACCTATGGCGAGGACGAAGTGTCGAACGGCCCTGCAGGCGACATCCAACAGGCTAGCTCGCTGGCCCGTGCGATGGTGCTGCGCTGGGGTATGTCCGATAAGGTCGGCAACATCGACTACCAGCAGGCGCATGAGGGCTACATGGGCAAC